>NZ_JACXWY010000021.1:0-68986 GCF_014764685.1 Allobosea spartocytisi
GGTGGGCGGGGTGCGGGGTGATTCGGGTCAGGCCGGGACGGTTGTGAGATGCTCGGGGGCGATCCGACGCACCGCCTAGCACGGTTGTCAGGCCTGGTCGCCGCGGTTCTTGGCAGCCAGAAGACGCTGGATACGGTCCAGCACGAGGCGGTGATCATAAGGTTTCGATACGGCCGGCCCGTCCTGACAAAGATCCGCAGCTTTCTCGACAGAGCCCGTAATCGTTCCGGCGAGGATTACGCGTGGACCTGGGGCGCGATCGCGTATCCAATGCGCGAGAGCGAATCCGCTTTGGTCTTCAGCGCCGACATCGATAAGCACGACGTCAATGGGACGAGCCGTGTTGTTCAATACCTCTTTGGCTTCTACAGAATTGGTGGCTTCCAGCACTTGATAACCGCACTCGCGGAGATATTCGGCGAGCGGTGTGCGGACCAGGACGTTGCTGTCGACAATGAGGATGCGTGTGTCGCTCACGCGGGCGTTCCCGGCGGCGCGACGCCCAAAGTTACAAAAACCAATGCCACTGTCTGTGTGATGTCATATGGCTTCGCGATAAAGCGCCCGGGCATCGTCTCGCTGTTCAAGTGATCGTTTCCGGACGTGAGGATCACTGGGACGGTCGGAAAATCTGCGCGGACTCGCTCGGCGAGCTGCAGGCCGTTGAGGGAGCCAGGCATCTGGATATCGGAGAACATAAGATCGACCTTGCCGCCGGCCACGAGATAATCGAGCGCCTGGTCAGCGGAGTTGGCCTCGATGACGGCGCAGCCTGCTGTTCGCAACTCGTCGGCGATGAGTGCGCGCATAAGGACTTCATCCTCGACAACGAGCACATGAGGTTTCTCGCGATCCAACGCCGGCTCAGGCAACACTTTGATGCCCTCCTATTGAGCGAAAACGGAGGGCTTGCTGTGGCGTTCCTTGCGAAGACGAAAATAGTTGCTTTTTTCGGCGACTGTGGTGGTCGTCGGCGGAATTGGGTGAGACCGGGATTAGGGGGCGTCGGTGCGGCGCGAGGTTTCCTGCTGAGAACCTCTTGCTCCTCTAGTCACTAGAGGATTTAGGATCTCCTTCCAGCTTGGTGAAGGAAGGAGTTCTTTGCGATGGAGCGAACCGAAGGCACTGGCATGTTGTGCCCCGTCTGCCGTGTCGATCTCGTGATCAGCGAACGGCAGAACATCGAGATCGACTACTGCCCGAAATGCCGCGGGGTATGGTTGGACCGTGGTGAGCTTGACAAGATCATTGAGCGGAGCGCGGCCGAGACCTCTCAGGTTTCCCAGCAGAGGTCTTCCGCACCGCCTTCGTCCTCAGAGGCACCGAGCGCGCCGGGACCGTGGGGCGGATATGATCAGCACGGCGGTCATGGTGGCCACGGGTCACGTGATGGCCACGGCAGCCGCGGTGGTCACGGACGCGGCTTCCTCGGTCGGATATTCGACTGACGCCAACAACAACAAGAGCAACGAACAAACAATAAGGTGCTTGGGGTGGCCTCAGCTTGGCAATTCACCTTGATCCCGGCTGCGGCCGCAATGATCGGCGCCGTGATTGCGGTGAACGCGCGGCCGAAAGCAACTTTGGTCAGCGCGATCCAACATTTTGCTGCCGGCGTTGTATTCGCGGCGGCGGCTGGCGAGATCCTGCCCGATGTCATGCATCGAGGCTCGCCCTGGGCGACGGCGATCGGTGGCGCGATCGGCGTCGTCACGATGCTGCTGGTAAAACAGTTGGAAGAGTGGGCGAAAGGGCCAGCGGGCCTGTTGACGGCAATTGCCGTCGATATTCTGATCGACGGTCTGGTGCTTGGGATCGGATTCGCGGCGAGCCCAAAAGTTGGCATTCTGTTGACGATTGCCTTGACGATCGAGATTCTGTTTCTCGGCCTTACTGTGGCGACGGAGCTCGGAGAGAGTGTTCACTCCAAAGCCAGAATCGTCGGAATAACGGCCGGGCTGATCATCCTGCTGCCTGTCGGCGCTTTACTCGGGGCTCCGGTCGCGTTGCTGCCCGGTCCGATTCTGACCGGTTTCTTTGCATTCGGACTGGTCGCTCTTCTCTACCTTGTGACCGAGGAATTGCTGATCGAAGCTCATGAAACGCCCGATCGGCCGTGGGTGACAGCGATGTTCTTCTTCGGCTTCTTGGCGCTTTTGCTTGTTGAGGAGGCGATCGGCTGATTGTGCGGGTGCATGCACTGGCCATGGTCAGCTAGCACCTCGATGACACGACACTCCGCCAGGCGTCCGTGACTGCAACCGTCGATCATCACCTCAAGCTCGGCCTTGAGCGCACCTAGGCTCGCAATGCGCTGCTCGACCTCGACAAGGCGGGCTTTCGCGATTGCATCCGCCGTCGCGCAAGACTGATTGGGCTGATCCTGCAAGGTCAGCAAGGTCCGTATCGCTGGGATCTCGAACCCCAATTCGCGAGCGTGGCGAATGAACATCAGCCGGTGAAGATCGCGCGTATCGTACGTGCGACGATTGCCTTCGGTTCGGGGTGGGGCCGGCAGCAAGTCGATCTGCTCGTAATAGCGGATCGTCGGTACTTTCACGCCGCTGTGTCTGGCTGCCTCGCCGATGGAGATGTGGCGCACGACGGTCACTCCTCTAGTCACTAGAGGAATTGGCGATTGCGCACCAAAAATCAAGGGCTGCCAGTGGGGAGCTCTTTCTCGCCCGGGCTCTGCCCAGCCGCGAGATCGACAGCGCGCCGTGCGCATTTTCTATCCCGCAGCGGATCTTTGCCCTTGCTCCTCTAGCGACTAGAGGACGTAGCGCTATGGCTGAATCGAGGATTTGGTCATGACGAAGCATTCGCAACAGAGCCGCTATCGGGTCGATGGCATGGACTGCGCTTCATGTGCGGCAAAGATCGACACCGCGGTGCGCCGCGTGCCGGGTGTCGAAGATGTCTCCGTGTCGGCCACCGCCGGCACGATGACCGTGCGCCACGGTGACGATGAGGCAGTTGGTCCGGCGATCACGAAGACGGTGACCGGACTGGGATACAAGCTCAGACTGCTGACAGAACATTCGATCGGCGACGGCGGACCGAAGGCGGTCGAGGCCTGTGGTTGCCAAGGTCGCAGCGGCCCGGACGCTCACGCGCATGACGATGCCCGAAAGAGCGAGGGTCCTGAGCATCGTCATCACAACGGGCAGAACGACGGCAAGGCGTCTAGTGCCGAACTGCACGGTCACGACCATGGTCCGACAAACGGCCCATGGTGGCGGAGCGGTAAAGGACGGCTCACGATTGCCAGCGGCATCGCGCTGATCGCGGCCTACGCGATAGGCAAGTTGGTTCCAGGATTTGAACCCTGGATATTCACGGCGGCGATGCTGGTTGGACTCGTGCCGATCGCCCGGCGCGCCATCATGGCGGCTATCGCCGGCACGCCTTTCTCGATCGAGATGCTGATGACGATTGCCGCCGTCGGCGCCGTCGCCATAAGCGCAAGCGAAGAAGCGGCAACTGTCGTCTTTCTCTTTCTGATCGGCGAACTGCTCGAAGGGGTCGCGGCGGGCCGAGCGCGCGCCAGCATTCAATCGCTGACCGCGTTGTTGCCGAAGACCGCTTTGCTCGAAGAGGGAGGCAAGACGCGTGAGGTCCCGGCCGAGGACCTCATAGTCGATTCCTTGATCCTCGTGCGGCCCGGCGACCGCATTCCTGCGGACGGCTTGATCGTATCGGGTGAAAGCGCGATCGATGAGGCGCCCGTCACCGGCGAAAGCACGCCCGTCCGTAAGGGCGTAGACGCTATCGTCTTCGCTGGCACCGTTAATGGCGAGGCGGCGCTGCGCATCCGCGTGACGGCCGCCGCTGCCGACAACACCATCGCCCGCGTTGTGAAGCTGGTCGAGGAAGCGCAGGAGAGCAAGGCTCCAACCGAGCGCTTCATCGACCGGTTTTCGCGCTACTATACGCCAGGCGTCGTCGTGGTCGCCGCTTTGGTCGCCGTCATACCTCCGCTGCTGTTTGGCGGCGCCTGGAGCGAATGGATCTACAAAGGCCTTGCCATCTTGCTGATCGGATGTCCGTGCGCGCTGGTGATCTCGACCCCGGCGGCGATCGCAGCGTCGTTGTCGGCCGGCGCCCGGCGCGGCTTGTTGTTGAAGGGCGGCGCCGTTCTGGAAAAGATCGGAACGATTACCGCCGCCGCCTTCGACAAGACTGGCACGTTGACAGAAGGCAAGCCGCAAGTGACCGACATTGTCGGCTTCGGCCGGCCGGAGGCAGACGTGCTGAGGCTCGCCGCGGCGCTTGAAACCGGCTCAAACCATCCGCTCGCTAGGGCGATTCTGGAGCGCGCGGCGAGTGATAATGCTGCCGTGCCCCAGATCACCGACGCCAAGGCGATCGGTGGAAAGGGGATCACCGGGACGGTCGACGGCAGCGAGGTGTTCTTCGGCTCACCGCACGCAGCGGGCGATCGCACGGCGCTTACGCCCGATCAGATCGCACGGATCGCTGCCTTCAACGACGACGGAAAGACCGTATCGGTGTTGCTCGCCGATGGACAGGTTGCCGGCGCCATCGCGATGCGGGACGAACCGCGTGTCGACGCCAAGGCCGGTCTGAAAGCGCTGGCTGATGCGGGAATCAAGACCGTGATGCTGACAGGAGATAATCGGCGAACCGCGGACGCGATCGGCAAGCAGCTCGGTATCGAGGTGCACGCCGAATTGCTGCCGCAAGACAAGCAGCGTGTCGTCGGCGAGTTGAAGCGCCAGGGCTTCTCAGTGATCAAGGTCGGCGATGGCATCAATGATGCGCCGGCTCTCGCCGCGGCGGATGTCGGCATCGCCATGGGCGGCAGCGCGGACGTGGCTCTCGAAACGGCCGATGCTGCCGTCCTTCACGGACGGGTGGGGGACGTCTTCGCGATGATCGCCCTATCGAAGCGAACCATGGCCAACATTCGACAGAACATCGCGATCGCGATCGGGCTAAAGGCGGTGTTCCTTGTAACGACCGTCGTCGGCATCACGGGGCTTTGGCCTGCAATCCTCGCCGATACGGGGGCGACGGTGCTTGTGACCATGAACGCGTTGCGCCTGCTCAAGGTCGGGCAAGCTCAGGGTTCCTGAGTTTCGTAAGAGGCCGCCGTCTAATGCTTGCGCGTGCGAACCCCGCCCGGCGCGGCCGGGCGGGGTTGCTGCGAAGGCCTCAGTCGCCGTTCTTGCGGGGCCGCGACCAGATGAGGGTGTAGCCGTCGGCCTCTTCGTCATCGAACAGGTTCGCGTAGATCGGAGCGTTGAAGGAAGGGTCGTCGAGCTTGAGCGAGAGGTAGTCGCGGCCTTCTTCGGAGCGCTTCGACCACGCTGCCCCGATCTCGGCCCGGCCCACATAGACGCGGTGGCTGGGGGCGTTCTCGTTGGAGCGGTTGGTCTCGGCGACGATCCGGACGCCTTTCGTCTGCAAGCTCAGGGTGACGATCTCGCCCTGGAAGTCGCTGCCGACCTTCTTGAAAGAACCGATGTTAGCCATGTCACTTCTCCTTGCTGATTTCGAGCCCGCGACCACCGCGGCCTCGATGGCGATCGACAGGCCGGGGACGATCGACGACGCACCCGCTCGCGGGCCGGAGCGCAGCGGAGGATGACGGCGGTGAGACTTTCTTGCCTCGCGAGGAATGGGCTTTAGCCCAGGGGAAGAAAGTCGAGCCGACGGCGTTGCGGCTCAGGCGATCGAGGCGCAGCCGGTCTTCGGCCAGATCAGGCCATCACGAGGCCAGGTGCGTCCGTGCTCTGAACAGCATCCTCAGGAGGAGACGTGGCGGATATCGGTTCTCTTGCACAAGACGTCGGCGAGTTCAGGCGTAGAGAAAGAAGCCATGGCGTAGAAAAAGGCGGGATCGATTGCCGGGGACTCGCCGCGACTGAACGCCTTCATCCGTCTTTATGTGAGTGCCGGGAGATCGGTGCTGCGGGCTCTGCGCTTCGATAGGCCGGGGCCGTCCTCGTTTCTCAACCGAGACCCGATGGCGCTGGACCGTGCTTCGCGAACCTGTTCGATGACGAAGAGGCCGGCCTCTCAGCCTTCCCGTGTTGCGGCCGTAAGAACCGGCTGCGGCTCATCCGCATTTGCCCCGTCCGGTCGCAGCGGAAGGGGTTCGGCCAACACCGTCATGCGCGCCCAAGCCGTGCAGCCGATGATGATGGCGCCAACCCAAGCGAAGGTCTCCCGCCAGAACAGCGATGGCATGCCGATCTGCGAGAGCCCCAACACGGCGTGGTAGCCGGCGATCGCGGCCGGGATGGCGAAGGCCGCTGCAATGGCCGCGCGCAAGGGGATCGGCTTGACGAGCGCAAAAGCGACCTGGCCGACGCCCAGCGTCAACGCGCCCACGACGATGCCGATAAGGAGGGCGCCGAGGACGCCCGCGCCGCTGTGGAAGGCGGCCATGCCGGCGGTGAGGCCGACGAAGAAGGGCAGCGCATAAACCGCAAGGGCGAAGATCAGCCAGCAGAACAGGCCGATCCCAAAAATGCTGAGTATGAGTCCGATGACGAGCATCGCGGCGTCTCCGTGACAAAGCGTGTGACGGTCGCGCCTTCCACCACCACCACGGCGCGATCCGAACTATAACGAAAATTGGCCTCGAATGGGAGAGGAAACCCGTCCCACCAGACATCGGCGGTGTCCGCGACCGTGCCAGGGGCCTGACCCGACCGCAGGAGGAACGATGGCGAGACGCTCAGAAAAGCTTGATTTTCCGGTCTCTCAGGTTCGGCGCTACCTTGAGCCTGGGCCAATCGTGATGGTGTCGTCAGCGCTGGATGACAGGCGAAACATCATGACGATGGGGTGGCACACGATGATGGAGTTTACACCGTCACTCATCGGTTGCGTCATCGCCGGCGCAAACTACAGCTTTGACCTGGTCTGCAAGAGCCGTGAGTGCGTGATCAATCTCCCGACCACGACGTTGATCGACACCGTGGTCGGCGTTGGCAACACGACGGGCGCTGAGGTCGATAAGTTCGAGAGGTTCGGGCTCACGGCGCAATCGGCAACGCGCGTGAAGGCGCCGCTGATTGTCGAGTGTCACGCAAATTTTGAATGCCGTCTTGTCGATGATGCGCTGGTCGACAAATATAATTTCTTCGTTTTCGAAGTGGTGAAGGCGCATGTCGCCAAGTCGCCGAGGCATCCGGAGACGCTGCATTACACCGGCGATGGGGTATTCATGGTCGCCGGCAAGATCATCAGCCGGCGCCGGCTGTTTCGGCCGGAGCTGCTCGATACCTGATGCCGTAAGTGGCGGCGCTTACGCGCCGCCTTCGTCGTGCTTCCAGACCGGAATGCCGAGCTTGCGTGCCTTGTCGGCGAGGTTGTCCTGGATGCCGGTGCCCGGGAAGTGCAGGACGCCGATCGGCAGGACCGCCAGCATCGCGTCGTTGCGCTTGAACGGAGCCGCCTTCGCGTGCTTCGTCCAGTCCGGCTTGAAGGCGATCTGCGGCACGTTGCGATTGCTCGCCCATTTGGCGGCGATGAGCTCCGCGCCTTTCGGCGACCCGCCATGCAGCAACACCATGTCGGGATGCTTGGCGTGGACTTTGTCGAGTCGATCCCAGATCATGCGATGGTCGTTGAAGTCGAGCCCGCCGGTGAGCGCGATCTTCGGACCAGGCGGCAGCATGACCTCGGTCTCGGCCCGACGCTTCGCAGCCAGAAAGTCGCGGCTGTCGATCATCGCTGCGGTGAGCGCGCGATGATTGATCAGCGATCCTGACCGGGGACGCCAGGGTGTGCCGGTGTGCGTCTCGAAGTGTTCGGCGGCCTGGTCGCGGAAGAGCTCCATGCTGTTGCGGCGCTCGATCAGCGTGATGCCCTCGGCCGTCAGGCGTTCGAGCTCGACCGATTTCACTTCCGAGCCGTTCTGCTCGCGCTGGCTGCGCCGCTGCGCCTGTTCGTTATCGTCGAGTTCGCGCTCGATGCGATCGACGGCGCGGTGGAAGAGATTGACCGTTGACCAGAGCAGATCCTCGAGGTCCGGCTCAAGGCGCGTTTCACCCAGAGTCGAGATCAGGGCGTCGAAGATGTCGACGACGGCGCCGGCCACGACATTGCCTTCGGGAAGCGGCCTCGGGTCGGGTTCGCCCTGGAAGGGACGGTAGCCGTAGAGCTGAAGCTCGTTGAGGACGTGATCGGTCGGGGATGAGCTGTGCGGCGGTTCGAAGTCGATGTCGTCATGGTCGGTCGTCATGGTGAGGTCCTTTGCCGGATCGGCCGCGCCCATCGCGGCCTTCGTGGCGATCACTGGACCGGGAGCGGAACGGGCTTGCACCGCGGCGCCCTCGCGCCGCGGCCGAAGCGCAGCGGAGGACCGAAGGGGCCGGCTATTTTGTCTCGCGCTGTAAAGGCGGCTTCGCCGCCGACGGAAAATAGTCGGCCCTTGAGGTTGCTGGACCGGGGCGCTTCTGGTCCGATCGCCCTCTAGAAGGCCAGGGTGCGGACTCTTTCCGGCTTGCGGGGCCTCACCAGACCAACCATGGCGACACGCGAACCGTCGCCCTTCATCCCGTCTCGGCGGCGTCAACGTGCATGAAGCGCGCGACGTCCTGCGGGATAAGTTCGATCCGCAAGGCTGCTGCCAGCACGTCGACGCCGATGCCGCGCAGATCCTCGTTGAAGTCGCCCCGCCTCGGGGTCCAGGTGATCGCCTCGACCCCGGCCGAGCGGGCCCGCTCGGTCAACGCGATCGCGGCCCCGTCGCCGGCCGCATCGTTGTCGCGAGCGATATAGAGCCGGCGCAGCGTCGGCGGAAGCAACAAGGCTGCGAGGTGATTGGCCGAGAGCGCAGCGGCCATCGGCAAGGTCGGCAACACGCAGCGCAGCGACAGCATGGTCTCAATGCCTTCGCCGGCCGCGAGCACATCGGTGGCCACACCGAAACGGACGGCGTTGCCGAGAAGATCGCCCATCGCGCGCCGTGGCGTATCGATCGGCGCCTTGCCGAGACGGACGAGATCGAAGCCGGCGGGATTGAGCCAGGTGCGGTGCGCGCCGGTGATGCGCCCATCAAGGTCGGTCACACGTGCGATCATCGCTGGCCAAATTTCGGTCGGCGAGTAATCATCCGGGCGATAGTAGCAGCGCGGGTGGAATCGCAATGCGCCGGCTTCGTGCAAAGGCGTAATGCCGCGATTACGGAGATACGTCTCTGCGAGTGTGCGCATCATCGGCTGCGACATCGCAAAGAGCCGCCGTGCGGCCTCCGGCGAGCCAGTCTGCGCAGGTGGTCTGGCCGAGTTTGGCGAAGGCTCCTGTTCGCTGCGCGGCAGGTTCAAGAAGCGGCGCGCTTCGTCAGCAACATCGTGGAAGTCGACGAGGCCGCAGCTCTCGCGGATGATGTCGAGGAGATCGCCATGTTCGCCTGTTGCGGCATCGGTCCACTTGCCGGCTGGTCCTTTCGATGACTCCTTCAACCGAACGAACATGGATCGACCGGGTGTGTTGCGGGCATCGCCAACCTGCCAATAACGACCTTCGCGGCGGCCATTGGAAAGATAGTGACGGCACACCGTCTCCGCGTCGCGCGCGAGCCGGCGTGCCAGGTCGGAAGCGTCGCGCGGCATCACGCGGCCTCCCGTTCGCCGACGCGCTCGACCGGATAGCGATCGAGCACGCGATTGAGTGTTTCGACGCCGCTCGCATCGGTCGGCACGAACATGCGCAGCTTCCAGGAAATGATCTCGTGGAAGAGGCCATAGGCTTTCAGCCGGTCGCGCATCGTGTCGTCGAATCCCGACAGCTCGATGCGGTTGGCGCCCATGACGCGAACACGGCGAAGCTGCAGGCCCTCGGCGAGGTCGAGGATGGTTCGCCCCTCCATCAGTGCGCCGAACGCCATGTCAGGCGTCAGGGTCGGCGTGTCGGCCGCCAGCGCGTTCGCCGCCCAGGCGGCCGAAACCTTGCGGCCAATGATGCGCTCACCCGTATCGGTCTGGAGTCGGTAAACCCGGGTCGACTCGTTCGGCAGCCGCTTCCAGATCGGGAGGAGCAAGCCTGCCACCACATGGATGGTGCTGTCGGTGAAATCGGAAACTTCGCCGAGTTCGACGTGCCAAGCCTCCGCGAAGCGCTCACGGTTGGCCTCCATCCAATGGCTTTCCGCCATTGTCTTCAGCGGAAGGCTGTGATGCTCCATCGGCCGGATCAGCCGTACCCGCCGTTCAATCTCGCCGTCGTCGAGCATGAGGCTCGGCGCCGGGACCTGAACGGCGGCGCGTCCCGATCGCTCGTTGATCAAGAGCACCGCGCGCGGATCGGAGAGACGATCGAAGGCTTCCGCCAGCGTCACCGGAAGGTTGCGTCTGCGCTCGGTGATGGTGAGCAATCGCGTCTCGGCGCCGGTCGCGGGATGGCTGTAAATGACGCTTCGATCCGTGATGACGAAGCTCTCGGCGCGCAGCGTCTCGAGGCCCGCGTCATAGCTGCCGGATGCGATCGCCCCTTCGATGCGGGCGGTGAGCAACTGTTCGAACGCGGTGAAGAGGACGTTCTGCAGGTCGATGGTCAGCGCCAGCAGACGATTGAGGAAGGTGGTAATCGGCGGCAGTTCGTCCTTGATGCCGTTCGCATCCATCAGCTTCAGACCCGTGGAATCCTCGAAGGTCTGAAGCGAGCAGCCTTCGACCTTGCCACGCGCCAGCAGCATGTAGAGCTGACGGAGCGCATCGCGGCCGTAATGACTTTCGAGATTGTCTTCAGGCCGGAACAGGTTCTGGCCGCCGGTCTGACGCTGTCCGCGCGTGATCGCTCCGAGCGTATCGAGACGGCGGGCGATCGTGCTCAGGAAACGCTTTTCGGCCTTCACATTGGTCGCGATCGGGCGGAAGAGCGGTGGCTGCGCCTGGTTGGTGCGGTTCGTGCGACCCAGGCCTTGGATGGCGGCGTCCGCCTTCCATCCGGGTTCGAGGAGGTAGTGAACCCTCAGCCGGTGGTTCCGCGCCGACAGTTCGGCGTGGTAGGAGCGCCCCGTGCCGCCGGCCTCGGAGAACACCAGAATGCGCTTGGCGTCGTCCATGAAAGCCGCGGTTTCTGCAAGGTTCGCCGAAGCCGCGCGGTTCTCGACCATCAGCCGATCGCCCTTGCGGATGACGCGGCGCGAGCGTCCTGTCACTTCGGCGACCATGTCCGTGCCAAAGCGCTGCACGATCTGATCGAGCGCGCCGGGCACAGGCGGCAACGAGGCGAGCTTCTCGATCAGCCGGTCGCGGCGGGTAACCGCTTCGCGGCTTTCGACCGGCTGGCCGTCGCGAAAGACCGGCCGCGACGAGAGATTGCCTTCCGAGTCGGTGAAGGGCTCGTAGAGCTGCACCGGAAAGGAGTGGGCAAGATAGTCCAACACATACTCACGCGGTGTGATGTCGACCTGGACGTCGCCCCAATCCTCAGTCGGGATCTCCGCGAGCCGGCGCTCCATCAGCGCTTCGCCGGTCGAGACGATCTGGACCACGGATGCGTGGCCGGCCTCGAGATCGCGCTCTATCGAGCGGACCAGCGAGGGCGTTTTCATCGAGGTGAGCAGGTGGCCGAAGAAGCGCTGCTTGGCCGACTCGAACGCCGAGCGCGCGGCGGATTTCGCCTGCGCGTTCAGCGTGCCGCTGTCACCGGTGATGTTGGCGGCCTGCATCGCGGCATCGAGGTTGTTGTGGATGATCGAGAAAGCGCCGGCATAGGCATCGTAGATGCGGATTTGCTCCGGCGTGAGCTCGTGTTCGATCAACTCGTATTCGACGCCCTCATAGGAGAGCGAACGGGCGGCATAGAGGCCGAGTGCGCGAAGGTCGCGCGCCAGGACCTCCATCGCCGCGACACCACCGTCTTCGATCGCCTCGACAAACTCGGCGCGTGTCGCGAACGGAAAGTCCTCACCGCCCCAGAGGCCAAGGCGCTGGGCATATGCAAGATTGTGAACGGTGGTGGCGCCTGTCGCGGAGACGTAGACAACCCGCGCATTCGGCAGCGCGTGCTGCAGCCGTAGGCCGGCGCGCCCCTGCTGCGAGGGTGCCTGGTCGCCGCGTTCGCCCTTGCCGCCCGCGGCATTCTGCATGGCATGAGACTCGTCGAAAATGATCACTCCGTCGAAATCGGCCCCCAACCATTCGACGATCTGCCGGACACGCGAAAGCTTCTCGCCGCGCTCATCGGTGCGTAGCGTCGCGTAGGTCGTAAATAGGATGCCTTCTGCGAGGCGGATCGGCGTGCCCTGGCGGAATCGAGAGAGCGGCGTGACGAGCAGACGTTCCATGCCGAGCGCCGACCAGTCGCGCTGCGCATCCTCGATCAGCTTGTCGGACTTGCTGATCCACAGCGCACGCCGACGACCCTTCAGCCAATTGTCGAGCAGGATGCCGGCGACTTGGCGGCCCTTGCCGGCGCCGGTGCCATCGCCGAGGAACCAGCCGCGACGGAAGCGTACGGACGTCTCGGCGTCGTCGCGTGCGGCGGTGACGAGATCGAAGGTTTCGTCCACGGTCCATGCGCCGGCGAGGAAATCGCCGTGCGCTTCGCCGGCGTAAATGACGCTCTCGAGCTGCGCGTCGGATAGCAGGCCGCCCGTGACGAGGTTCACTGGAAGATGCGGCCTATAGGAGGGCTTCGGCGGTGCAACCGACGCCATCGCGGCCGATTGCACGAGTTTGGTCGGATGCGCCTGCGAGCCGGGAATACGGATCGACTGCAATCCGTATTCTTCATAAAGCGCATCGGTGAGGCGGGCGCCCTCGGGCGGCGCCCATTCGAGGATCTCGTAGGAAAGCTCAACGCCTGCAGGGTCCGCAAGCGCGGCGGCCGGTTGCCGCGAGGCGGCGCGGGCGAGATAGCCGCGAACGCTGCGAGGCGTGGCGACGCCGACGGCGGTCGGCGCGGCGAGTGATCTGGCGACCGGGCGGCGCGGGGGAACATGCTTGGTGATCCAGCCGAGCAGCGTGGCGATGTCCGGCGCGATGCCGGCGGACGCTGGAAACTGAGCCGGATCGGACGCGGGCATCTTGTCGATGACCATCAGCCGCGTGTCGATTGTCGTGCCATGCTTCGCGTAGACTGCGCCGTCGACCGCCGCGGTGAAGACGACAGTGCCGCGCTCCTGCAGACGGACGAAGGCGTCGCGCCACGCCGGCGTTTCCGGGCCGAAGTTCGCGCCGGTGATCGCGACAAGCCGCCCGCCGTCGGCGAGACGTGCCAACGCCGAGGCCACATGGCGGTAGGCGGCATCTGCCATCCGGCCACTGACATTCGCCATCGCCGAGAATGGCGGGTTCATAAGGACGACGGTCGGATCGATCGTGGAGCCAAGATGATCGTCGATCTGCGCAGCATCGAACCGCGTCACGGGGACGGCCGGAAAGAGGGAGGAGAGCAACGCGGCGCGGGCCTCGGCCAACTCGTTGAGTGCGAGCGCGCCGCCGGCGATTTCCGCCAGAATGGCGAGAAGGCCGGTGCCTGCTGATGGTTCAAGCACGTGGTCGCCAGGTGTGATGGCGGCGGCACAGAGCGCGGCGAGGCCGAGCGGGATCGGCGTCGAGAATTGCTGGAGCGCCTGGCTCTCCTCTGACCGCCGCGTATGGGTGGGAAGAAGGCTCACGAGCTTCACGAACTGCGGCAGCGCTGCCGACGCAGAACCGGCTTTACGGAAAATCGGCTTGCCGTATTTGCGCAGAAACAGGACGGATGCTGCCTCGCAGGCGTCGTAGGCCGTCTTCCAGTCCCAGGCGCCGGACGTGTCGGAGCGGCCGAGGGCTTGCTCCATCGCCGCACGCAAAATGGCGGCGTCGACGCGCCGGCCTTGCTCAAGGTGGGGAAGAAGAAGCTGCGCGGCCTCGGCGAGGCGTGGCGCAGGAGCTACCGTGGGAGTGCACGGGATTGGCGCGGCCGTCGGATCGGCCGCTGCGGAAGGATGCGACATGGGAAGGGACCTCGGGAGAGCTGGACACGGGCGAGCCGGCCGGCGCTCTCTCTGGTCCGCACCGGCTCAAACCCGTCCCGGCCACACTCTCCCTCTCGTCATCCCGCCAGCCTTGACGCCGCGCCACCACGCGATCCGCGCTTCGCGTGTCGCGTTCGCGAGCCGCAGCAAGAAATCGCCGTGGCATGGTCGCGGCGCGCAGAAGCAGACGAGATCGCAGCCGCGAAGCTCGTCGAGCGCGCGCAGGAGATGATGCTGGTCTGCGAGCCAGCGCTCGTACTTCGCGATGACGGCGGCGCGGTCGCCGTCGGGGCCAATTCGGAAAGGATTGCCCCATTTCGAGCCGCGCCCGACATAGACGGCGCTCGCCGGCACGCCTGCGTGATGCTTGTTGAGAACCCTGTACATTGTAGACCGCCTCCTGATCTCCGTTGCGACGGGGCTGGCGACCGGGATGCGGTCAAGGCCTGGCGGTCACGCATCGCGCGCGATGCGGAAACGGCTTGCCCGTTGACCGACGGGCCGCCGCGTCCAGACAGGTCACGACGCGGGGTGTCAGGAGGCTGATTCGTCCGATAGGTTCTCAGACGGCGGCACATAGGCGTCGTAGGGATTGCCATCGGCTAGGTGGCCAAAGGGCGTGAACAGGAAATCCGCGCCATCGCGTCCGACGGCGCAGATGACGTAACGGGTCTCGCCGGTCGCTGCATCGGCACATTCCATGAGGGCGAGGTTGCCGTCTGCCGCAGCGTGGAGCAGCGTCTGAAAGTTGGCGCGCGCGTGATCGGGAATGCTCATCGCGCACCGCGCTTTCCGCGGCCCGGCGACAAAGTCCGCGCGAGCCAGCCGCGCGTGTCGGTCCATGCGATCGTCTCGCGGGTGGCGAGATCGAGACAATGGGCCCCGCCGCTGAAGGCGTCGATGCGGGGCCGGGAGCATGTGTTGGCCCATTGAAAACCCCAGCGACCCTTGAGATCGAAGATCTCCGCACAACGAAGGACGAAGGTGATGACTGTTTGCGGATCGCCCGTGACATCATCACGGATCCACAGCACGGCGCCGCCGTGTTCGGGCTGGATGGAGAGCAGAAAAGCATCCGAGGGCGGGTCTTCCCGGGCGTTCTCTTCCATCAGCGCATTATAGAGTTCGAGCGCGCGCGCCGCGTTGTCGGGCGTGCCGACATCGAGCACGCATGAGAAGTGCGTGAAGAAATCAGCCATGATGGCCTCCTGAAACGAAATCGCCCAGCGCGATGGCCGGGCGGAGGGAATTCGATGGAGAGAAGTAAGCGGGGCGACTCATGCCGCCCCGCTCCTGGGCGTTACTCGGCGGCGATCACGACTGGCGCGTCGGTCTCGTCTTCGCTGGCTGTGTCTTCACCGTCGGCGAGAAAGGCGGGCAGTGCTTCCTCTTCGCCGCCGTTGGCGTCGGCATCGCCGATGTCGGCAGTCGTCGCTTCGGAAGACCGGAGCGGCTCGGGCAGCCAGCCGGTGCCGTTGAGCAGCCGTTCGGCCTCCTTCGCCATGTCCGCCTTCTTCAGATGGTCGATGAGCTGCGCCGACTGCTCGCCGTTCGCCTCGCGCACCGCTTCGAGGATACGAGGCTTGGTGACGCGGCCGAGATAATTCTCGACCGTTGGCCGCCAACCGGCGTCGACCATGTCGAGCCCGACGGCCCGTGCGAGGCGGTCAGCCTGGGCGAGACGATGTTGGACGCCGTGAACGGAGAGACCGGGACCGCCATAGCGATCGCCTTTCTCGTAGAGCGCGTTGACGCCGAAAGAGACGCAGTGCGCCAGCAGTGCGGCCCGGCTGGCGTCGTCCAGTGCGGCGAGCCAATCCCAGAGCGCGGCTTCATCCTTCGGCATGTCGGCCTTCCAGGCATCGTGCCGTTCGGTGACCGCCTTGGCGGACGGGCTTTCCTTGAGGTCGGCAGACTGGATCGAGAAGAACACGTGCCGCACCGACGCTTCGAGACAGTTGCCTGTCGCTGTGTGCTGGAAGGCGTCGAGGCAGAGTTTGTGCAGGAGCGCCGTCATCGCGACATGCGGATTGTTCGCCACGGCATCCCGCAGCGCCAGCGTGCGGTACGCGGTCAGTTCGCTAAGCAGCCGATCCGGCAACGGCTTAACGACGTCGTCCTCATCGTCTTCCGGCTCGGCCTGGCCGCCGATGGTGATGACGACACGCTGAACCGGCGACGTGTCGTTGTCGATCCTAACCTGCTCGAGATCGTCGCGGTCTTCCTGACCGGGCTCGACGACTGGAGCTTCATCCTCGGGGCGAACATAGCCACGATCGACCTGGAGCTGGCCGTCGTGAGCGATGCTGACAAACACCCCGGCCCGGGAGATGTCGGCCGGATCGAAGACGTGCGGTCGCGACTCGAACGCCTCAAGCGCGGTTTCGATCTCGCTGAGGCGCTGGTCGACCTCGTCGGGCAGTTCGTCGGCATCTTCGTATTGCGCCTGAAGCTGATCGAACTCGGTGCGCAGCGCTTCACGCGTGGCACGTTCGTCGTCGGTGAGATCGGCCGGTATGCCGTCGAGCTCGCGCAGGCCGTGGTCGTGACCGTAGGGGAAGTCCACTGCGACCTCGATCCATTTCCAGCCCTCGGTGGCGATATGTTCCGCGTCGGTCTTCAGTTTTTCGGCGACAAGGGTTTCGAGAAGCCCGATATTTTCAAGCCAGCCACCGTCGTCCTGCTGGAAGAGATCGCGCATGACGACACCGCCCGCGTTCTCGTAGGCGCCGATGCCGACGAACAGCACGCGGCGATCCGACGCGCGGACGGTTTTCTCCGTCAGCATGCGCCGGATCTGATAAGGCTCCTGGCTGTAGGACCGCTGGAGCGCGTCCCAGACCTGGAGCTGGCGCGCATGGTCCGTTGTCACGGTGAACGCCATGAGCTGCTCGAGCGACATGCCATCCTCGGCATAGATGTCGAGAAGCTTCTCCGACACCGCGGCGATGCGCAGGCGCTGCTTGACGACATTGACGCCGACGAAATAGGCGGCCGCGATGTCTTCGTCGCATAGGCCCTTGTCGCGCAGGGTCTGGAAGGCGCGGAATTGATCGAGCGGGTGTAGCGGCACGCGCTGGACGTTCTCAGCCAGCGAGTCGTCCTCGGCGAGGATCTTGGTGGAGGGATCGCGGACTACGCAGGGCACGGGCGCGGTCTTGGTAAGGCGCTTCTGCTTGACGAGGAGCTGCAACGCCTGGAAGCGCCGGCCACCGGCAGGCACTTCGAACATACCTGTCTCGACGCCCTCCTCATCAAGAACCGGGCGGACATTGAGGCTCTGGAGCAGGCAGCCGCGACGGGCGATATCCGCCGCGAGATCCTCGATCGAGACGCCGGCCTTCACGCGCCGGACATTCGACTGGGAGAGGATGAGCTTGTTGAGGGGGATGTCGCGCGAGGACGACAGGGTGATCTTCTGAACGGCACTGGCCATCGGGACTTACTCCGCGACGGGCGCCGAAAGACTCTCTCTCGGCTTTCAACCCGCCGCGAAGACCGGCGCAGCCCTCTTCCTCTTATGGGTTTTCGCCCCGGACATCGCCGCAGCCTTCCCGGCCAGACCCAAGTCTCACCGCCGATGACTGTCGTCGGGAACAGTCATTTTGCCTGGACGTGCGTATGCCGATGATGCAGGTCGGGGTAATGGGCGTGACCGTGGCGCAAGGGTGCGTGCCGATGCCAATGCGAATGCGGTTCTGTTACCAGACCATCATGCTCATGTTGGTGGTGCTCGTCGTGCACGTGCACATGCTCGTGCGCTAGGGCATCGTGTAGATGCTCATGCTCATGCCGCTCCGCGAGGTGAAGCCAGAGCCCCACCATCATCAGCATTCCGGCGGCGATCAATTGGATCGTCAAAGGCTCGCCTAGCAGAACCACGGCGATGATCGCCCCAATGAAAGGCGCCAGCGAGAAGTAGGCGCCGGTGCGTGCGGCTCCGAGGTTGCGAAGCGCAAGCATGAAAAGAACGAGGCTTACACCGACGCCGAGGAAGCCGACGGCGGCCGCGGCCGCGATCGTGGTCGGCGTCGGCAGATGCGCGCCAAGCACCATCGCCAAGGCGACGTTCGTACTGCCGGCCGCGATACCCTTGATGGCCGCCGTGATCACCGGATCGGCCAAAGACAGTTTGCGCGTCAGATTATTGTCGATGCCCCACGCTAGGCACGCGACGGCGATAAAGGCACCGCCCGCGTCGATGCGTACACCTGTTCCATTCCACGCGAGGATCGCCGCTCCCGCAAGGATGGCGAAGGCGCCCAGCATTAGCCGCCGATCCACGTTTTCCCGGAACACGACCCACGCGATCGCCATGGTCGCGAGCCCTTCCAAGTTCAGTAGTAGGGACCCGGAGGCGGCGGACGTACGCGCCAACCCCAACATCAAGAGGAGCGGTCCGGCTACCCCGCCGCATAGGACGACGGCCGCGAGCCAGGGGAGGTCATGGCGCCGTAGGGGCGCCTCCGGAGCCGGAGCGCCGAAGGCTGCTCTGCTAGCGATGATGGCCACCAGACCGATGCCGGCCCCGAGATAGAGCAGTCCGGCGAGGAGCTGCGGCGGCATCGAGCCGAGCAAGAGCTTCGCGAATGGCGCCGAGGCACCGAAGAGCACTGCCGATATGAGCGCCAGTGGCACGCCTGGCCAGAGGGGAGAGCGCGACTGTGTCATGCCGCAAGCTTAGCAGAATAGAGGTGTGTCCACCTCCTTCTTCGCTGCATCGACGGCGGGACTGTCTTGTCTGAGCACTTGACGGGGATGACTTACAACTCGATCTGCCGCGCGATTTCCACGACGCGGTCGGGCGGCAAGCTGAAGCGATCAACCACCTTTACGGCATTGCGATAAAGAAAGGCGAACACTGGAAGACGCCAATGCGCAAACAGCGAGCTTCCGGCCCTTGCAACGATAATATCGCGTGTCGCGAAATAAATGGCGTGATCGAGATCGATCGACGGATCGAGACCCTTAACCCGCTTCAGAGCGGCGGTGAGGTCTGGTATTTCGACGAAGCCAAAGCGCATCGTCACGCGCCAGATCCCGTCGGCAATCTTTTCTACGCCACAGCGCTCCTCATCATCGATGCGCGGCGATTCCTCGAACAGAATCGTCAAGGCGATTACCGACTGATGGAGGGCGCCCATGTGTTTGACGTGGTCGATCAGCAGCGGCGGGATTTTCTGATAGGTCCGGGTCAGGAAGATCGCCGTGCCGGGGACACGGGGCACCTTGCCGGCGGCCAAGTCAGCGACAAATCTTTCGGGTGCTTCCGACGCTTGCGCCAGGCTCTCGCGAACCGCATCGATCCCCGACCGCCAGGTCAGCATCAGGAAGAAGACGAGCGCGCCGAAGGTCAGGGGCAGCCAGCCGCCTTCGGCGATCTTCAGCAGATTGGCGCCAAAGAACCCGACATCGACGATCAGGAAGAGTCCGGCGATTAGGATCGAAACCGCGAGCGGCCAACGCCATGTTTTCCGCATAGCCGTGAAGAGCAGGCAGGTGGTCAGCAGCATCGTTGTCGACACCGCCGTGCCGTAGGCGCCGGCAAGCCTGTCGGAACTGCCGAAGGCGATGGTGATCCCGATGGTCGCTACCATCATCATCCAGTTTACGACGGGCACGTAGATCTGGCCGTAAACTTTGTCGGACGTCTGGCGAATATGAAAGCCGGGCAGCCAGCCGAGTTGCATCGCCTGCCGTGTCATCGAGAACGAACCCGTGATGATCGACTGGCTGGCGATGATGGTGGCAATCATCGCCAGGAACACAAGCGGATAGACTCCCCATGTGGGGCAAAGCTGAAAGAACGGATTGCCTTCGATCGTACCCTTCTGGATGAGCAAGGCGGTCTGTCCGGCGTAGCTGAGCAGCAGCGACGGCAGCACGATCGCGTACCAGGACAGGCGTATGGGGCCGGGCCCGAAGTGTCCCATGTCGGCGTAAAGCGCCTCGCCCCCGGTGATGCAGAGGAAGACGCCGCCGAGCACCAGCATCCCGTTTCCTCCGCTATGGGCCAGGAAGCCGATTGCGTGACGCGGATCGAGGGCGGTGAGGACGCTGGGATTGCGAACGATCCCGGTGAGCCCAAGGACCGCGATAACAAGAAACCAGAGCAGCATGATCGGGCCGAAGGCGGCGCCAATTCTAGCCGTGCCGAACCGCTGGGCTGCGAAGAAGACAATCAGGATGGCGACGGCCGCCGGCATGACGAAGGGCTTGAGCGAACCCGTCACGACATTGACACCTTCGAGCGCGCTGAGCACCGAGATGGCCGGCGTGATGACGCCGTCGCCATAGAGCAAGGCCGCGCCGAGCAGGCCCATGACGGCCAGGATTTTGGCGGTCCCTTTGAATCTGTTGGCGCCGACCAGCGACATCAGGGCAAGGATTCCGCCTTCCCCATGGTTGTCGGCGCGCATGACGAACAGACAATATTTGATCGAAATGGTGATGATCAGGGTCCAGACGAGCAGCGACAGGATGCCTAGCGCGCTGGCGGTCGTGAAATGTCCGCCGGTTGCTTGGACGACGGTCTGGAGAGTGTAGAGCGGGCTGGTGCCGAGATCGCCATAGACGATGCCTAGCGCGCCGAGCGCCGCCCAATGCTGGGGTTCGCGGGTGCGTGTGGATACGTCCTGGGCGACAGTGGGGGTCATGAGCCATTCATGTAGGGCGGTGGCCCGCAGCATGGAGGAAGACGAGGATGGTCGTCTCGTTGGGCTGGAATCCGTGGGTGTCGGACATCATCCCAGTCGGCGTTGCGGCGAGCCACTTGCCCCCTCGCGCCGGGCCCAGTCCTGCGGGATGGCGGCTTCCAGCGCGTCGTCTACGGTCACCAACCCCAGCAATTTCCCCTCGGCATCAACAACCGGCAAGCTCAACAAGTTGAAGTCAGCCATCCGCGTGGTGACCGCAATGATGTCGTCATCAGGCGATGCGACGATTGCGCGCGCGTCGACTGCGTCGCGAAGTAACGTCGAGGGACTAAGTTGCAGGGCGCGCACAACGCTTAGCGTTCCGGCCAAGGCGCCGTCCGCATTCAGGCTGTGAATCGTCACCAAGGCCTCGGGCTGCACGGTTGTCAGTGTTCGCAGTTGCTCAAGCGCATCGCCGATCGTGCGATCCTCCGGCACGGCGAGGAAATCGGCGCCCATCAGGCCGCCCGCCGTCGCCGAATTAAAGCCGAGCAGCATGCTGACCTTCATCTTCGTCGCCGTCGGGAGACGATCGAGCACGTTCTGTCGGCGTTCCTGCGGCAACTCCATGATCGCGTCGGCCGCGTCGTCGGCGCGCATGCGCGACAGTACGTCGGCCACCTCGTCGTCGTTGCGCGATTTCAGCAGTTGCGCCTGCTTGTCATCGTCCAACTCCTCGAAGACATTGGCTTCCAGGCTGGGATCCGTATGCACCAAAGCCAGCAAGACATCCTGCTCTTGGCTCGGAGCGCGTTCAATAATATCGGCGATCTGAGCCGGCTTCAGCGCCTCGATGCGGCCGAGCGATGATGTAGATCTGGCCTGCGCTGCGTCGCGGGTGAGCGGCAGGAAGTCGTGCCAGTCCCGGGCCGGGTGGTGCTCATGCGAGCCGAAGTGCAGCCAGCTATGCTTGTGCACGTCCACGCTGACCATGCGCCAACCCGACGGGGTTGCGTCGAAGCGCACGTCGTGCGCCTTGACCAACACGCCGCGCGGCAGATCGACCAGACGCCGGCCGAGCATCTCGGCCTTCAGCAGCGTTTCCCCAGCCTCTTGTGAGAAGGGTCGTCGTTCTCCCGCCGCGATCCGCACAGCGCCATCGGGCTTGATCTCGATGACGTCCGCCATCGGCACGAATACCGGGCCGCTGCCGACCAGGAGGCCTTTCAGCAGTGGATAGTCATTGTCCCGCAAGACGGCGACAACGTCTTCCAGGCGGCCGGCCGGGGCGCCGTTGGCGTCCACGACGCCATGCTTGAACATGGAGACCAGGGAGACCGTCTCGTGGACGGGCGCATGAGGGGCATCGGTGGCGTTAGGAGTCATGGCAAACCTCTTCAACAGGATGAGCCCGGTGGAATGCCTTGGCGAGAAGGCTGGTGACGGCAGGGTCAGTGGCCAAGGGCAACCTCCACGACACGAACGATCACCAGGATCATCGCGATCAACAGATAGGTGCGGAGGACAGTCAGACCGATCCGCACCTCGGCGGAGAGCTGCGGCGCCTTAAGGAGCGCCAGCGGGGCCATCCGCCAGGTAGCGCGGAGGCTGGTGTCGACGGCGACCTTGGGCGCCGCGGGATGCAGGCGCCGGTAGGTGAAGAAAGCTGCGGCGCTGACCGCGGAAACCGCTGCGCCGATCTCCAGGATCAGGATGATGGTTTGGGCGCTGATGTCGGGGAACAGCACGCTGGCGGTCAGCACCAGGGACAGCACGACCAAGACGGCGATGACTGCGGATGTGAAGAGGTTGGCGAAGAGTCCATTCACCCACGGACCCACCACCTCGGTGTCGTTGCAGAGGAGCAGCAGGAACACTGTCGCCGAGGGCAACAGAACGCCGGCCAACACTTGCACGCCGACGGTCAGCAGGCCTAGCGGACTACCGGGGACCAGAACGACAATCGCCGATACGAACAGGATACCGGCAAAGACGGCGTAGAAGCCCTTTGCATCGGAGATCTTACGATGCAGCGAGTGCTTCAGCCCCAGCACGTCGCCCAGGGCATAAGATGTCGCAAGCCCCACAGCCGCGGCGCCGATGATCGAGGCGTCAATCAGGGCCAGTGCGAAGAGCACGCCGGCGACGTGGCCAACATACTTCTGCAGCCCCTGGGCGACCCCTTCGGCGTCGGTGAAATTGCCGAATTCCGGATGGCCGGCGAAGGTCGCGGCGGTGAAGGCGATGATCGCCGCAGCGCCTATGATCACGATGGCGATGCCGATCCACAGGTCGGTGCGCTCATAGTTCATGAAGCGCGGCGTGATGCGCTTGTCGATCAGGTAGGACTGCTGGAAGAAGAGCTGCCAAGGCGCGATGGTGGTGCCGATGATGGCGATGATCAGCAGCACCACGGCCGACAGGTCCGAGCCCTTCGGCAGGCCGGGAACGACGAAATCGTGCAGCATCTGTCCGCCGCTTGGGTGAGCCATCACAAAGATCGGCACGAGCAGGAGCGATCCCGCCACCAGCGCCATGCAGACTTGCTCAAAACGCTTGAACGACCCTGTGCTGGCTGCGGCGACAATCAGTACCGCGGAGATCGGCACGCCGAACATCTTCGGGATGCCCAGGTAATCCATGCCCAGACTGATGCCGATGAACTCGGTGACGATGGTGAGGGCGTTCAGGATGAAGAGGTCGATGACGCTGAAGGCGCCCCAGAACTTGCCGAAGCGTTCGAGAATGAGCCGCGCGTGACCGACGCCGGTCACCACGCCGAGCCGCAGCACCATCTCCTGATTGACGTAGAGCACAGGTACGAGAACCAGCAGTACCCACAACAGGCGCGTGCCATAGACTTGGCCAGCCTGCGTGTAGGTACCGAAGGCGCCGGCATCGTTGTCGCCGACCATGACGATCAGACCCGGCCCAATGATAGCCAGTAGGGTCGTGAGGCGGGCTTTGAGGCTCGCGCGCGGCAGTTCGTCGCCGCGTTGGATCGAGCCGAATGCGCCCTTGATGTCGCCGATATGCGCTTCATCGAGCACTGCGGCGCGCGCGTGATTGTCGCGTTGATTTTCCGGGTCTGCCAGCACGAGGAGCGCCTTCCCAATGGGCGTTGATGTATGGGGTTAGGTATCGACGGCGAGCGACCGTGGCGCCCGCCGCATGGAGCGCAGCGCTCAGCTTGGTTGTTGGCGCCACCCGCACCCGAGACGCCGGCGCGCCAGTGCGAGACGCGGGCGGATCTCCGATGAGCTGGCGCCGCGCAGGCGTGCGCTGAAAAATTGGTAGGTCATTCCTGCCTCCTGATGCCTGGCTCAGGAGGCGGCACGCATCAAAGCAGCGCGAAGTGGTTCGCGCGGCTCTCGACAATCGTGTCGTCGCCCTGAGCGTGGCCGAGCCGGCGATAGACGAGTGCAGACGTCGAGCGTCTGCTGTCGCAATCGTCGGCCTGACCGCTAGGTCGCGGGTTCATAGCGATCCCTTGCTGTGCCAATGAAAAATCCAGCCTTTGCAGGGCTGGATTCCGGAGCGTGAATTATTGCTGGTCTTCAATGCGCGCCGCGGGTTTCATACATACCCATAGGGGTATATTGCAACTATACCCGGGTATAGAAATGATCGATCGCGGCGCTGCTTGCGAAGGGGGCCGCGCGGCCGGGGATAGGCTCGCGTTCTTGACGGGCGGCAGCCGTGGGCCGCGATGGAGGCGTCGGTGAGACGCGGCAAGCCAATTTGAAGCTGCGTCTTGTCGACCTATTGTGGTGAGGATGTCTTACGCGAGCAGATCTCGGCGGTTCGTGTTTGTCCACGGTGCTTGGCACGGCGGTTGGTGTTGGGCGACGGTTCGACAACTTGCTGACGATCGAGGTCACAGAACTTGGGCGCCGACACTATCCGGCATGGCAATCGACGAACCTTGCGCTCACGTCGATCTCGATGCCCATATCGAGGACGTGCACAATCTCATAATTCGAGAGGACATTCGCGATGTAACGCTGGTGGGCCACAGCTATGGAGGGCTTGTGATTACAGGGGTGGCAGACCGTGTGCCGGATAGGATAGAGCGGATCGTGTATCTCGACGCCTTTGTGGGCGCGAATGGGCGATCCTTCGCCGATCTCGCGCCGATACATGATATCGAAGCGCTGGTCGTCGAGGACCGCATCGCTCCGATGATCCCTATCGAGAAACTTGGATCGTTCGATAGGGAGATGGCAGTGATCTTGGCCAGTCGTTTGGTGGGGCAACCGTGGCGCACGTTTGCGCAATCCCTCCACTTCTCTGCGAGGGCTCTCAACCGTTTGCCAAGGGCGTACATTCGGACTTCAGATCTCATTCCCGAACAGGCGGAGCACGCCATGGCTCTTGGGATTGAGATGATTGACGCACGGCCGGCGGGACATGACGCGATGCTCACGGAGCCCGCCAAGATTGCGATGCTGCTGGAGCAAATCGAGGGGCTTCCTGTACATCGGGCGGAGGAATGATGTTGGCCGTGGAAGAGAAATACCTCAGCGCAGCAACGCGCCTCCCGGCACAGGATCTCGACCGCGCGCGACGATGGTATCTGGAAAAGCTCGGCGTGAGGCCAACGGAGGAACGCCCCGGTGGCCTGCGCTATTGTATCGGTGCGAGTGAGTTTTCGATATTCCTCTCAAGCGGCCGATCGGCCGGAGACTTTACACAGCTCGCGATCACCGTTGACGACGTCCGCTCCGTCGTCGATGAGCTCAAGCGTCGCGGCGTCAACTTTCTCGAGTATGAAAGCGGCCGGCTAAAGACCATCGATGGCATAGCGCACGTCGCCGGCAACTATCCCAGCAAGGGATCAGCGGAACTTGGCTGCTGGTTTCACGACAGCGAGGGGAATTTGATAAGTCTTGGGCAGTCCTTGAAAGAGGCTATGACGTAGGATGGCATTTCGCCATCGAAAGCGCTTCAAGGGTCCCAGAGCATTCGCGCTCGAGGCGCTTTTTGCGAGGCGGGCCGCGCGCGTGCTCGTACAGCGTTAGCCGTTGCCCGTGACGGACGAGCATCAGCCGTCCTCTTGCTTGGATCGATGGACGGCGTGAAGTACGCGCTCGGCTTCCCGGATGCTGCCGGTTCGCCGCGCCGTTTCGGCCCAGACCGAGATCGGAAACAGTCCCTCGAAGAGAATGTCGCGTTCGATGCCGAGACCGAGCGGAAGCCTGACCGCGATCATTTCGGCGAGGCTGAATGAGCCCAGCTCGGGCTCACCGAGATCGGCGAGGCCGAACAGGGTGTCGCCGTCCGCGTCAAGCTCGGTCGCGAGCCAGACGCCTTCGCCGAGCGGGTTGAAAAACTTGACGACAGGAACGTGATCGACGTCGCGATCACGGCCGTTGGCGAGGAGTTGCTCGCGCAGCTCGGGCGTGAGGAGGATCATGCCGCCCTCCTGTCAGTCGAAGGCTCCGCCTGCAGTTCGGTGCTGTCGGCCGGCACTAGACCGAGCAGCCAATCCGCCGCCTTGCTTGCCTGGGACGCGGCACGGACAATGGCGCGATTGTCTTCGCGCAGCACTTCGAGCCACGAACCGATGTAATCGGCGTGCCGCACGGTCGGTACGATGCCGAGCGATGCGCAACAGAAGGCAGCGTTCATCTCGGCGACCAGTTCTTCGAACGCGTATTTCTTCGTGCCATACGAGCCGGACAGGTCGCGGCCGACTCGCGAGGCGTGACCTGTGGCATGCCCCAGTTCGTGCAGGGCCGTGCGATGCCAGTTGATGGGTTCGAAATAGGCCTGCGGCGGCGGGACCATGACGAAATCGGGCCCCGGCGCGTAGAAGGCGCGGTTGCCGCCGATACGGAAGTCGATGCCGGTTGCGCGGATGAGCGCCTCGACTCTGGGCTCGATCAATCCGGGCGGCGGAGGCGGCGCAGCAACGGCAACGTCATCGGCGAGGTTTTCGCACTGGGCGGCGTTGAACACCGTGAACCGCTTCAGGAACGGGATCGCCTGGGCTTCCTCGCCGGTTTCACGTGCGCGGCGTTTTTCATCGTCGGGCACGAAGCGGTCAGCGTAGACGACGGTCGTGCCGTGCTCGCCCTTGCGGACATTGCCGCCTAGTGCGAGCGCCTGGCGGAAGGTGAGCCAGGTCTGTGCGGCATAACCGTGTTCGATCACGGCGCCCCAAAGGATCAGCACATTGATGCCTGAGTATTGCCGGCCGGTGGCGGCATTCCTCGGCATGGCGAGCGGCGCCTTTACCGCCGCCGTCCCCCAAGGCTGCACCCATGGGACGCGGCCGGCTTCTAGCTCGGCGACGATTTTGTCGGTGATCTCGTCATAGAGGTTCGCCCGGTCTGAGCCGGCGCGAGCGCTTGCGGTCTTTCTGGACATCGCGGGTCTCCGCGACGGGCGCCGGAGGCCTCTCCTCCAGCCCTCAACCCGTCACGGCAAACCTGTCCGCACTCTTACTCTAAAGGGGGCGTTGCGGGGATCTCCCCGCAGAAGGGGGTGTGCCGGCGACCAAGGCGCCGGCCGGGGGGAAGGCATTCCCCCTCAACCCGTCTTTCCGTATTGCCGCAATTGAGACTTTCCGGCTGAGCACAGAGCCGCTGAGCTAGAATCAACCCGCGTGAGATCCGCGTGGATCAGATTTGGCGAACGGCGCGATCACTACAGGAGGGCTCGTGGCGGAGCTCGGCACTTCGTTTTTGCCACCCCTGATACTGGCGATGGCCACCACGCATCCATCGGGGATCGCGCAGCCAGATTCCCACCGAATGGGTGGAAGATCGATTTGAGCATCTTCAACAATCACCGCGCCAAGGCGCCGCGCCCAGCCGTCCGAAGCGGAGGGCGGCGAGGCGAGGCGACCTATGCCGTGGCCGCCGAATAGCGGCCCCGGACTTCCTGCATCCCGAGAATTTGGCCGCGCACAAGCGCGCGGAAATCGGACGCCGAATGAGTTTAACCGCAGGAAACGGGTGGCCGAGATATCTGGCGAATGTCTATGCTAGAATTATGGATGCACAAACACCGGCACTTCGCGCTCTGATGCGTTTCTATGAGGCGGAAGCCCGTTACTCTGCTTCGGGATTGCCAGCCGATAGAGCTGCACTGCTCGAAACGTTGCATCCCGACATCGTTCTACACCAGCCGGATTCCCTGCCCTATGGAGGCCAATGGAGAGGCCGCGAAGAGTTCGGGCGCTGGATCGACTCGTTCGTCGAGACTTGGGTCGATATCAAACCGACAGACCCCGTCTTCCACACATGCGGCGACGATATCGTCGTCTGCACCGTAACAATGCGGGCCACCGCAAGATCGACCGGAGCGCTGATTGACATGCCGATGTGTCAGGTGATCCGGATCGCGGCAGACCAACCCGTTGAGTGGCGAAACTTCGCCTGGGATACCGCAATAATGCTGAAGGCGCTGGGCGGTTCGGTGTAGGCGATCACTTCTACACGCGCGCGGCGACGCCCGACATTCCCTTGCACACCGATCGATATCGACCGGCTTGGCGAGAAGCATAATTATGCGGCTTTCTCCTGCCGGGCCCGGATATCTGCAATCCACTTCTCCAGTGCATCAATCTCAGCTTCGATGGCCGTCGGTTCGGGTAGCCGCGGATTGAGCTCTCCCGGCTGGCTGTGAAGAAGGGCGGAACAACGCCCAAACGCTAACCGCATCGCGGTGCAGTCGCCATCCGTTAGTACGGTGAGTTTGATCAGTCCCGTGGTGTCGACCTTGCGTGACAAGCGGCGGATCACCGGCCCGACGGCCTCCTCGACGGCGCGCTCCCACGTGGTTCGAAGTTGATCCTGGAACGACGTGACCTCGCGCAGCCATCTCGCCTGGTCGCCGCGTTCATGGTGGATCTTGACGTTTGCGAGGTGCGCTCTCATGCCGTCAATGACCTTGTCGAGCGGCATGACGTTGGCCGGGGGATCCTGATGGCAGTAACCAGCATTTTCGGTGCCGCGGCTGATCAGGCGATACGCCACAGGCGTCGCTTCTCGATCCTTTGTCGTCCGGCAGGCTTCGTCGAGCAAGAGCAGAAACGCCATGTCGTGGGTGAAGACGATCACCTGGCGAGTCTGGCCAGCTTCTGCCAGACGGGCGGCGACCTTGTCTCGATGCAAGTGATCGAGTGACGACACCGGATCGTCGAACACGATCGCCGATTGCGCATCGATGGTCGATAGCTCGGCGAGAAAGGCGGCGAGCGCGACGCAGCGATGCTCGCCTTCGCTGAGGACCTTTCCCACTGGTTCGTTCGGCTTGTTGATCAGCCTGACCTGGAAGAAGGGAACGCCGGCGGTGGTCTTGGCTTGCTGAAGCTCGATCGCGAGGCCGGCGACGCCGAGCTTGTCGACTTCGATTGCGAACCGTCCGCGCAGGCGGTTGGTAACGAGCGCCTGGGCAATACGGGCGCTCTGGGTGGTGATCTTGTTCGTCGCCGTGTCCTTGCTGGCCTTGTCGATCGCTTCGATGGCTTTGAGGCGATCGATTTGGGCGAGCACATCGGTCTTCACAACGCCGAGCCATTTGCGGTCGCTGAGGCCGTCACGTTCAGTGATGAGCATGGCGCGCTCCGGTGAACTGGCGTCGGATTGCAGGGCCTGAATGCGCCCGGCGATGCCGGCCAGCACTGCGCGTAGCGGATCAAGAGAGAGGGCGGCAGCAGGAGGAAGGGCCGGCGGTGTCGCGAGAACGTGGGTGCGCAGGACTGCTCGCAACCGCCATGCGAGGTGGAGCATGTCGCGGCGCAAAGCGCTTGCGAGATCCTCGCGACCGATATCGTCTCGTATCAATGAGACGATTGCAGCGAGATCTTTCATCGAGACTGCCGCGGCCGAGACGCCCTGCAGGGCGTCGTCATAGGAGTCCGCCGCCTCCTGCTCGCGACGTTTGCTTTCGTCCTGCACAAAGGCCTCGAAGCTGCTGAGCCGTCTCGAGGCCTCCTCGCTGAGCGGCTGTTGACATAGGACGCAGTGCGCTTTGCTACCGGTCACCGGGAAAGGCTGTTTGGGATAGGCCGCCGCGCGCGAATAGTCGCGGGCGGCTTCCCACAGGATCTTCCAGACATCCGAGCCGATGTCCGGCAACGGTTCCTTGGAGAACAGGTTGGCGGACGCTGCGGCGGCGGCCATGCGCGCATTCGCAAGGTTCGTGTGGGCATCGCGAAGGGCCGTGCGATTGTCATCCGTGGCGGATGCGGCCAGGCGCTCGAGCTGCGTTATGATGCCGGTGATGCGCGTCTCTTGGCCCTGAAGCTGGCGGATTGTGCGAGCCGGATCGCTCGACAAATCGGCGGTGAGCGTTTGAAGGCGCGTCTCGTCCTCGGCGGTGAGGCCGGCGAGTTTCTCGACGGTTTCTGGCTTCGTCTTGCCCGAGAGACCGGCGATCAGCTTGCCGACCGGAGTGTTCTGCTTGCAGTCCGGCGTCGTCAGGATGGTGGGCGTTTGCTCCTGGAGGGCCTTGATTTCGGCGGCCAGCTTGCTCTTCACGTCCTGGCAGACTTGCGCGAGGCCCGCGAGGATGCGTAGCGGCAGCGGCGTATACGCGAGGTCGTTGGTGTTCTCGACATGGATATTGGCCGTGCGCGAGTCGAAGACGCTGACGGCGGACAGCATGGCGTCTGGCGAGCTGCCCTGCGTCCAAGCGGCATTGCGTTTTTGGGCGCCGATGAAGAACTCGACGCTGGCGGCTGGCGCGCCGCTCGTGGCGGCGTAGATGTTTGGCAGGATCGCGTCGCCCTTTGGCGAGCGCGCCCGGCAGAGCTGCTTCAGGACGCGGGCATAGCCGGATTTGCCGGCTCCGTTGTCGCCGTAGATGATGGTGAGGCCCGCTTTGCCGAAGGACAGCCGTTCGCCGGGAGCGAGGGCGTTGACGTTGGACAGACCGTAAAGGGCGCCGAGCGTCACCACGGCATGGCTCGCGGCGGGATCGCGGATATGGCTGGCGTCGAGTGGGGTGCCCTGATCGAGGCCCTTGCAGATCGCGGCCAACTCCACGACATCCGTGGCTTCCAGTTTAGGTTGGTTACAGAGGCGGCGCAGCGTGTCGCGCTGCCAGGCTGGCAGATCCGCGGACCACTTCAGGATGTCTGCGAGCGCCGTTGCTTCATTCGAAAGATCATCTTCTTGCTTATTCATTTGTGTCCCCCACTTGCCACCCGTCCTAGCGTCATAGGATCAACGCCCGCTTGAGGTCGTCGTGCTCGAAGGCGCTGGCCATACGGGTGATCTCGGTGGCGCGGGCGCACACCGCCTTGGCGGTGTCCCGCCATGTCGCGGTCACGGTCGCAACCTCTTTGATGATCGCGCGCGCCTGCGGCAGTGTGAGCGCGAAATACTCGGAGGCGGCCTCCAGCAGTTCGAGCGAGCACGTGCCTTCGTCGAGATCGATGTTCGTCGTCAGCACCCGCGCCTTGAGATCGGTCGGGACGGGATTGAGATCGTAGGCCGGTGAGAGCGACCAGCCTGCCTTGCCCAGCCACAGGAAGCCGTGATTGCGAAGGTGATCGTCGACATTGGAGATCAGGACGTTGAAGACCACGCGCCGATAAAGGGCATGGGCATCCGTCTTGCCCTGGGCGCCATGTTCGGCAAGAGCGTCGACAATCTCCGGGTAGCTGCCGCGCTCGCCATCCTTCGCGCCCATCATCGCCATTGCCGAAAGGAACGGAATTCGGATGGCGCCCTCGCGATCAAAGCGTCGCGAAAGCATGACGGCCTTACCGGCTACGCTGATCAGCTCGTGTTGAGGAGTCGTGATGCCGGCACGGCCAGCCAGCCGCAGAGCAATCTCCTCCCAGGTCTCCATGCTATAATCGTCCGTCTCCTTCGGGAATTTGGCGATGGAGAGGTGACCGTGCTGGTCGATTACTGATGCTTTGGGGCGTGCGCCGCCGAGGGAGGAGCCGGGAGCGAAGATGAGCTGGAGATCTTCGTCCGTCTCCTCGTCGCGCAGGATGCGCTCGGTGATCTGGAGAAGTCGGCCAAGTTCGATCAAAGCTGGAACGCCGGCGCGGATTGGCGCCTGGAACGCGTCTTCGCCGACCCAGCGGAAGCGAAGCGCGCCGAGCCGGGTTTCGTCGGCGACACCGAGCAAATAATCGCTTTCGACAAGAGTGCGGACGGCACGGCCTTCGCGATCAGCAAGGCGGCGCTCAGCGCGCTGCATGAGGCGGCGTCCCCATGTGTCGGGTGCGGAATCGCCTATCGAGCCGAAGGTGGCAAGGCCGGCTGGCGGCGCGAAGGCGCCGCGGGTCAGCGCCAGAGCGGGCTCCAACGAGAAGCGCTCCGGGTCTTCCAGCCAAGCACCTTCATACTCAAAGAGGATGGTCTCGGCGCCTCGCACACGATTGCTTCTCGCCAATCCGATCAGGCGGGTGCGGCCGTTAAGGTCGATATGAACCTCGAAGTCAGCCATCGCGGGACGATCCCGCCGACCGCTTCAAGTGGATGTGCTTGGGCAGCTCGGCGCTGGCGAGCGCCTGGCCGACGCTGTCGTTGCTGATGTCGGCGATCCGGGTCAGACCGTCGAGCAGGCCGAGGGCTTGAAGCACGCCGGCATAAATGCCGACGCTAACGTTGGTGTCGCCTGCCTCGACCTTCTGCAGGGTCGAGCGCGACGTGAAAGCCCGCTCGGCCACGACCGCCATGGGCAGCTTGCGGCGACGGCGAGCGTCATGGATGTCCGCGCCGAGCTTGCGCAGGGCGCGCCGCACGGCTGCTGGAGGGTTATGGGGAGTGGGCATTTGACACCTTCACACTACATATTGAGCAGATATGTAGCAGGAAGATTACAATTTTCCTAGCTCCCAGCCGCAGGATGCGGCAGTCATCCTACCAGACCGCTTGGAGGCGGGCCGTCCGAAGCCTGAAGACCAAGGCTCCACCTGCAAATGAGTATTATAAGCGCAAGTATCTGATGGGTATCGACTTTTAGATTTTGACTTTGCCGATGTCGCTTCCTATCTCTTCCGCATCGGGGAGTAGCCACCGCTCAGACAGCGGGATCACGCCAACAGGCTCGCGCCATGCGCGTGGTGTGATCAGCCGGTTTTTCACCGGCCCGGCAAGACCGTGGTGAAACTCGCCTTTGTCGGACAGGTGAGGGCCACCCGGTTCAATGTCCGTTTGGTTATCCTGCTATGTCCCCTTTTGCAGTCGTCCTGCTTGCTTTCAGCATGTCCGTCGATGCCTTTGCGGTTTCCGTGGGTAGAGGCGCAGCCCTTGGCCGCCCGCGATATTCAGAAGCGCTACGCAGCGGTGCGGTCTTTGGTGTAGTCGAGGCGATCACGCCTGTTATCGGTTGGGTTGCCGGCGTTGCCGCGAGCAGCTTCGTCCAGGCTGTTGATCACTGGCTCGCCTTTGGCCTGCTCGCTGCGGTTGGTCTTCATATGCTCTATGCGGCCGTATGGAAGAAAGCCGACGCCAAGCCAGTGGGCCGATCGTTTACAGTCTTGATGGCAACCGCAATCGGCACGAGCCTCGATGCAATGGCCGTCGGCGTCTCTTTGGCCTTTCTGAACGTCAACATTGTTGTGGTTGCGACCGCGATTGGCCTTGCGACGTTCCTCATGTCGTCGGGGGGCATGCTTATCGGTCGGCTGATCGGCGAGCACTTCGGCCGCATTGCGGAGGCTGTCGCTGGGATCGCGCTTTTCGGTCTGGGATTGTCAATCCTTATAGAGCACCTGACGGCTTAGAGCGATTTTGCGGACGCCTCTCAGGCTGCATGTTGGGTGGCGCCTTCAACGCCCGAACGGATATTCGGTCTAGATGTCTCTCTTGCCGGCTTGGGGCGCTTCTTGGTTAGCATCGCTCGGACGAATGCATTCCACTTCTTCATGGCTGCCCGCTTCTCGGGCATGTAACTCCAACGATCGTAGCTCTTCGAACTGACATCCTGGAGCGTGTGGTTCTGTATGCGGTCGCGAATTTCTTTGGAGAGGCCGGCCTGACCTGCGAGCGTCTTCCAGGTTCTGCGCAGATCGCGGTTGGTCACGACAGGGATCACCTCGCGCTCGCGCTGACGCCACATGAAAGAGTACAGCGTGCCGTGGCTGACGGGCTTGGTTGGGTCGGTCGCGGAGGGGAAAAACCAGCCGTGTGCGTTGGGCTTGATCGATTCGATTAACTCCGCCGCCACTTCCGGGACCGGAATGGCGTGTGGCTTGCCATTCTTGGTCTTTGACCAGTCGATGATCCGCTCCTTCGCGTCCCACTGATCGACATGCAGGCGGGCGATTTCCTCCACGCGCTGCCCCGTGAGCATGAGAATGCGAACGGCCCGTGTGTAAGGCGGATGCACGGGCGCGTCCGGACATTCAAGCCAACGGTACAGGCGTAGGAATTCTTCTTCATCAAGCCAGCGAGTGCCGACTTTCTTGGGCTCTGTGGGGATGCCGGCGGCGGGATTGTAGACCAGCCGGAAACGCCGCTGCGACGCGTTGCGGTAGTCGTGTTCCGATTTCAGACCCCAGCTATATGCGGATCGGATGTAACTGCGGACGTGATCTGCCATGGAGCGCTTACCGCGGTCATAGATCGGTCGGATGAGATCGGTGATTTCGTCGGGCTCGATGTCGCGAGCGGGCCGATTGCGGCCGAGGGTGTCGGCGATCTTGTTGAGGCCTTTCTCAGCCTCTTTCCAAGATGACTTTTCGGATGCCTTCAGGTGAGCGACATAGGCTTCGAAGAGATCGGCCACGGTGCCGGGACGCGTGTCGCCGGCGATCTTGATGCTGCGGCCCTTCTGGATCATGTCGGCGAAATCGCGTGTGAAAACTTCGCGCGCTTTGCTGAGCGACATGGATGGGTATGAGCCCAGTTTCTTCTTGAAGCGCTTCTGATCGCGCCACTGCTGCGCCATCCAATCGGCGGTGACGCGCGTGGGCATGGGCTTCATGACCAGGACAAGGCGACCGGTGCCATGTCCTTCGCCATCGACCAGGCTTAGCTGTTTGCCGGTCTGCTCCACCTGCTTCAGCGCGCGGCGAATTTCTCCATCGGTAAGGCTTGGCACTGGGCTCTCCCATTGGCTTTCAAGTGGGGTCGCCAGACGGCTAGCAGGGGTCGGCGACTGGGGTCACAAGGGCGATCGATCCCCCTCAAAACCGACCCCAATATGCCACAACGTCCTGCGCTACGACAAGCCTAAAAGTTCAAGTGATTCAACGGTTAGGAGCGTGATCGAGCGTGATGGAAATAGGTTGAGTGGGATGGTTATGGACGAGGATGATGGCCGAGGCCGAGAGCTCCAGCGCGCGGCGCATCACCTCGCGCGGATAGACCGGCGTATGATCGACCGTGCCGGTCTGCTGCACCTCGTCGGCGATCAGCGCGTTCTTCTTGTCGAGGAAGAGGATGCGGAACTGCTCGCGCTCGGCGAAGGCCATCGCCATGCGGCAATAGTCGAGGACGGAGGACCAGGAGGACAGGACCGTGCGCTTGGCGACGGCGCCCTTGGCCATGCGCTTCAGCGCGGCTTCGACGATCTTGAGATCGAGCGCCACGCCTTCGCCTACGCCCTTGATCTCGGTGAGGCGGGAGGCCGGTGCAGCGAGCACCTCGGCGAAGGAGCCGAAGCGCTGGACCAGCTCCTTGGCGAGCGGCTTGACGTCCCGCTGCGGGATCGAGCGGAAGAGCAAGAGCTCGAGCAATTCGTAATCAGGCAGCGCATCGGCGCCGGCCTCCTGGAAGCGGGCACGCAGGCGGTCGCGATGGCCGTGATAATGCGGGGTCGGCGGCGAGGCGGCAGCTTCGGCAAAGGCAGCAGGCGCGGGCGCCTTGCGTGATCCCTTGCCAATGCCGACGCTCATTTCGGGGCGAGCGGATTGTCGAGGCCGGCCGGGGAGAGCGTGAAGATCTCGCAACCCGTTTCGGTGACGCCGATCTGATGCTCGAACTGGGCGGAGAGCGAGCGGTCGCGCGTCACCGCCGTCCAGCCGTCGGACAGCACCTTCACGCCCGGCTTGCCGAGATTGATCATCGGCTCGATGGTGAAGACCATGCCGGGCTTGAGCTCGATGCCTTCGCCCGGGCTGCCATAGTGCAGGATGTTCGGAGCGTCGTGGAAGAGCTGGCCGATGCCGTGGCCGCAGAAGTCGCGGACGACCGAGCAGCGCTCGCCCTCGGCATAGCGTTGGATGGCGAAGCCGATATCGCCGGTGGTGGCGCCGGCACGCACGGCCTTGATGCCGCGCAGCAGGCTTTCATAGGTGATCTCGACCAGCCTTTCGGCCTTTCGTGAGATCTCGCCGACGCCGTACATGCGGCTGGAATCGCCGTGCCAGCCATCGACGATCAGCGTGTAGTCGATATTGAGGACGTCGCCCTCGCGCAGCGGCTTGTCGTCCGGGATGCCGTGGCAGACGACATGGTTGATCGAGGTGCAGATCGACTTGGTGTAGCCGCGATAGAACAACGTCGCCGGATAGGCGCCGTTGTCCATCGCGAACTGGAAAGCGAGGTCGTCGAGGCGCTGCGTCGTGACGCCGGGCTTGACGTAGGAGCCGAGCATGTCGAGCCCGGTCGCCGTCAGCCGGCCGGCCTTGTGCATCGCGGCGAAGGCCTCGGGGCCGTGGATCTTGATGACGGGCTCGCGCGAACGCGAACGGCCGATGGTGTCTTCGAATGTCATTGCGCGCGGAGAACTCCTTGATCCCATATCTATTGTGTTTGCCGGCGGAGGCAAGCCGGATGCGGCATCCGCGCTCCCGAATGGCTGGCGTTGCGCCGCCGCACGGTGTATCAGGCTGCCGCAATGGCCATGATCGAACCCAGCACGGCGGAAGAGCAGCCCTTCGGCGCCTTCGCACCGAAACCCTTCGTAGCGCGCATCATTTCCCGGACACGCGCTGCCCCGGATAATTTTTTCGGCCGGAAGAGCGCCTATGCGCTGCGCAGCATCGGCTTGCGCGCACTCGAGGGTGCGCCGGTCGACATCGAGGCGCTCGGCGCCAAGATGAGGCTCCATCCGAACGGCAATATCTGCGAGAAGCGGGTGCTGTTCACGCCGCAATATTTCGATCCGATCGAGCTGGAGATGCTGGCCTCGCGCCTGCGCGACGGCTTCACCTTCATCGATGTGGGCGCGAATATCGGCGCCTATTCGCTCTTCGTCGCCGCCCGCGCCGGGCGCAGCGCCCGCGTCCTGGCGGTCGAGCCGCAGCCGGACGTGTTCGCACGCCTCGCCTACAACATCGCCCAGAACCCGTTCGGCACGGTGAAGGCGGTGGCCTGCGCGCTGGCCGACAAGCCCGGCGAGCTGACGCTGTTCATCGACCCGGCCAATCGCGGCGAATCGAGCGTGCGCATTCTCAACTCGACCACGGCCAGTCCCGTGAAGGTGCCGGCGACGACGCTGCTCGCGCTCGTCGAAAGCGAGCATTACGAGCGCATCGATGCGATCAAGCTCGATGTGGAAGGGGCGGAGGATCTGATCCTCGAGCCCTTCCTGCGCGATGCGCCGCCCTCGCTCTGGCCCGGTTTCATCATCATCGAGGATTCGCGCCTGCGCTGGCAGAGCGACCTGGCTGGGCTGCTGAAGCGCAGCGGCTACCGGCTGGTCCGGCAGACCCGCATGAACATGCTGTTCGAGCGCGATCCGACCTGAGCACGCAGGGCCGGCATGGCCGGCGCGCAATCGGGGATGCTTGAGCAAAGCCTCGCGACGCCCTAGCTCTTGACCCTCAGGTCAGGAGCCGCGTCATGTCCGCAAGCCAAAGCAGCCAGCCGCCCGTCATCGTGACGGCGGCGATCCTCGTCATCGGCGACGAAATCCTGTCCGGGCGGACGAAGGACAAAAACATCGGCTATATCGCCGAGTACCTGACCAATATCGGCATCGAGCTGCGCGAGGTCAGGGTGGTGCCGGACGTCACCGACGAAATCGTGGCGGCGCTGAACGCGCTGCGCGTCCGCTACACCTATGTCTTCACGACCGGCGGCATCGGCCCGACCCATGACGACATCACCGCCGATGCGGTGGCGGCGGCCTTCGGCGTCTCGATCGACTACGATCCGCGGGCGGTCGCGATGATGCGCGAGCGCTTCGCCGCCGAGGATCTGAACGAGGCGCGGATGCGGATGACGCGCATCCCGGCCGGTGCGGAGCTGATCGCCAATTCGATCTCGAAGGCGCCGGGCTTCAATATCGGCAACGTCTATGTGATGGCCGGCGTGCCCGCGATCATGCAGGCGATGCTCGACGTCGTCGCGCCGACGCTCAGGACCGGCACGAAGATCCTCTCCGATACGGTTCAAGCCGGCCTGCGCGAGGGCGATATCGGCGGGCCGCTGGCGGAGGTCGCGAAGGCGCATCCCGACGTCTCGATCGGCTCCTATCCGTTCTGGTCCGAAACAGGGCCGGACACCAACATTGTGGTGAGGTCGCGTGATGCGGAGAAACTCCAGGTTGCAATGGCGGAGGTGAAAAAGATGATCCGCGAATACGGGCAGCGTGCTCGCTAAGGTTGTTGCGTTGTATGCAACTTATGCGGGCATATATGCTGTGCCGGCTACTTGATCGTCCTGACGTAATGAGAATTTGAGCTTTTGCGGCTCTCGAATAGAAGTGATTATACTTATTCTTTCACTCTGTAGTACATGTTGACGTTATTTGGGGAAGATCATTCTCTTTTAAAGTATTCGTAAACCGTTTTATGCGATGACTATACCGCGGCTGGAGCGAATTCAGGCCGCGCCCGTGGCTGCGACCTGCTGCGGGCATTTTCCTTGACTTTCATCGTGACGACGGCCCGCGAACCGGAAGGCGTCGCGGCCTGTCCGGGGGGTATGGATGTCGCTCTTTTCCGGTCTTCTATCGAATCGCCGCATGGCGGAGCAGATCGCCGCAATCAATCGTTCGCAGGCGGTGATCGAGTTCGACCTCGACGGCAAGGTACTCGATGCCAACGAAAACTTCCTCAGCGTGATGGGATATTCGCTGGCCGAGGTGAAGGGGCAGCATCACAGCCTCTTCGTGACGCCGGAGGAGCGCGGCAGCGCGGCCTACAAGCAGTTCTGGGCCGATCTCGGCCGCGGCGAATTCTCGCGCGGGCAGTATCTGCGCGTTGGCAAGAGCGGCAAGGAGGTCTGGATCCAGGCGAGCTACAATCCGATCATGGGGTCAGGCGGCAAGCCGGTCGGTGTCATCAAATACGCCTATGACGTCACCGAGCAGAAGAACCTGCTTGCGGATCTCGAAGGCCAGCGCGCCGCGATCGACAAAGCGCAAGCCGTGATCGCGTTCGATCTCGCGGGCAAGATCCTGCACGCCAACGAGAACTTCCTGACCGTGCTGGGCTATGCGCTGCCGGAGATCGCCGGGCAGCATCACCGCATGTTCGTCGACCCGACTGAGCGTGAATCGAGCGCGTACAAGGCGTTCTGGGAACGCCTCGGCCGCGGCGAGTACGATGCCGGCCAGTACCGGCGCATCGGCAAGGGCGGCAAGGAGGTCTGGATCCAGGCGAGCTACAACCCGATCCTCGACGCGCAGGGGCGCCCCTACAAGGTCGTGAAATTCGCCACCGACATCACCGCCACCTTCAAGGGCAAGCAACTCGAGGCAGCGGTGCAGGAAACCTCAGAGACGATCGCCCGCGCGAAGGCGAAAGATCTGACCGGCCGGGTGCCGCTCGAAGGCAAGAGCGGCGAGGTCGCGACCCTTTGCGCGGGCGTCAACGACCTGCTGGACACGCTTGCCGAGGTCATCGGCTCGGTGCGCGACATTTCCGTGCGGATCGACGGCGCATCGCTCAAGATCACCTCGGACAGCCAGCAGCTCGCGGAACGCACCGAGGCCAATGCCGCGAGCCTCCAGGAGACGGCGGCGACGACCGAGGAGCTCGCGGCTTCCGTCAAGCACAGCGCCGGCAACTCGAAAATGGCCGTGCAGCTCGGCAACGAGGCGAGCGATGTCGCTGCGCGCGGCGGCGCGATCGTGACCGAGGCGGTCGATGCGATGGGGCGGATCGAGAAGGCGTCCTCCGGAATCTCGGAAATCATCTCGATGATCGACGAGATCGCCTTCCAGACCAACCTGCTCGCGCTCAATGCGGCGGTCGAGGCCGCCCGTGCGGGCGATGCCGGGCGGGGCTTCGCCGTGGTGGCGACGGAGGTACGGGCGCTCGCTGCGCGCTGCAGCGAATCCGCCAACGGCGTCAAGGCTTTGATCGCGAATTCTGCGCAACAGATTCAAGCCGGTGTCGGGCTGGTCAAGGATGCAGGGGCGACGCTGCGCGAGATCGTCGATGCGGCCTCCAAGGTGGCGAGCACGGTCAACGAGATCTCGCAAGCGACGGTCGAGCAGGCCAACGGCATCGACGAGATGGCCCGTACCGTCGCCCATATGGACGAGATGACCCAGCAGAATTCACTGCTGGCCGACCAGAGCGCGAAGGTCGCGCGCGATCTCCAGCAGGAGACGGAGGCTCTCAGCACGATGGTCTCGGCCTTCAAGCTCGACGGCCAGCGCCGGCAGCCGGTGCCGCATCTCGTCCACTCGGCAGCGCCCGTCGCGGTGAATGCGCGGCCGGCCATGGTTCCCGCCAGACGCCTTGCCACTGGCGGCGGCGCGGATGGCTGGGCGGAATTCTGAAGCCGGCGAGGGCGCGCGACAGGCGCCATTGGGGATCGCCGCCGCCGGCCTCTTGCCAGCGGCGGCGCAATAGGGTTTTCGGTCTGTAGCAGGGCGCGTCTGGCGCCGCGATCAGCCCGGAGCGCTCCGCCATGGCCGAACCGACCTCGAACAAGGCCTTCCCGGTTTCCTGGGACCAGTTCCACCGCGATGCGCGCGCGCTCGCCTGGCGGCTGGCCGACAAGGGGCCCTTCGAGGCGATGGTCTGCATCACGCGCGGCGGGCTGGTGCCGGCGGCGATCATCTGCCGCGAGCTGGGGCTTCGGCTGATCGATACGGTCTGCGTCGCGAGCTATCACGACTACAAGAACCAGTCGGAGCTCAAGGTCCTCAAGGACGTCGCGCCGAACATCAAGGCGATCGGCGACGGCAAGGGCAAGGGCGTGCTCGTCGTCGACGACCTGACCGATACCGGCAAGACGGCGCGCGTGGTGCGCGAGATGCTGCCCAACGCGCATTTCGCCACAGTCTACGCCAAGCCCGCAGGCGTGCCGACGGTCGATACCTTCGTCACCGAGGTCAGCCAGGATACCTGGATCTACTTCCCCTGGGACATGGCCCTCACCTATGTCGAGCCGATCGCCAAGGGGCATAAGGGCTGAGCCGGGCCGATCCGCTCAGGCGATGGCGCGCCGGATGAGTTCCGGGCCGGGGCCGTATTCGTGCTGGCGGCGGCGGTGGAAGGCGACGAACTCCCCGGCCGGGAGAGGCTTGGAGAACAGCCAGCCCTGACCGAACCGCACGCCGCGCTCGCGCAGATAGGCGAGCTGTTCCTCGGTTTCGATGCCTTCCGCGACGATGTGGAGGTCGAGCGTCTTCGCCATGTCGATGATGTGGCCGATCACCGGGCTTGTCGCGGCATTCCGGCCGATGGTCTCGACGAAGGCCTTGTCGATCTTCAGCGCGTCGAGCGGCAGGCGCTGCAGATATTGCAGGCTGGAATAGCCGGTGCCGAAATCGTCGATGGCGACGGAATGGCCGAGCCTGCGGGCCTCGATGATCGTCGCGCGGGCGGCCTCGATGTCGATGAAGCCGCGCTCGGTCGCTTCGAGCCAGAGCTGCTCGGTCCGGATTCCCGTGCCGGCGATGGCTTGTTGAATGAAGGCCAGGACGCGTCCGCTGACGAGATCCTCCGCGCTCAGATTGAGTGCGATATGCAGGGAGCGATCGGCGACGAGGACAGGGGCGAGGTCGCGGATGACAGCCTCCACCATCTGGTTGGTGAGGGCGCCGATCAGGCCGTTCTCCTCGGCGAGCGGGATGAAGAAATCGGGCCGGACCGCGGTCCCGTCCGGCCGGCGCCAGCGGGCGAGAGCCTCGGCGCCGACACAGATGCCGGTCTCGATGTCGATGATCGGCTGGTAATGCGCCACGAACTCGCGATTGCGCAGCGCGAGCTCGAGCTCCCCGAGCGGCGAGAGGCGTCGGCGTGCGAGCCAGGTGATCAGAGCCACGAGGCTGGCCGCCATCAGGCCGGCGACCGGCAGCAGCAGCCAGCGCTCCTCGCTCAGCGTCTGCGCGATCCGCTCCCGCGAGGAGATGGCGATCGCGATCCAATCCTTGGACCGGGCGGCGGCGAAGATGTGGTCGTCGTCGATGCCACTGCGGGGCTGCTTCAACAGCGAGCTCACGAGGTGGCCGTCGGGATCGCCGTGTGCCGCGACCAAGACGCCGCCCTCGCTTGCAATCACGAGCTGGGTGTCGGTGTCGGTCGCGACATCGGCCAGCAGGGAGGGATCGACCAGGATGTTGTGGTCGCGAAAATGCAGCGCCATCATTGGCTTGACGTGTGACACGATGGGCTGCACCCGCACCGTGACTGCAATCCCGTCGGCCGTCTCATAGTCGACGGGCGCGCGGGTGACCGTCGTCGCGACCTGGCCCCAGGAGGAACAGACGAGCCGGCCGTCCTTGAAGTAGCCGATCTCGTTGATCGCGGTGTTGTTCATCACGATCTCGCGCATCAGCGCGATATGCTGTGTGGAGCAGGGGACAATCTCCGCCTTGGTCAAGGCGAGGAGCGCATCGCGCACTTCGTCGTAAAGGAGCTGGGCTCGCGAGCTTCCTTGCTCGGCGAAGGCCCGCAGGTTTCGCTCCTCGCGACGCAGGGCGCTGACCCAGGAAACATGCAGCATCAGCACGATGGGCAGAATCACCGCGACGGCGGCGAGAACAGCCGCCAGCACAATGATGTGAACGCGCTTTCGACCCATGCAGCCTGTCGGTGGGCGCCTGCGTCAGTCAGGCCTGCCCGCCAGCATGGCGCCTATCCGATAAATATTTGGTTTCGTAGGTGAATCGATTTCAGTGTGAGAGCCGGTTTTCGGGGCCACATGACGATGCCTCCGAGCCGAGATCTCGATGCCGTCAATTCGCCGATGGCGAGCGGAACGCCAGCACCATCCCGGCGATGACGACCGCCATGCCGGCGATCTCGGTCGGCGAGGGGTATTCGGCGAGAAGCAGTGCGCTGCAGGCCGCCGTCACCACCGGCACCAGCGGCAGGAAGAGCGTGGCCTTCGCCGCTCCCAGCATCGCGACGGTGCGGGCATAGAGATAGAGCGCGACGACCCCGACCAGAACGCCCTGGTAGAGGGCCTGCAGGAGCACCTCGGCGAGCGGAACCTGCGCCATATGGACCGGCAGCGCGAGGGCGACGAGGCCGAGCAGCGGCAATGCCAGCACGCAGGACGCCACCGTGACCTCGACCGAGCTCGCGCCCCAGCGCCGCGCCAGCAGGCCGAAGACCGACCACATCGCGGCGATCAGGACGAAGAGCAGGTCGCCGATCCAGGCATCGGGCCGGGAGGGCGTCGCCATCAGCGCGTCGCGCGAGAAGATCGCGATGCCGAGGACGATGGTGCAGAGACCGGCGAGCCGCATCCGCCCGGCGCGCTCGCCGGTCACCAGGAAGACCAGCAGCGCTGTGAAGACCGGGATCAGCCCCGGCGAGATGATCGATGAGTGCAGAGCCGGCGCAAAATGGGCGCCGCCGACAAGGATCAGGCTGTAGAGCGGCCCGATGAGCAGCGCCATGAACCAGGCCCGCTTCCAGCCGAGCGACCCGACGGGAAAGGGGCGGATCCGCGTCGCCGCCCAGGGAATCAGCACGGCGGAGGCCGAGACGAAACGCAGGATGGTGACATCGGCCGGCGACAGACCGGTCAGCATCGCATGGCGCGAAACCACGGACTGGACGCCCCAGATCAACGCTGTCGCAAGCCCGCACAGAATGCCGAACCACCGTGTGTGGGAACTCATGATGCGCTTCTGTCGAGGGGGCTAAAGGCGAAGGGTGCCGGCGGGCTATGCCTTTGGGTCCGTGCCGTGGCAATGGCGTTTCACGCAGCCCGTCCCGGCGTTCCGGCGATGGCGGTTTCGCCTGCTTCACCCCGGAAGAGGTCGGGAGACGAGCGGCAGCAGCCGCGCATCCTCGACCGCGGCCGTGCGGTGGCCGATGCCGGCGAGATAGGCCGCGTTGCCGGCGAAGGCGATGAAATCCGCAACCGATCTCTGCCGGACCAGCATGGCGCGGTCCCATCGTTCGCCCTGCGGGCCGATGAGGAAGGGGCCGCCCTCGGCCAGGAACAGCAGCGAGCCGCCGCTCGCTTCCAGATAAGGCCGCGTATGCGCGACGTAGCGGTCGAAGGCTTCCGCGCCGCTGATCGGCCGTTCGGGGGCGAGATCCGGGTGGGCCGCATAATCGGCAACGCTGCGCAGGCGCAGCAGGTTCAGCATCACCACTTCGCCGGCGATGCCGCGGGCGACGAGATCGCGCCCGGCTTCCCAACTCGGTTCGAGATAGGTCTGCATCGTCTCAGCCCTGGGTGAAGGCGTCGGCCGCGAGCCTTGCGGCATAGGCGCGGATATCCGCCGGCCAGCTTCGGCTCTGGTCGGCGAAACCTGCGGCATCTCCGGCGAAGAGGGCGCGCGACGCCTCCTCGAAGCCCTCGCGGTTCCCGGCCATGGCGGAGATGAAAGCGTAAGCCGCTTCCTGCGCCTGCCTCGCTCGGCTGCGGCCGCCATCGTTGCGGCGGGCATCCTCGACGAGACGGCGCAGGGCCTGCGAGGCCCCACCCGGCTGGGCCGAGAGCCACTCCCAATGGCGGGGCAGCAAGGTCACTTCGCGGGCGACGACGCCGAGCTTCGGCCGGCCGCGGCCACGCTCGGCCGGCGCGGCTCCGGGCTGGTCGGCGGGGCCGGTGGGAGCGGCCAGTCGCGCCGCGATCTCGGCTGCCGTGCCGCGCAGGTCGAGATCGACCACGCGGCCGGTCGCGTCGTCGAAGACGAGGATCGACGCTGCCGGCGCGGCTTCGAGCGCGGCCTTCACGGCGAGCGCGACATCGGCAAGCGGGCCGCTGGCGAGATGGGCGTCGTCCCGGAAAGCGGTGCAGGTTCGGGCAGCGAGATCGGACATGTCGGAGGCTCCTGGCGTTGCGGCGCTTCTAGCGACATATCCGATGTCTGGCAATATGACCCGGGTAAAATTAATCGAGCGAGGCGGGCTTGCCCTCCCAGGCAAGGGATGCTGCAATGCAGCAACGAAGGCGCGGCGTCGGTTCCGAAGCCTTGGCGGGAGGCGATTTACCGTGATCCAACCGGTTGAAACGGCGCCGATTCCCGCCATCGACATTGCCGCGCTTGCTGACGACCTTCAGGACAAGATCGAACAGGCGCGGCTTGCCTCGCGCGACGATCCGTTCGGCAACCCCGTGCTGCGCGTCACGCTCTGGCTGACGCGCCTGATGGATTCGGGCGAGCTCACGACGGCGGCGGCCGGCGAGTTGGTGCGCCTGCTCGGGCGCCGGGCGCTGCGGCAGCGGGCCGGGCGCCTCGCGCGCTATGTCGGGTTGGAGCGGGACGAGACGGCGGCTTTCGCTGCACTGGCCCGGCAGCAGGCCGAAGCGGCGGGCAGTTTCTCGGCCTTCCGTGCGGCGGTGGAGCGGCCTCGTTTCGGGGCCGTCTTTACCGCGCATCCGACCTTCGGCATGACGCGCCGGCTGGCGCATGCGCTGGCCGATCTCGCCTCCGGAAATGCCGCCGCCACTGCGGTCATCGAGGAGCCTCAGCTCAGCTTCCGTCCCGACGGGCGCATCACCTTGCAGGACGAGTTCGAGCAGGCGCGCTTCGCGGTGCGGCATGCGCGCGATGCGATCGACCGGCTCAACGCCGCCTTCCTCGACGAAGCCCGGCACCGTTGGCCGCAGGATTGGACGCGGCTCGCGCCGCGCCCGGTCATCCTGGCGTCCTGGGTTGGTTGCGACACGGACGGACGCACCGATATCGGATGGTGGGACACGCTGCGCTACCGGCTGGAATCGAAGGATGGGCAGTTCGCCCGCATCCTCGAGAAGCTGCCCGAGGAACCCGCGACCGAGGCGTTGCGCAAGCTGGTCGACGATGCGTGCGCGGCCGTCGGGAGGCAGCTTGCGCTGGCGCCGCCGATCGGCACGCAGCCATCGCTGGAAGCGTTGCAGGCCTTCGCGCTGGCGCTCGTCCATGAGCGTGAGACGGCCTTGCCGGACTCGTCGCGCCTGCTCGCGGCGCTCGACGAGGCGCTGGGTCTGGCCTCCGACGCGACGCAGCGCGTGCTGGCGCTGGTCCGGGCCGGCGTCGTCGCGCATGGCGTCTCGATCGCGCTGCCGCATTTCCGGCTTAACGCCTCGCAGCTCCACAATGCGCTACGTGGCGTCATCCCCTCCGACGGCGAACCGGCAGAGCCGGCCGAGCGGCGAGCCTTCCTCGCCGCGGCCAATGCGGAGCTCGGCAAGGTCGAGCCGGTCGCGGTCGATTTCGGAGCGCTCGCGGCCGAGCGCGCCTCGGCCGCGCGGATGATGATGACGATCGCCCAGATCGTGAAGCATGTGGACGGCTCGCGGCCGGTGCGCTTCCTCATCGCCGAGACGGAGACCGGCTATACGCTGCTTTGCGCGCTCTGGCTGGCGAGCCGCTTCGGCATTGCCGACAAGGTCGAGATCTCGCCGCTGTTCGAGACCTCGGACGCGCTGGAGCAGGGGCCGCGCATCATCGACGAGGCACTGCGCAGCCCGCATTTCCGCGACTATCTCAAGAGCCACGGCCGGCTCTGCATCCAGTTCGGCTATTCCGATTCCGGCCGCTATATCGGGCAGGTCGCCTCGACCTTCTGGGTCGAGCGCTTGCGCATCCGCATCTGCGAATTGCTCGCCCGCTACGAACTCACCGACATCGAGCTCGTGATCTTCGACACGCATGGCGAGTCGGTCGGACGCGGCGCCCATGCCGACAGCCTCGCCGACCGGCTGGCCTATCTCGACCCGCCCTTCGCCCGGCAGGCTTTCGCCAAGGCCGGCATCGCCACAGTGCGCGAGACCAGCTTCCAGGGCAGCGACGGCTATCTGCTGTTCGGTACGCCGCAGCTCGCGGGCGCGACGGTCGGCCGGATCGCGGAAGCGGTGTTCGCGGCCCCCGAGGCCGCCGACGACCCGATCTATGACGAGCCCGACTTCGCCAGCGAGTTCTTCCAGACCGTGCGGGAGGAGATGAACGCGCTGGTCGACGATCCCGGCTATGCCGCGTTGATCGGAACTTTCGGTCCCTCGCTGCTCGACAAGACCGGCTCACGCCCGGCGGCGCGACAGACCGAAGGGGCGGGGCCGGTGCGCATCCGGCATCCGCGCGAATTACGGGCCATTCCCAACAACGCCATCCTCCAGCAGCTCGGCTGGATGGCCAACAGCCTGCATGGCATCGGCCATGGCGCGGCGCGCGCGCCCGACATCTTCCGCGCCATGCGCGAGCAATCCGATCGCTTCGACCGCGCCTACAGGCTCGCCGCCCATGCGATGGGCCATAGCGACCTCGACGTGCTCAGGGCCTATCTCGACTCGCTCGACCCCGGAAGCTGGTTCGACCGGGCGCGGCGGACGACGCGGGATGGGCGCCGCGAGGAATTGCTCGTCGTCGCCGAGGCACTGTCGCGGCTGGAACTCGCGCCCATGCTGCGGCGGCTGTTCTGGCGGCTCTCCGCGGATGCGCTGAAGCTCAGGGCCACGGCCGACGACGTGCCGCGCATGCCGGTCAGGCTCGCGGCGCTGCATGCGCTGAGACTCGCGGCGATGCATCGCATCTGGCTGGCCGCAGCGCATATTCCCGATTTCCGGCCCCATGCCGGGTTGACGCGGGAGGCGTTGTTCGAGCGGCTGCTCAGGCTCGACGTGCCGGCCTCGCTCGCGCTGCTTGCCGAGATCTTCCCGCGCGATCCCGATCCGACCATCGGGCTCGATTTCGGCGAGCCGCCCGGGCCGCGCGAGGGCGGCACCTATGAGGCGCTGCATCGCGACGTGCTGACGCCGATGCTGGAGCTCTTCGCGCTGATCCGCGAGATTTCCGGCGCGATCCAGCACGAGATCGGCGCATTCGGGTAGCGCTGTCGCACAGCCGTCATGCTCGGGCTTGACCCGAGCATCTCGTGACGCGAAGGCTCCCACCTCATTCGAGGAGAGATTCCCGGGTTGTCTTGCAGGCGCCCGAGAATGACGTGCGGCTGTCCGGACCGTTCACACATTGCAACGCGCTCCGATGCCACTACGTTGACGGCAGAGGGAAACGCCGACCGGGAGACGAGCCAGACATGGCCGCCACCACCTTCGACGCCGCCGGCGCGCGGATCACGATCTTTCGCGCGCTGCTCCAGGCCGTCGTGCGGCACGGCAAGAATCGCGTCGCGCTGGAGGATCCGGAGCGCCAGCCGATCACCTATGGCAGGCTCGTGCTGGGGGCGCTCGTGCTCGGCCGCAAGCTCGCGGCCCTGACGGGCGAGCGCGAGACGGTCGGCGTGCTGCTGCCGAACATGCAGGGCATGGCGGTGACGCTGTTCGCGCTCCTCGCCTATGGCCGGGTACCGGCGATGCTGAACTTCACCGCGGGCGTGAAGAATCTGCGCGCGGCGGGCGAGCTGGCGCAGCTCAAGACCATCGTCACCTCGCGCCGCTTCGTCGAAAGGGGCGAACTCGACGACGAGATCGCCGCGCTTGGGGAGGGCAGGCGGGTGATCTATCTCGAAGATATCCGCAAGCAGGTGACCAGCCTCGACAAGGCCTGGGGGGCGCTGCAGAGCCTCGCGCCGGGGCTGGTGCACAAGCGCTACGAGGCGACGCCGGACGATCCGGCGGTGATTCTCTTCACCTCCGGCACGGAGGGGACGCCGAAGGGCGTGGTGTTGAGCCATGCCAATCTCGTCTCGAACGCCCGGCAGGTCTTCTCCCATGCCGCAGGGGCGATCTCGGAGCGGGACGTCTTCATGAACCCTCTGCCGGCCTTCCATTCCTTCGGGCTGACGGCGGGAATGCTGGTGCCGCTGCTGCACGGCATGAAGGTCGTGCTCTATCCGAGCCCGCTGCACTACAAGCAGGTGCCGAAGCTGATCGGCGACATGAAGGCGACCTTCCTCCTCGCCACCGACACGTTCCTGCAAGGATACGCGCGCGCTGCGGACAAGGACGACCTGATGAGCGTGCGCTTCGTCGTCGCGGGAGCCGAGCGGGTCAAGCCCGAGACGAAGCGGATGTGGGAGCCCTATGGCACCACCATCCTCGAAGGCTATGGCTGCACCGAGTGCTCGCCCGTGCTCGCCGTCAACACGCCGCAGGCGATCCGCGAGGGCACGGTCGGCCAGCTCCTGCCCGGCATCGAGGCAAAGCTGGAGCCCGTCGAGGGCATTCATGAAGGCGGCCGCCTCACCGTGCGCGGGCCGAATGTCATGGCTGGCTATCTCGATCCGCAGCAGCCCGGCAAGGTCGTTCCGCCGGAGGGTGGCTGGCACGACACCGGCGACATCGTCGTGATCGAGGACGGTTTCGTCGCGATTCGCGGCCGGGCCAAGCGTTTCGCCAAGCTCGGCGGCGAGATGGTCTCGCTGGCGGCGGTCGAAACGATGGTGGCCAAGCTCTGGCCGGACCAGAATCACGTCGTCGTCGGCCTGCCCGATCCGCGCAAGGGCGAACAGCTCATCCTCGTCACCGAGAAGGCCGATGCCGACCGCGCGGCCTTGCAGGAGGCGGCGAAACAGCAAGGCTTTCCCGAGCTCTGGGTGCCGCGCGCCATCCTGGTGACGCAGGCGATTCCCGTGCTCGGCAACGGCAAGATCGACTACGGCGCGACGCGGGAACTGGCCGCTTCGCGCCGGGCGCTGCTGTGAAATTGCCGGTTGAAATGCCTTCCGACGATGACCTTAGGCACTCTTAAGCCACAATCGTAACTATGTTGCGCCGCATGATGATCCCGGCCACTGCCCTCGCCGCCCTGCGCATCGCCACGCTCGCCCCGGCGCTCTCGCTGGCGAGCCCTTCCGATCTGGCGGCGCAGTCGCCGGGCGCGACCTATATCCGGCGCGACGAATGCATCGAGGCGGGCAAGCTGACGGCGGAGCAATGCGAATTCGCCTACCGCAACGCGCGGGCCGAGTTCCTGCAGAAGGCGCCGCGCTATGCCTCGCGCGCCGCCTGCGAGCGCGCCCATAAGCGCTGCGGCGCCCAGATGATCTCGGCGGGCGGCTGGGAATCCTTCGGCAAGGGTGGCGCGACCTATGTGCCGCGCTTCATCGGCGTGCGGGTGACGGGCGAGGGGGCGGCCAGGCGCGCCTTGCCGGTGGTGGAGGGGGCAACCGTGATCGCCTTCGCCGGACGGCCGATTTCCGAATTGCAGGACAAGGTCGCGGGGCAGCGCGGCGTGGTCGGGCTCGTCAGCAATGTCGGGCGCGGGGCGCACCGGCATACCGGGCAATCCTCCGGGACCAGCGCCAAGAGCGGCGACCGCGACGACACGGTGCGCGTGCCGATGAAGGAAGAGTCGATCGGGGCCGATGTGCCGCCGGGCCTCTATGTCGATCCCGATGGCGTCGAATGGTACAAGCCGGCGCGTCCGCACTGATCACGCGGATAGCGATGGCAACCGGCGCAAGGCTGGTGCGGACGGCGGGGATCGAACCCGCATAGCCAAAGGCTGAGAGATTTTAAGTCTCTTGCGTCTACCAGTTTCGCCACGTCCGCGCGGTTCGAGCGGTAGCGGGCCGACGCTCTCGATGCAAGCGTAGTGCGGCCGCCTCAGCGCTTGCGGAAGATCACGCTGAGATTGTTCGCCGGCATCTCGACGATGTCGGGCGCGCCGAAGCCGCTGACCTGTGCGAGCGCGGTCACCGCACCGAGATCGCGCAGCCCCCAACCCGGATTGCGGCTGCGCAGGCTCTCGTCGAAAGCGAGGTTGCCGGGCTCCAATTCCCGGCCCGGGCGTCGGAACGGGCCGTAGAGGCAAAGCGGCGCTCCGCCGGCAAGCATGGCTCCCGCATGGCGGAAAAGTCCCTCGGTCGCCTTCCAGGGCGCGATATGGATCATGTTGATGCAGAGGATCGCGGCCGGCGCGAGGGCGGGCCAGGCATCGCCGCTGGCGTCGATCTCGATCGGCGGCAGGATGTTGGCGAGGCCGCTTTCGGCGCTCCATGCGGCGATGCTGGCGCGCGCATCCGGGCTCGGATCGCTCGGCTGGAAGGTCAAAGACGGCAATGCCTGCGCGAAACGCAGCGCATGCTCGCCCGAGCCGCTGGCGATTTCGAGGACGAGGCCGTTCGCGGGGAGAACGTCCCGCAGCACGGCCAGGATCGCGTCGCGGTTGCGCTGGGCGGATGGCGCGCGCAGCCGCGCATCGCCTTCCGGGCGGGCGGTTTCGGCGGGATTCCAGAAGCTCGGCTTGGCGGTTGTCATGAGGCGGCCGCGATTCTCAGGGCACCCCCATCGCGTTGGAGGCGCAATACGCTATAAGGGGGCCGGAAGCTGGCCGCCAGATGTCGCGGCTTTGCAGGTCGCAGGCTGGTTTTGTTAACCGAAATCCTGATCGTCGTGGTGCTGACCGTGATCAACGGTCTGCTCTCCATGTCGGAACTCGCCGTCGTCTCATCGAGGCCGGCTCGGCTCAAGGTTCTCAGCGATCAGGGCAATAGGGGCGCGACGACCGCCCTGCGCCTCGCGTCCGATCCCGGCCGCTTCCTCTCGACGGTTCAGATCGGCATCACGCTGGTCGGCGTGCTCTCCGGCGCCTTCTCGGGCGCGACGCTCGGCACGCGCCTGTCGGCGTGGCTGGGCACACACGGATTCTCGCAATCGGTATCCGACACGCTCGGCGTCGGTATCGTCGTCGTCGCCATCACCTATCTGTCGCTGATCCTCGGCGAGCTCGTGCCGAAGCAGGTTGCGCTGCGCGATCCCGAGCGTGTGGCGGCGCGCGTCGCGCCGGCCATGGCGTTCCTGTCCAAGATCGGCGCGCCGCTGGTCTTCCTGCTCGACATCTCCGGCAAGGCGGTGCTCGCGCTTCTCGGCCAGAAGGGCGAGTCCGAGGAGAGGGTGACCGAGGAGGGGGTGCGCACCATCATCGCGGAGGCCGAGACGGCCGGCGTTCTGGAGCGCGACGAGCGCGAGATGATCACCGGCGTCATGCGCCTCGCCGACCGTTCGGCGCGAGCCCTGATGACACCGCGCCGCGAGGTCGAGGTCGTCGACCTCGCCGACAGCCCCGAGGAGATCTGCGCGCAGCTGCGGGCGACGCGCCGTTCGCGCCTGCCGGTGCAGGACGGCGAGTCGGATTCGATCGTCGGCGTCGTGGTGGTCAAGGACACGATCGATTTCCTCGCCAGCGGCGACATGCAGGAATTGCGGGCGCTGGTGAACGAGGCGCCGGTGGTGATGGATACCGCGGACGCGCTGCATGTGCTGCGTGAAATCCGCTCGAGCCGGGTGCATATGGCGCTTGTCTTCGACGAATACGGTCATTTCGAGGGCATCATCACCCCGGGTGACGTGCTCGAGGCCATTATCGGCGTCTTCCAGGAGGAGGAGGAGAGCGAGCCTGCCGTGGTCGCGCGGCCGGACGGCTCCTATCTGGTCGCCGGCTGGATGCAGGCCGACGAGTTCTCGCAGGAGTTCGGCATCCCGATGCCGCGCGACGCGGACTTCCAGACCGTGGCCGGCTTCATCCTGGCTGAAATGAACCATCTGCCCAATGTCGGCGAGACCTTCGACAAGGATCGCTGGCGCTTCGAGGTGGTCGATCTCGACGGGCGCCGGATCGACAAGATCCTGCTCAGCCCGATCGCGTGATGCGGGCTGCCGGCATTGACGCCGGCGGAGCCTCCGTGGTGTAGTCGGGCCAAGGGGTTCATCGCGACGACCCCGTGAGGCTTCGGCCCAATGCTCGCGTCCAACTTCCTTGCTTCAGGATGGACGCACCATGTCTTCCAACGAACAGATCACGGTTGCGCAATTGTCCCGGCTCGTCGGCAGGCCCGACGCACCGGCGATCATCGATGTCCGGATCGACGAGGATTTCGCCGCCGATCCGGTTCTCCTGCCCACGGCGACGCGCCGCGACTACCGCGCGGTCGCGGATTGGGCCTCGGACTATGCCGACCAGCAACAGGTCATTGTCGTCTGCCATCGAGGCCTCAAGCTCAGCGAAGGGGTCGCTGCCTGGCTGCGGCAAGCCGGCATCGCGGCGGAGAGCCTCGAAGGCGGGCATCTCGCCTGGCGACAGGCCGGCGGGCTCACGGTCTTGCCGGCGCATTTGCCCCCGGCCGGCCCCTCCGGCGGCAGCGTCTGGGTGACGCGGGCCCGGCCCAAGATCGACCGCATCGCCTGTCCCTGGCTCATCCGCCGCTTCGTCGATCGCAAGGCGGTGTTTCTCTTCGTGGCCGCCACGGAAGTCGAGGCGGTGGCGGAGCGCTTCGGCGCCACGCCCTTCGATGTCGAGGGCGTGTTCTGGAGCCATCGCGGACCGCGCTGCACCTTCGATGTGATGATCGAGGAGTTCGGCCTGGCCTCGCCGGCGCTCGACAGGCTCGCCCGGATCGTCAGGGCGGCCGATACCGCGACGCTGGACGCCGAACCGCAGGCCGCCGGCCTGCTGGCGGCTTCGCTCGGGCTGTCGCGCATGTTCAAGCACGATCTCGAGCAGCTCGACGCCGGCATGCTGCTCTATGACGCCTTCCATCGCTGGAGCCGGGACGCCAGCGAGGAAACCCATAACTGGCCTTCCGCGCGTCCGGTTTCGGAGCCCCGCTCATGACCACCCTGCAATCGGACATGGCGGCCGGGCCGGCCGAGCGCATGCCGACGCTGGCTGAGGCGACGCGCGTCTGGGCGAAGATCGGTTGCCTCTCCTTCGGCGGCCCGGCCGGGCAGATCGCGTTGATGCATCGCGAGCTGGTCGAGGAGCGGCGTTGGATCGGCGAGGAGCGCTTCCTGCATGCGCTCAACTACTGCATGCTGCTGCCGGGCCCCGAGGCACAGCAGCTTGCGATCTATATCGGCTGGCTGATGCACCGGACGCTCGGCGGGCTGATCGCCGGGCTGCTCTTCATCCTGCCCGGCGCGCTGGTGATGCTGGGCCTGAGCGCGCTCTACGTCACCTGGCGCCATGTGCCGCTGGTTGACGGGCTGTTCTTCGGGATCAAGGCGGCTGTCCTCGCCATCGTGATCGAGGCCGGCTTCCGCATCAGCCGCCGCGCGCTGAAGACGCCGGCGATGCGGCTCGTGGCGCTGGCGGCCTTCCTCGCGCTCTTCCTGTTCAAGATGCCGTTTCCGCTCGTCATTCTCGCGGCGGCGTTCGTGGGCTGGGCCGGACATCGGCTGGCGCCGAACCTGTTCTCGACGGCGCAGCGCCATGCCGCGCTGGGTCCGCCCGTCACCGGGCTGGTCGATGAGCTGTTTGCGCGCGGGGAGCTGACGCATACGCGGCCCTCGCCGGGCAGGGCGCTGCGGGTGCTCGCGCTCTGGCTGCCCCTATGGCTGGCGCCGGTCGGGCTGCTCTGGCTGACGACCGGGGCCGGGAGCGTCTGGACGCAGATCGGCTCCTTCTTCAGCACGATGGCGGTCGTGACTTTCGGCGGCGCCTATGCGGTCTTGAGCTATGTCGCCCAAGCGGCGGTCGAGGGCTTCGGCTGGCTCGCTCCGGGCGAGATGCTGGACGGGCTCGGGCTTGCCGAGACGACACCGGGGCCGCTCGTGCTGGTCCTGCAGTTCGTCGGCTTCCTGGCCGGCTTCCGGATGCCCGGCATGTTGCCGCCGCTGCTGGCCGGCAGCCTCGGCGCGCTCCTGACGCTGTGGGCGACCTTCGCGCCCTGCTTCCTGTGGATCTTCCTCGGAGCGCCCTATATCGAGGCGCTGCGCAGCAACGAGAGCCTCTCGGCGGCGCTGGCGGCGATCACGGCGGCAGTGGTAGGGGTGATCGCGAACCTCGCCTTGTGGTTCGGGCTGCATGTGCTGTTTCGCGAGCTGCGCAGCCTTGACCTCGTCTGGCTCTCGCCGGACGTGCCGGTGCTCTCGTCGCTGGACTGGCAGGCGGCACTGCTGGCGGCCGGCGCCATCCTCGCGATTCTGCGGTTCCGCATCGGCATGATGCCGGTGCTCGCCGCCTGCGGGGCGGCGGGCATTGCCCTCAAGGGGCTGGGTTGAGGCTCAGCGCCGCGGCGTCTCGCCGGGCTCGATGATGCGGTACTCGGCGTCGATGATCTCGATGCGCTCGGCTGGCCGAGCCTGACCGCCGAAGGGATCGGCCGCGCGGTCGAAGCCGGCGGCCTTGAGCTTGGCCTTCAGCCGCCAGACCGCGATGGCGCCGGCGACGGCGACGATGGGGATCAGGATCAGCGCAAGGCTCGCCGCCACGAGGAACAGCGTGATGCCGACGACGAAGCTTGCGGCCATGACGAGCCATGTCGCCCAGCGCGGCATCGAAGCCCCGCGGCGGTTGAGCTGGTCGTAGAGATTGACGCGGATCATGTCGGTTCCACTCCTCCTCGGGCCAAGAGATAGGAACGAATTGCGGCGTTGACGAGATGCCGTTTCGATCGGCGGCGCCCAGAGACCTTTTGACACAGGCCAAGCCGTGGGGAGGCTGGGAAAGGAACTCAGCCCGCGTCGCGCCAGCCGTAGAGCCAGTCATAGCGTTTGCGCATCCCCTCCGGGCCGAGGCGCCGGAGCACGAGGTCGCGCCCGATGCTCCAGGGCCAGCCGAGATGGAAATTGCGGCCGTTCTCGCGGCTCGCCTCCTGCACGCGGGCGACGCGTTGCGCGCGGGCCGCGGCATAGGCCGCCATGGCAGCCTGGACGCCGGCAGCGCCCTCCCGCGCCAGATGCTGCGCCAGCAGGCGCGCGAGCACGCCGGCATCCTCGATGGCGAGCGAGGCGCCTTGGGCAAGAAAGGGCAGGACCGGGTGGGCGGCGTCGCCGAGCAGCGCGATCCGTCCCTTCGCCATGGCGGCCGGCTTGCGGTCGAACAGCGACCAGACCTGCCAGCCGCCGGCGGCGCCGGCGAGCTGTCGCAGAGCCGGTGAGGCGCCGGCGAGATGCTCGGTCAGGACGGCGCGGTCGCCTTCGCGGGTCCAGCCTTCGCGCGCCTCGCGCGCCTGGCGCAGGACGACGAGGTTGATCTGCCTCCCGCTCGATACGGGGTAATGGACGGCATGGCGTTGCGGGCCGAGATGCAGGGTCACGCGCGGCTTTTCGCCCGCGATGCCGGGAGCTGTCGCCGTCGGCACCATGGCGCGCCAGGCTTCGTAGCCGGTGAATTCGGGCGCAGCCGCATCCCCCGTCAGGCCACGGATGCGCGACCACAGCCCGTCGGCGCCGATCAGGCCGAGGCCGTGCAAGGTTTCGCTGCCGTTCTGACTGCTGAGCGTCGCGGTGACGCCGGCATCGTCCTGCCGCACATCCTCGACGCCGCGTCCGACCACGAAGCGGATATTGGGCATGGCGCGGGCAGCGTCGAGCAGGACGGTGTGCAGGTCGATGCGGCTCATCAGGCGGAAAGGCGTCGGCGCCCCCGCAGGATCCGCCGGCATCTCGACCACCGGCGCGCCGTCGCGCCAGCGGCGGACGGCCAGCCCGTTGGAGGAAACGCCGACACGCTTCAACGGCAAGGCGAGGTCGAGCGCCTCGAGCACGCGGCCGGAATTCGGGGTGAGCTGCAGGCCGGCCCCGGTCTCGCCGAAGCCGGTGCGTTTCTCGACGACGGTCGAGGCGATGCCGCGCCGGGCCAGAGACAGAGCCGCCGCAAGGCCGCCGATGCCGGCGCCGGCGATGAGGATGTGAGGAGCGCTCAAGGCAGCCGCCTTCGATGGATCGACCGGTTGTCGCCGCAGGAGCGCAGGTGCCCCTCAGTACCTGCGCGGATGGATCGTCAGCCGCTCAGGCCGCGGCGGGAGCCTGCGGGCCGCGTCGCGGGAATCAGGCCGCCTTGGCGTCGTCGTGATACTCGCATTCCGGCGGATTCGACGCGCCGCCCTTCAGCGAGGGGTCGTATTTGAACAGCGTCGAGCAATAGGGGCAGACGATCTCGTTGTCCGAGCCCATGTCGAGGAAGACATGCGGATGGTCGAAGGGCGGCTTGGCGCCGATGCACATGAATTCGTGCGCGCCGACATGGATCACGGCGACGCCTGCGTCGTTCTGGAAATGCGGGATGCCGGTCGCGGCCATGGCTCTTCGCTCTTCAAAGCTGGAATTCGCGCGCAACCTATCCCGACAGGGCGCGAGATGCCAGAGCCTGTTTAGGCTCCGGAACCGGCGCGTTTCGCCTTACGGACCGCGCAGGCAGGCCTGGGCGAGGCGGGTCATGCGGGTGCTTTCCTCGGTGGACAGCGTATCGCTGAGCGCCTTCTGCCAGAGGTTCTCGCGCTTGAGGCCGTCCACGGTGCAGGCGCAGACCTCCCGGCAGATCTGTTGCGAGTTCGAGGGCCCCGCGCAGCTTCGCTGGCATTCGGCCCGGAAGGCGCGCTCATCCGGCGAGAGCGGCGGGGCGATCTGCGTCGCCAGCATGATCAGCCCGATGAAGACCGGCTGGTGGACGAGATAGACCAGCAGGCTATGGCGCCCGCCCCAGCAGATGATTCGGGTTGGCCACGAGCGTGGCCGCCAGCTCGCGGCGGCCGTCCCGTCGAGGCGGGGCAGGACGAGACGCGCCAGCGCGATGCCGGTGAGCACGCAGCCGAACCAGGGGAAGACCGGGACGAAATCGGCCGTCTGGATCGGCGCATGCGAGAAGCCGAGCCAGACCGTCCAGGGCTGGTCGAGCAGGGGGCTCGTGACGAAGGCGGGCAGGGCGAAGGCGAGCGCCGCGGCGAGGATGACGAGGAGCACCGGCAGGCGCAGGAACGGCAGGGCGAGCACGCTCGCCAGCGCGACATGGTGCAGGATGCCGAAGAAGATGAAGTTCTCGCGCATCGCGAAGAAGGTGCCGACCGTCACGAGAGCGGCAGCCGCGGCGACCATGGCCAGGCGTTTCAGAAAGGCGTTGCGATTCAGCCCCTTGCGCGTCGCCAGCACGAGGCTGACGCCGACCACGACCAGGAAGGAGCCGGCGATGCAGCGCGCGAACAGCCGCCAGCCCGGCTCGAAGGCGATATCGGTCTCGATCAATCCGAAATTCGACAGATCATAGGCGAAATGGAAGATGAACATCGCCAGCAGCGCGATGCCGCGCGCCAGATCGACGAACTGGATTCGGCCGCCCTTCGGCAGGGGGGGCGGGGTTGGCGCAGGCGAAGCGTTTGCGGCAGGCTCGGTCATGGCCGTCGTTCATAAGCAAGCGGCGCGCTGGCGGCTACCCAAAGTGGCTTGGGCATGGCAGGGAAGGCTTCAGTCGAACGGACCTCCATGACGGAACCCATGCAGAGCTTTTCCTCCGACGGCGTGCGGATCGCCTATGTCGACCTCGCGCCTACCGGCGATGTGCCGAAGCACGAGACCGTGGTGCTCGTCCACGGCTTCGCCTCGAGCCATGTCATCAACTGGGTCAACACCCAGTGGACGAAGACGCTGACCCATGCCGGCTACCGCGTCGTCGCCCTCGACGATCGCGGCCATGGCGAAAGCGAGAAGCTCTACGACCCGGCGGCCTATTCCTCGCAGATCATGGCCGAGGATGTGCGCCGGCTGATGGACCATCTCGACATCCCGCGCGCGGCGGTGATGGGCTATTCGATGGGCGCGCGCATCTCGGCGCATCTGGCGCTGGCGCATCCGCAGCGGCTGAATGCGCTGCTGCTCGGCGGGCTCGGGATCCATCTGGTCGAAGGGGTGGGGCTGCCGATCGGCATCGCCGATGCAATGGAGGCGCCGTCGCTCGATACGCTGACCGATCCGATGCAGCGCATGTTCCGCGCCTTCGCCGAGCAGACCAAGAGCGACCTCAAGGCGCTCGCCGCCTGCATCCGCGGCTCGCGCCAGACGCTGACGGCCGGGCAGGTCGGCCAGATTTCGGTGCCCACCCTGATCAGCGTCGGCACGAAGGACGACGTCTCAGGCTCCGGCCCGGAGCTGGCGAAGCTCATTCCCGGTGCCGAGTCCTTCGATATCGTCGGGCGAGACCACAATCTCGCGGTGGGCGACAAGAGCCACAAGCAGGCCGTGCTCGACTTCCTCGCGCGGTTGTGAGATGGACGGCGTGCGAGCAGGTTCCTCCGAAATGCGGGCGAAACCAATGTGTTGTCGAAAACGGTTCACGCGCTGATTCCGCTGCCTTCCATATTGATTCAAACCCGCTCTGCGTTTGCCTTTGGCCTCTGGCCCCTTCCTGGTGCTAGTCTAGGCTTCTGCCGAACGGTTATTCCCGGAGAACGATCATGCCGTCAGGGCACTCCGCCGTAGATATCCGCGATGCCGCCAGCGGCCTCGACCGGGTCGATCCCGTCTGGTCGCGCCTGCGCCGCGAGGCCGAGGCCGCCGTCGCCGCCGAGCCGGCGCTCGGCACGCTCATCGTCGCCTCGGTGCTGAACCAGCCGAGCTTCGAAGGCGCCGTCGCGCATCGCGTCGCAGCCCGGCTCGGCCATCCGGCCGTGACGGCCGACCTGATCGAGCAGGCCTTCACCGAGGCGATGACCGATGACGACACCATCGGCCCCGGCATGCGCGCCGACGTCATGGCCGTGCTCGACCGTGACCCCGCCTGCTACCGGGTGCTGGAGCCGGTGCTGTTCTTCAAGGGCTTCCACGCCCTGCAATGCCACCGGCTGGCGCATTGGCTGTGGATGCGGGACCGGCGCGATTTCGCGCTCTATCTTCAGGCGCGCTCCTCCGAAGTGTTCCAGACCGACATCAACCCGGCTGCCCGGATCGGCAAGGGCGTCTTCCTCGACCACGCGACCGGGCTCGTCGTCGGGGAGACGGCGGTGATCGAGGACAATGTCTCGATGCTGCACGGCGTCACGCTCGGCGGCACGGGCAAGCAGGGCGGCGACCGCCACCCCAAGATCCGCAAGGGCGTGCTGATCGGCGCCGGCGCCAAGATCCTCGGCAATATCGAGGTCGGCCAGTGCAGCCGCGTCGCGGCCGGTTCGGTCGTGCTCCAGCCGGTGCCGCGCAACAAGACGGTGGCGGGCGTGCCGGCCAAGGTCGTCGGCGAGGCCGGCTGCGCCGAGCCGTCGCGCTCGATGGACCAGATTCTTGGCGGCGATTGCGGCGCCTATATCTGAGCCGCTTCGTCGGCCGAGGCGGCAAGCCATTCCATGATCTCGACCCGGCGTGCATGCGCGCCGGAGCCTGTGGCTGGACTCAAGGTGAGCCTGTCCGGCATCGGCATGGCCTGCCGGAAGGGCGCAGCCAGCCGGCCAGCGGCCAGAAGGGGCGCGACGAGGCTCATCCGGCCCATGAGTACGCCGGAGCCCGAGAGCGCTGCGTCCAGCGCCAGGGCATAGAGCGAGAAGGCCGGCCCGCGCCCTGAATCGACCTTGGCCTCCGGCGCGGCGAAGCCGAGCCAGCGTGCCCAGTCGCCGCGCCAGACGGCGTCGTGCAGCAGGGTCTGCCGCGCGAGATCGGCGGGTGAAGCCAGCCGGCCGGCCAGCGCGGGCGTGCAGACGGGCAGGATCGCGTCGGGGCTGATCTGGATCGCGGCCGGCTCCGCGACGGTGTCCCGATAGAACAGCGAGAGGTCATAGGGGTCCCGTCGCGGGTCCGGCGGCTCCTCCATGGCTGCGACCGAAACCTGCAGTTCCGGAAAAGCCTGCTGCAACCGGCCCAGACGCGGCGAGAGCCAGAGCTGGGCGATGCAGGGCAGGGCGGCGATGGCAAGCGGCCGGTGCGGCTGCGCTTCGCGCAGGGCCTGCACCGCCTGGCCCAGCATGTCGAAGCCGCGTGTCAGCCTGGGCAGCGCCTCGCGCGCCGCGTCCGTCAGGGCGACGCCTTGCGGCAGCCGGCGAAACAGCGGGAAGCCGAGCCCGGTTTCGAGCTGCCGGATCTGCTGGGTGATCGCGCCGGCGGTGACGCCGATTTCCTCCGCCGCCTTGGCGAAGCTTTCCAGCCGCGCAGCCGCCTCGAAGGCCCGCAAGGCGGTGAGCGGGGGCAGGCGCGGGCGCGGCGGCTTGACGGGCAAGGGGAAGCTCCGGGTCGAGGCTGAGATTTCCTCATCCTCCCGGCCATGAATACTCATTTGCGCGCGACGCGGCAAACCGCTGATATGCCTCAGGTTCCAAAACGGGCACCGGGACAACACGCAGTCGCTGAAGTGGAGGATGGCGCATGACGGCTCTGGGCAGGCGCGATTGGGTGCCGCAGGCGAGCGAGGACTATATCCAGCGGATCGCCGGCGAGACGGCGGGCCAGCCGCTCGATGCCATCGCGGACAGGATTACGGCGCTGACCGCCGAGAACCGCGCCATCCACGAGCGCGATTGCGTCAATCTCAACCCCGCCACCAATGTGATGAACCCGAAGGCTGAGGCCCTGCTCTCGGCTGGGATCGGGGCGCGGCCCTCGCTCGGCTATCCCGGCGACAAATACGAGATGGGGCTGGAGGCGATCGAGCAGATCGAGGTGATCGCGGCCGAGCTCGCAGCCGAGGTTTTCGGCGCGACATATGCGGAGATCCGCGTGCCCTCCGGCGCCATCGCCAATCTCTACGCCTTCATGGTCGCGGCGAAGGCGGGCGACTGCATCATCGCGCCGCCGGGCGAGATCGGCGGGCATGTCACCCATCACGGCGCGGGCGCGGCCGGGCTCTACGGCATCGTCACCCATCCGGCGCCGATCGACCCCGTGAAGTATACGGTCGATGTCGAAAAGCTGCGCGCGGATGCGCTCAGGCTCCGCCCGAAGCTGATCTCGATCGGCGGCAGCTTGAATCTCTTTCCGCATCCGATCCGCGAGATCCGCACCATCGCCGACGAGGTCGGTGCGCTCGTGCTGTTCGACGCGGCGCATATGTCCGGCATGATCGCCGGCCATGGCTGGCAGCAGCCGCTGGAGGAGGGTGCTCATCTGATGACGATGAGCACCTATAAGAGCCTCGGCGGGCCGCCTTCAGGGTTGATCGTCACCAATGATGCCGACATCGCGAAAAAACTCGACGCCATCGCCTATCCCGGGCTGACGGCTAATTTCGACGCGGCGAAATCGGCGTCGCTGGCCGTCTCGCTCCTCGATTGGAAGGCACATGGCCGCGCCTATGCGCAGGAGATGGCCAAGACAGCGAAGGCCTTGGCCGAGGCTCTGTCAGAGCGGCAGGTGCCGGTTTTCGCCCGCGACCGGGGCATGACGACCTCGCATCAGTTCGCCATCGAAGCCGCGCCCTATGGCGGTGGGCAGGCGGCAGCGAAGCGGCTTCGCGCGGTCAACATCCTGTCCTGTGGCATCGGCCTGCCGCTGCCGGCGGTGGAGGGCGATGTGAACGGGCTCAGGCTCGGCACGCCGGAGATCGTGCGCTTCGGCATGACGGCCGCCGACATGCCGGAGCTGGCGGGTTATATTGCCGAGGGGTTGAACGGCTCGCGTCCGGCCGAGGCGGTGGCGAAGGACGTGACGGCATTCCGCGGCCGCTTCCGCGAGCTGCATTTCATGCGCTGAACGGCCGCATCGTCATGCTCGGGCTTGACCCGAGCATCTCGTGACCGAGAGGCTCGGAAGTCCCTTCTCGCGAGAGATTCTCGGGTCTGCGCTTCGCTCCGCCCGAGAATAACGCTCTGTTGCAGTCAATAGGGTTCGGGCTAAGCGTAGCGCGCTTGCCTCGGATCTGCCGTTCAGCCCGGCAGATCCGCCTCGCCGATCCAGAAGACTTCCGCCTCGCTCTCTTCCGTGTCGAGCCAGGTGAAGGGCAGGTCGTATACCGCCTCGAGCGCCTCGCGCCCGGTGCCGACCTCACAGAGCAGGCCGCCGCCGGGGTTCAGATGGTTGCGGGCCTGCGCCAGGATGCGGTGCACGAGGTCGAGACCGTCCGCGCCAGCGATATGGGCCATCTGCGGCTCGCTGGCATATTCCGGCGGGAAGGCGGCGACCTCCTCGGCGGTGACATAGGGCGGGTTGGCGATGATGAGGTCGTAACGCTGACCATCGAGCGGGGCGAAGAGATCGCCCTGGAGCAGATGGACGCGATCGCCGAGATCGTAATCGGCGACATTGAGGCGGGCGACATCGAGCGCGTCCGGCGAGAGTTCGACGGCATCGACCTCGGCATTGGGAAAGCGTCCGGCGGCGATAATGGCGAGGCAGGCGGAGCCGGTGCAGAGGTCGAGCACGCGACCGACGGCTTCCGGCTCCGGGACGAGGCCGAGCCCTTCCGATTCGAGCACACCGCGCATCAGGAGTTCGCCGATATAGGAGCGCGGGACGATGACGCGCTCATCGACCCGGAAGCCGAGGCCGTGGATATAGGCGCGCCCGACGAGATAGGGCGCGGGCTTGCGCGTGGTGACCCGCGCCTCGATCAGATCGAGCAGGCAGGCGCGCTCATCGCGGGTCAGGTGCGCATCGAGCCAGGGATTGATGTCGTCGACCGGCAGCTTGAGCGCCTCCAGGAGCAGGAAGGCGGCTTCGTCGAGCGCGTTGGTGGTGCCGTGGCCGAAGCTCAGCCCCGCCGCGTTGAAGCGCGAGACGGCATAGCGCAGCAGATCGCGCAGGGTGAGGAGGTCGTCAAGGGCGGTCATCGTCGGGGGCAGTTGTCCGGGTGGCGTCGCAGCCTCTTACAGGGCGGCGAGGGAAAGCGCCAAGCGGTCTCCCTCCCGGACGAGCCGCATGGCTTAGAGCATCGGCCCGAAAAGTGGCACGCGGTTTTCGAGGAAAGCCGATGTAAAAACAAAGAGCTACAGCATCGGACCGAATACAATTTTCGGTCCGATGCTGTAGCGCGTCGTCCGCGTCACGAACTGCCGGCCGGGGCGAAGAAGCAGAGCAGATCTCCGGCATCGTCGATGCAGAGATGAAAGTGGCCGTCGGGCGATTCCTTGGCCTTGTCATAGGGGATTTCGAGGATCAGGGGCTGGCGCCGTTCGGTCGGCCACATCGGGTGCGTGCCGGGCGCGACGGTGACGATGAAGCCTCCATGGCCTTCGCGCACGGTCTCGGCCGCGATCGGGGCGCAGTCGGCGCCGGAGCAGCAGTAGAACGGATAGTCCCAGCCGCTCGGGGCCTGATGCGAAAGCGCCGGCGCCGCTCCCACAGCCAGGATAGCCACCATGGCGAATGAAGCGATCAAGCGCATCGGCCAGCCCTCACCCGCAAGTTTGCGGCGCGAAAGGCGGCGAATGCATGGCGGAGCACCCGGTTCCGGCTACCCCGTATGGATCGGTGTGCGTCGCAACGGCGTCAGCCGGCCGCCTTCTCGACATAGCGGGCCAGCATCTCGACCTTCATATCCTCTTCGCCGATGAAGCGGCCGCCGCCGAGCCAGACCGACTGCGCTGCGCCGGTCTCGTCCCGCACCAGCCGGGCCGGTTCGCCCGGGCTGTTGAAGCCGGAGGCGCGGGTGATGTGGCCGCGATCCGGCGCGTCGAGCGTGATCTCGCCGGCGTCGAGGAAGGGGGTGAACAGCGCGGGGTTGGCGATGAGGACGCGGTCGGACACCGGCACCAGATCGCCCGCGCCCCAGATGCACCAGCCCCGGCGATTCCAGTCTTCGGTCCCGGCCGGCGGCGCGCCGCGCTCGGAGAAGGTTTTGAGGATGTGGACGACGCCGTCGAGCCAGGGATGGGCGAGCCCGTCGATCGCGTTGGTCAGGACGGACACCGTCAGGTCCTGCGCGGGGAAGACGCAGGTGCGGGTGATGAAGCCCTGGAAGCCGCCGGAATGGCCGAACCAGCGCCAGGCGCCTTCGCCGCCCGAGATGGTGCCGAGCCCATAATGGCGGCCGAGGCTCGCCTCGTCGTCCGGCCAGAGGCGTCGTGTCATCTCGCGGCGGCTCAAGGGCGTGAGGATGCTGGTTTCGGCCTGCGGCGAGAGCTGGGCGAAATAGCGGGCGACATCGGCCGCGGTGGCGACGAAGCCCGCTGCCGAAACCATGGCCCGGCCGGGATTGTCGCCGGGGATGACGACGCGGTAACCCAGAGGCTGCGTGCCGCTATGGCCCTTCGCCATCGGCCTATGGCCCCAGAGCTCGATATCGGCCTTGGTTTCGGTGAGGCCGACCTTCGCCACGACCTCGTCGGTGATCCATTCGCTGTAGCTCAGGCCGGTCACGGATTCGATGACGAGGCCGAGCAGGCCGAAGCCGTGGTTCGAATATTTGAAGCGCTGAGAGGCCGGAAAGACCGGCGGCTCGGCGAGGTCGTCAAGAAGTTCGGCCCTGTCGCAATAGGGCTTGCGGTCGAAGAACTGGCCATTGTCCGGCCCGTCGCGCGTCAGCCCGGCGCTGTTGGAGAGCACCTGGCCGATCGTCACCGCCGCGATTTCGGGATGCAAGCCGTCGATGAAGGAGCCGACCCTGTCGTCGAGCCGTAGCCGGCCGTCCTCGACGAGGCGCAGGATGCCGGCACCGGTGAAGCTCTTGGAATGGGAGGCGATGCGGAAGCCGTGGCGCGGCGTCAGCGCCTCGCCGGTCACGAGATCGGCGCTGCCGAAGGCGGCCTCGAGCGCGATCTCGCCGCCGTTCGCGACCGCGATGGCCACGCCCGGCTGGTCGTGCAGGCGGCGCTGGAAATCGAGCCAGCTCGCGACATAGGCGAGGGCGGAAGGGAGCCACGGCGTCATGAATGCGATCCGTCCTCGGGATGGGAGAGGGGCATGCTAAGGATCGCAGCCCGGGGTGCAAGCGGGGGGAAGATCGACGGAACGATGCCGGCTTTTGCTTGCCCTGTGCGGCCCGGCGTGGCATCGCTCCCGCCCAATCGAAAGGGACACAGACCGTGGACAAGACAGAACTCGCCAAGCTGCAGGACTATCTGCGCCGGACCTTCAGCAACACCAACATCTCCGTGCGGGCGCGGATGAAGAAGACCGATTCGGCCGAGGTCTATCTGGGTGAGGAATATATCGGCATCATCCATGTCGACGACGAGGACGGCGACCGCTCGTTCAACTTCACCATGGCGATCCTCGACGTCGATCTCGAGGGCTAATCCGCTTCCAGCCCTCATCCTGAGGAACAAGCGCGGCTTGCGTCTCGAAGGATGCTCCAGAGGGCTCGGAGCTTCCTGAAGCATCCTTCGAGACGCGCTCTTGGAGCGCTCCTCAGGATGAGGGCTGGGAATGGGCGAGCCGGCGCCGGCCCCTTCCGCTCATCGGATCAAACCGTCCAGCGTGCGGCGTACGCCGCCCAGCATCACGGCCCAGTCTGCGATGATGGCGCGTGGGAAGCGGATGTTCACATCCATGCCGCGGTGATGGAAGGTGACGCGGCAGGGCTCGTCGACAAGCCCGCCCACATTGATCGGGCAGCGCGCGGCGAAGCCCCGGCCGTCGGGAACCGAGACATAGAACTCGTCGCCCTCGAAGGGCGAGCCCTTGCGGAAGCCGCGCACCACCAGGCCGCCGGGATTCGACCAGACCGTCGGCGTCAGGAAGCGGGCATAGGTGGCGAGCTGGCGCGCGGGCTCGTTGACCTTGTCGGGCGGGCTCAGGGTGATCAGCAGCTTGTAGCGGCTCTGAGACAAGGCCGGGCCGAGGCTCGGCCAGTCCAGCCGCAGGCGGGCCATGCCGACGAGCCGGCTCCTGTCGCGGTCGTCATCGTCGATGCCGGTCAGGTTCCGCGGGATCATCAGCGCCACATCGCCAACGCGGGCCGGTTGCAGCTCCACTGAGGGCTCGTCGCGCCGATGCGTCCAGTAGAGCGCGGCGGCGGTCGCGAGCGCTCCGGCCAGCAGGATCGCGAACGCCGCCTTCAGCATGGCGCCGTCGGCGCGCGGCAAAGGCCGGGCCGGCCGCTGCAGGCGCATGCGGACCATCGAAGCCAGGGCGGCGCCCTGATGTCCGGGCAGGTGGTGGGGAAGCGACGCGGTCATGTCCGGTGTTCTCGGAACGGGTTGCGTCTTACTGAATCATTGCCGCCTTAACGGAGCGTAAACCATAAGCCGTTCAGCCGGCCGGAGCCTTCCGGAGCTCGCCGGCATTGCCGACGACGCGGTCGCGGCCGAGCCGCTTGGCCTCGTAGAGATGGGCGTCGGCATGGATCAGAAGGTCGCGAACGCTCGCGGCGTCGTCCGGATAGGTCGCGACGCCGATGCTGACCGTCGGAGCGGCGGCGAATTCCCGGGAAAGCGTGCCATGGACCGCGACCCGCATCCGTTCCGCATAGGCGAGGGCCGCGTTGTGCGGCATGTTCTCGCAGAGAATGACGAATTCCTCGCCGCCATAGCGAAAGATCCGGTCCTCGCTGCGGATTTCCGAGCGCAGGCATTCCACAACGCGGCGCAGCACCTCATCGCCGGTGACGTGGCCGTACCGATCGTTGATGCTCTTGAAGTGGTCGACGTCGAGGATCGCGAGGCTGAGCGGCTTTCGCGTGGCGGCAGCGCGCGTCGCCAAAGCGGGGGCGACGGTGTCGAAACGCTCGCGGGTGAGCGCGCCGGTCAGCGCATCATGCCCGCTCTTGCCGAGCAGATCCTCGTATTTGTGCCGATAGGTCAGCTTGTAGAAGATGTCGGCGAGGGGCTGCGGCGCGAGCTCCTGGGTGCTGCGCTCGAACAGCAGGAGGTAGAGGCCCATCAGCGCGCTATAGACCACGGCTGCGCCCATCTTGGCGACCCAGCCGCCGAAAAGAGCGTCCCAGGGCGTGCCGGTGACCGCGTGGAGGCCGGTGAAGAAGCAGATCTGGTCGAAGGTCAGGATCACCGCCAGGGTCAGGCAGGCCCGCAGCATGGTCGAGCGCGGCATCAGGCGGTGCAGCTTCTCGTAAAGCAGGATCAGCGCGATCGAATCGATGAAGAGCAGCGTCGTGCCCCAGATCATCAGCGCGCCCATCTGGTCGATCAGCACGAGGTCGGGATTGTAGCCGGGCAGCGCGACCGGCGAGCCGTAGAGGCGCAGCGTCAGCACCAGCGCCACCATCAGGAAATTGCCGACCAGCAGCCCGTAGATCGGCTGGCGGACGGTTTCGGCGTCCTCGCGGATGTAGAACAGCAGGATGATCGCGAGCTTGCCGGAAAACAGCACCGTCGAGCCCGGCGAAAGCAGTCCGAACGGCAACTGGATGAAGAAGACCGCTGCCAGATAGGTCTCGAGGAAATGCATCACGCCGAGCGCGCAGAGAAACGCGCCGAGGCCCATGACATGCCGCAGACGGAACAGGAAGGCCATGACGCCGAAATAGATGAGCGCCTGAGCCAGGAGCAGGGTGATGCCTGACATCGGGAGAATCGCGTGGCTGCCAGCGCGTCTTACGGCATTCTTCCCGCAGGGCGGTCAACGGGGAAGGTCGCATGCCCCGCATTCGGCGGCTGACTGTGCCGCGGAAGGCACTGCGGTCGGCGCCGCTTCCGGCCCCGGTTCCGGGGAGGGGACGCAGGGCGTAGTGCCGCTCGGTACGGCCACATTAACCATGCCGGTTTACTATCCGGTAAGGCTTTTCTTCACAGTTCGTAAACCATAAGCCAGTGTCCCGCGCATCGCTCCGAGGGGAAGCTGCGCGCCATGACGATCGAACCCGCCACGCTCGAGGCGTTGCAGTCGCTGATCCTCGGTTTTGCCTTCGCCGGCCTTCTCGCAAGCGCTTTCGAGCTGTTTACGGCGCAGCGTGCGGATTTCAAGCTGCTGCAGGCCGGCGGTCTCGCAGCGGTCGCCAGCGTGCCAGTGGTCATCTTCAGCGCGCCGTTCCTGATCCTGCGCAACACGGTTCGCGGCCGCCGGATCGAGGGGCGGCCCTTCCTGTTCGTGATGCTCGCCAGCATGATCGCGGCCGTCTGGAGCATGGCGTCGGGCCGCGTCGTCCTCGACCTGCTGCACGTCCTCGTGGCTTGACGCCAGCCCGCCGGCGCCCTCAAAGCTCGGCATCGACGCATCCTCCGGGAGAATCCGATGCCGCTCTATTCGCTCGATGGAACCAAGCCGGAGACGCCTCCGCAGGGACAATGGTGGCTGGCTCCCGATGCCCATGTGATCGGGCGCGTGAGGCTCGCCGCCGGGGTCGGGATCTGGTTCGGGGCGGTTCTGCGCGGCGACAATGAGTGGATCGAGATCGGCGAGGACAGCAATGTCCAGGAGGGCTGCGTCTTCCATACCGATATGGGCTTTCCGCTTACCGTCGGTCCCCGCTGCACCATCGGCCACCGTGCGATCCTGCATGGCTGCACCATCGGCGAGAATAGCCTGGTCGGCATGGGCGCGACCGTGCTGAACGGCGCGAAGATCGGCCGCAACAGCCTTGTCGGGGCCAATGCGCTGGTGACGGAGGGCAAGGAATTTCCCGACAATTCGCTGATCGTCGGCGCGCCGGCCCGGGCCGTCCGGACGCTCGACGACAAGGCCGCGGCCGGGATCACCGCCTCGGCGCAGGCCTATGCCCGGCGCTGGCGGCAATTCGCGGCGGGGCTCGAGCGGCTGGATTGAGC
>NZ_JACXWY010000022.1:0-68309 GCF_014764685.1 Allobosea spartocytisi
GGCGGGGCGGGGTTGTCGGCCTTGGCCTCGCCGGCCTCCTTGCGCTCGACCACGTCGGACTGGCGCTCGGCGCGCGGGGTCGGCTTTTCCTCGACCTTCTGCGCGTTGCGCTCGCCGCGGGTGATCTGGTTCAGCGCGTTGGGGTCGACGAGCTCGACGGCGATCGCCTCCTGATGCTCCGGCAGCGGCGCAGGCGACGAGAACGCCAGCAGCCCGACGACGAGCGCCGTCGTGTGGCCAAGCGCCGACACCAGCATGCCAGGTTCGGAGGTCGAAAGCTTCACGCCCTGAGTACCCTTACTTCCATCGTCCTCAGCGGTTCGCCGGTTCCGTCACCAGAGCGACCCGCTTGAAGCCGGCGGCGGTGATGGTCGACATGACCGAAGCGACGCGGCCGTAATCGACCAGCTTGTCGGCGCGCACATAGATGCGCTCGTCGAAACCCTGCTTGGCGAGGCCCTGCAATTTGGTGACGAGGTCGGGCTCGAGCGTCGCCTCGTCCTGCAGGAAGATCTGGCCCTTGCCGTCGATGGCGATCGTGACCGGCTTCTGGTCGACATTGATCGGCTTCGCCCCGGTCTGCGGCAGGTCGAGCGGCACGCCGGTGGCGATCAGCGGCGCCGCGACCATGAAGATGATGAGCAACACCAGCATGACGTCGATGAACGGCGTCATGTTGATCTCGGCGATGGCGCGGTGACGGCGCGAGCGGCGGCCCCGACGGCCCCCGCCCTGTTGCGCTCCGGCTGCGGACATTCCCATCGTTCAGCCCCTCACGCGGCCATGCGCTCGTCGATCTGCCGCGACAGGATCGCGGAGAACTCGTCGGCGAAGGCTTCGAGGCGCCCCTGCGCCTTGGCGACCTCGGATTGCAGCTTGTTGTAGGCCATCAGCGCGGGAATGGCGGCGAAGAGGCCGATGGCGGTGGCGAAGAGCGCCTCCGCGATGCCGGGCGCCACCACGGCGAGCGAGGAGTTCTTGGAGACGGCGATGGCGGTGAAGGAGGTCATGATGCCCCAGACCGTGCCGAACAGGCCGATGAAGGGAGCGGCCGAGGCGATGGTCGAAAGCACGAGCAGCCCCGATTCCAGCCGCTCCGTTTCGCGCTGGATGGTGACGTCGAGCACCTTGTCGATGCGCTGGGGGAGGCTGGCGACCGAGCGCCCGCCATTCTCGAAGGAGCGCTTCCACTCCCGCATCGCCGCGACGAAGACGGCCGCCATGTCGGCGACGGGCTTGCTGGCGAGGTCGCGATAGAGCTCCTCGAGCGAGCGGCCGGACCAGAACACCTCCTCGAAGGCGTCCATATCCTTGCGGGTGCGCCGGTAGAGCAGCGTCTTGTCGATGATGATCGACCAGCACCAGATCGAGGCGCCGAGCAGGCCCATCATGACGAGCTTGACGACGATATGAGCGTGCCAGAACAGCGTCCAGAACGACATGTCGATCTGCGGCGCGGCCTGCGCGACGTCGGCGGGGTTCATCCTGTCATCCTTCCAACCCAGGCGGTGCGACCAGAAGCTTGGCCTAGAGGCTCACGGTCCTGATCCAAACCCCGCCGTTCGCGTCGCGGAAGACCCACGCCGCCGCCCTTTTCACGATCCGGGGAAATGCCGTACCCTGTCTTTCGCGCGCGAATCCGGCGAAAGATGGGCCGAACCGGGGTTTCCCACGAAACGCATGCTCCGGTTCGAGTTAAGCCCCCGGCAAGGTTAATGTCCGGTATACGGACGATGCAGGCTGACGGCCCGCGAGGGACAAGGCAGCAGAAAGCCCGCCCTGGTTGATCAGGGCGGGCTCGTTTCGCGTTCCGATGGTGGTCGTGCCGGGCCTCAGGCCGCGTCGGGCTGGGCCGGGGGATTGGCCGGCGGGTTGTTGCGGCGGTCGTTCATGAACTGATCGAACTCGGCCTTGTCGCGGGCCATGCGCAGGCGGCCCAGGAAATCGTGGAACTCGCGCTGCTCGTCCTCGAGCCGGCGCAGCGTCTCGGCCTTATACTCGTCGAAGGCACGGTTGCCGCTCGAGGGCTCGCGGCCCCAGCCGCCGAAGCCGCCGCCGAAACCGCGGCCCTCACGGCCCGCCATGCGCTCGCGCATCCGGTCCATCTTGCCCTGCAGGCGGCTCATCCGATGTTCGTAACGGTCTCCGGCATATCCGCAACCCATGCGTCCACTCCCAAACAGAAAGGCCAGGGTCGCCAGACCCAGCGGCCACCACACGATGAAGCCGAGCACCGCGAAGGCGATCCAGGCTCCTCTTCCGTATTCGTCAAGCTTCGTGACGATCGGCATCTTTCTCCTCCGCTCATCGACGTGAATGTAAATCACATTCACATAGATGCTTGCGAGGGTCCGGCTTGTCAAGAATGGCCGGCGAAAAATCGTCAGACGGCGGGTGGGGGTGCGGTTTCCGGGCCGATTCCCAGGCCCTGGAGATAGATCAGCATGCCCGCCTCGAGCAGCTCGGCGGCCGACATGGGCAGCGGCCGCCGGCCGCCATCGGCGCGGCCGAACAGGGCGGCGATGCCATGCGACATCGCCCAGATGTGCAGCGCCATCATCAGCGCGGGCGGGCGCTTGTTCTGCGGCAGCCGGGCGATCAAGGCCTCGGCCGCCTGCCGCAGATTGGCGAAGGCGCGGTCGGCGGCGGCCCGCAATTCCGGGCTTGCATCGAGCGACACGCCGGCCTCGAACATGGCGGAATAATAGGCCGGCTCGTCATGGGCGAAAGCCAGATAGGCACGGCCGAGCCGGTGGAAGGCAGATTCGGGGTCGGGACGCCCCTGGTCCCAGGCACGCGACAGCGACGCCTCGAAGGCCTGGAAGCCACGTGCCGCCACATCGGCCAGCAACTCGTCGCGGTCACGGAAATGCCGATAGGGCGCGGCGGGGCTGACGCCGGCCATGCGCGCGGCCTCGGCGAAGGTGAAACCGTTCGGGCCTTTCTCCCCGATCAGCCCCAGCGCGGCCCGCACCAGCTCCTCCTTGAGGTTGCCGTGGTGATAGCCGCGGGGCGTTTCGGGTCTGTCGCGCTTCCAGCTCATGTTAAGAGCGCTAACATGCGGGTGGGCCTTACGTCGATGGTCATGCGCGGCAGCGTCAGTCGTCGAGCATCAGCCGCTTGCGCAAGCCGTCGGGAATGCGCCGTGCCCGGCCGCCGCCGATGCAGGCGACCATGACCTGCGCCGCGATCAGCACCTCCTCGCCGCGCAGCACGCGCTGCTCGAGATCCATGGTGGCGCCACGCGCGGCGGTGCAATGCGTCTCGACCGTCAGCAGGTCGTCCATCACGGCGGGGCGCAGGAAGTCGATCGTCATCTTGCGGACGGCGAAGCCCAGCGCCGTCTCGCCGTCGAAGAGCTCGCGCTGCTCGATGCCGAGCGCGCGGATGAGCTCGGTGCGGCCACGCTCCATGAAGCGCAGATAGGAGGCGTGATAGACCACGCCGGAGAAGTCGGTGTCCTCATAGTAGACGCGGATGTCGAGGCGATGGACCCTGCTCATGGTGCTCCGGAGGGGTATCGAACGGTTGCCGCTGCCATAGACCAATCGATACGGCTTCGGAAAGGCTGGAACTGCTCAGCCGGAGCGGCGTTACCCGTTGCGTGACCCATGGGAGGACAAGTGATGGCGCAATCCAGCAAGGCGACCGCGCGGCTGCTCGACAAGACCGAGCTCGATCTCGTCGCACGCACCCAGCGCGGTGCGATCGGTGCTCTTCCGGACGATGAATTGCGCGATCTCGCCGCCAAGCTGCGCGAGCGCCGCGACAAGGCGCGCGACGGTGCCCGCCGGCAGAAGCGCGAGATGCGCGGCAAGGCCGAGCCCAAAGGCGCGAAGCCGGCGAGCGACAATAGCGGCACCAAGGCCAAGGCCGACGCGCTGACCGCGGCGCTGAAGCGCGTCGGAGCCGAGCGTACGCGCCGGGCCGAGAAGGAAAAGGCTCCGAGCCAGCGCAGCCTCGCCCGCAAGGCGCTGGCACTGAAACAACGCCAGAGCGCGGCGCAACGTCCCGCCAGCCGCACGGCCGGCAAGGGCATGCGGCCGGTCGAAAACCCCAAGGCGGTCAAGTCCGGCGCGCTGAACGATGCCGGCGCCCGCCCGGCGATGATGCGCTCGAAGATCGCGCGTCAGTCGTAGCGGGGTGCCGATTTCCGACGGAGACGTGGCGTCATCCCGGACAAGCTGCGTAGCAGCGCAGATTCGGGATCCATCGTAATCGAGCCCTGCAGACGCTCAGCGCTTGCAGGGCTTGTTCATGAAGGAGCCGCAGTCATAGGGCTGCGAGAGCTGCTCGCGGATCGAATAGTCCTTGCCTTCGAAGTGGTTGACGATGTCGTCGATGCGCCAGCCGCCGTCCTCCCTGATCATCTGGAATTGGACGGTCACGGGCTTGCCGAAGCTGCGGAAATTGGCCAGCACCGTGGCCTTTCCGGCCGCGACCGGGATCGTGTCGAAGTTCAGCTTCTTGATCTCGCCGTCCTGGCCGTTGAGGAACGGGTCGGCGCCGATCTGACCCATATCGCCGCTCTCGTCCTGATAAAGGTCGTCGCGGGCGAAGAGCGCGGCGAGGCTCCTGCTCATCAGCCGGTCGCGATGTGGCGGGCGCCAGGCCGGCGGCCGGGCCTTGCCCTTGGCGGCGAGCATCTTGATCGTGATGGCGTAGCCTTCTTCCACCGGCCCGCGCGGCACGTCGTCACCGGCGCGAGCCGAAACCGCCAGGACGGCGAACAGGCCGGTCAGGGCGAGCGCCAGCGCGACATTCCGGAGGATCTGCCTCACGCCTCGTCCTCGTCGTTTCCAAACAAGCCGAACTGGGCCGTCTCGCGCGAGGGCTCAGGCATGCCGAGATGGCGGAAGGCGTGCGGCGTCAGCAGGCGCCCGCGCGGCGTGCGCTGGATGAAGCCCTGCTGGAGCAGGAAGGGCTCGATGATCTCCTCGATCGCGTCGCGCGGCTCGGAGAGCGAGGCGGCGATGGTCTCGATGCCGACCGGGCCGCCGCCGAAATTGATCGCGACGGTGGTGAGGTAGCGCCGGTCCATCTGGTCGAGGCCGATCGCGTCGACGTCGAGCAGGGAGAGCGCCTTGTCGGCGACCTTGCGGGTGACGATCGGGTCGCCGTCGACGATGGCGAAATCGCGCACACGGCGCAGCAGGCGCCCGGCGATGCGCGGCGTCCCGCGGGAGCGCTTCGCGATCTCGTTGGCGCCATCGTCGGACATCGGTACGCCGAGCACGCGGGCGCCGCGCGAGACGATGCCCTGCAATTCCTCGACCGTGTAGAACTGCAGGCGGATCGGGATGCCGAAGCGGTCGCGCAGCGGCGTGGTCAGCAGGCCGGCGCGGGTGGTGGCGCCGACGAGGGTGAATTTGGGCAGGTCGATCTTGACCGAACGCGCGGCCGGGCCTTCGCCGATGATCAGATCGAGCTGATAGTCCTCCATCGCCGGATAGAGGATTTCCTCGACCGCCGGGTTGAGGCGGTGGATCTCGTCGATGAAGAGCACGTCGCGCTCTTCGAGATTGGTGAGCTGGGCCGCGAGATCGCCGGCCTTGGCGATGACGGGGCCGGAGGTCGAGCGGAAATTGACGCCGAGCTCGCGCGCCACGATCTGCGCCAGCGTCGTCTTGCCGAGGCCGGGCGGGCCGACGAAGAGGACATGGTCGAGCGCGTCGCCACGCGTGCGGGCGGCGTTGATGAAGACCTGGAGATTGGCGCGCGCCGCTGCCTGGCCGGTGAAATCGGACAGCGAAAGCGGCCGCAGCGAGGTCTCGCTGTCGTCCTCGCGGCGTTCGGCCGTCATCAGCCCGGAGCGCTTGGGTTCGCTCACAGTGCGATCTCCAGCTCGATGGCGTCGTGGATCGGAATGTCCTTGTATCCTGTCTTGATGATGGTCGGCACGACGGAGCGATAGGCGTCGATCGCGTCGAGATAAAGCCCGGACAGCCGAAAGCCGCGCCGCTGATAGAAGACGAGGCCCGGCATGTTGTCGTTGGTCAGCATGGCCTTGAGCCGTTTCGCCCCCGCCGCTCTCGCGGCCGCGATCACCGCATCGAGCATCTGGATGGCGACGCCTTCGCCGGGTCTCAGCGAATGCAGGGCGCAGAGATAGGCCGTCTCGCCCCGGATCGTCCAGCTCGCCAGCGCGGCGGTTCGCCCGTTCGGCTCGTAGAGGCCGAGGGCGTCGATCTCGGCCACGTCATAGACGTGGAGGTCGATCATCATGCGGTGCGAGCCCCAGGCCACCATCATGATCTTGAGCAGTTCGCCCTTGTCGGTGACGACGCGCAGTTCGAGATCGTCCGGCTCGCCGGCCGGGCTCACTTCGCCAGCTCCTTCAGGCCGAGCTTGATGAGCTGGGCGGTGCCGGCGCCGTCCCCGGCCTCCTTCGCCGCCGCGGCGATCGCGGCAATGGCCTGAGCCTGCGGGTAGCCGAGATTGGCCAGCGCCGAGACGGCATCGGCCACGGGCTGGGGCAGCTTCCTGTCCTCGAGCGCGCCGGAGAGCTGGGCGAGACTCGGATCGACATGGCCGAAGGCCGGCGCCTTGTCCTTCAGCTCGGCGCAGAGGCGCTGCGCCAGCTTGGGGCCGACGCCCGGCGCGCGGGCGATGGCCGCCTTGTCATTGGTGGCGATGGCGGTGGCGAGGCCGCCGGGGTCGAGCGTCGAGAGGATGGCGAGCGCGACCTTGGCACCGACGCCCTGCACCACCTGCATCAGCCGGAACCAGTCGCGCTCGGCATCGGACATGAAGCCGTAGAGGCGGATCGCATCCTCGCGGACATGGGTCTCGATCGAGAGCACCGCCGCCTCGCCGGGCTTGGGAAGCCGCTGGAGCGTGCGCGAGGAGCATTGCACGACATAGCCGACGCCCTGCACGTCGATGATGACGTGATCTTCGCCATAGGAGTCGATCAGGCCCTTGAGCTTGCCGATCATCGTGTGGATTCCCCGGCCGTCATTCAGCCCGCCGCGCGCATCTGCGCGACCAGGGCCCTCATGCCGCGATGCTGGGCATGGCAGATCGCGACGGCCAGCGCATCCGCCGCGTCGGCGGAGCTGGTCTCGGCCTTGGGCAGCAGCACGCGGATCATCGCCTGGACTTGCTTCTTGTCGGCATGGCCGACGCCGACCACGGTCTTCTTGACGAGATTGGCGGCATATTCCGCCACGCTCAGCCCCGCCAGCGATGGCACCACCAGCGCGATGCCGCGGGCCTGTCCGAGCTTCAGCGCCGATTGCGGGTCGCGGTTGACGAAGGTCTCCTCCACCGCCGCCTCATGCGGCTTGTGGGTCGCGATCACCTTGCCGATGCCTTCGTGAAGCTGCCGCAGCCGGTCGCCGAGCGGCAGCGCGCCATCGCTCTCGATACAGCCGCAGGCGACGAAGGAGAGCTTGCTGCCCTCCGAGATGACGATCCCCCAGCCGGTCTTCCGGAGGCCGGGATCGATGCCGAGGATGCGAATCGGAGGTGCCATGGTGCCTCAAACTAGCGGGTGTTTCGGATTTGTCCCATGTGATGCGCCGGCATGGATGAATTCTCCTCATCGGACACATCAGAAAGGACGATTTCCTTTTCCAGCCGGGGAGGGACATGGTGCAGTTCGTTTCCCTCCTCGCATTTCTCCCGTGATGTCCGGCCTGCAAAACCTGTTCTTTCCGGCTCTCGCTGGCGACGGCGTCGTCGTTCTCCTCGCCGCTACATTGCTGGGGGGGCTGGTGCGCGGCTTCACCGGATTCGGCTTCGCGATGGTGTTCATGCCGCTCGCCTCGGTGGTGTTGGGGCCGGTCGCGGCGCTGGGGCTGATCTGGTTCATCGACCTGCCCGTGGCCCTGCCGGTCGCTGCCCGGAGCGCGAGACATGCCGAATGGCGGGAGATCGTGCCGCTGCTCGTTACCGCGACGCTCGCCTTGCCGGCCGGCGTCTGGCTGCTCACCTGGCTCGATCGCGAAACGATGCGCTGGGTGCTGGCGCTGCTGGTGCTGGCGGCCGTCGGCCTGATGGCCTCGGGCTGGCGCTATCACGGGCGGCCGAGCGTCTCGCTCTCGCTCGGCGTCGGCGCGCTCTCCGGCTTGTGCAACGGCATGGCCTCGATCGGCGGGATGCCGCTCGCCGTGTTCTGGCTTGGCGCGCAGCGCAACGACCGCCACAAGACGCGCGCCAACCTGCAGACCTTTTTCGGGATCTCGACCTTCATCAGCGGCGCGGTGCTGTGGTGGAAGGGCATCCTCACCCTGCAGGCGCTGCTGACGGCGGTGCCGCTTTTCGCCGTCTACGCGATCGGCTTCTGGGGCGGCGTGCATGGCTTCCGCCTCGCCTCGGAGGCGAGCTTCCGGCGCGGCGCCTATCTGGTGATCTTCCTCAGCGCCCTGGTCAGCCTGCCGCTCTGGGATGCGATGATCGGGCGTTGAAGGGCGTCATGCTCGGGCTCGCCCCGAGCATCTCATCGAAAGGGAGGCTCCAGAGCCTCCTTCGGCCCGGGATTCTCGGGTCTGCGCTCCGCTTCGCCCGAGAATGACGCCGTGAAGCGAGCCGGCTCCCCTCAGGCGCTGAGCTTGGCCATGATGTCGTCGGCGATCTCGAAATTGGCGAAGACGTTCTGGACGTCGTCGTCATTGTCGAGCGCTTCCATCAATCGCATCATCGAGGCGGCCTTCTCCTCGTCGAGCGGGGCCGAGGTCGTCGGCCGCCAGACGGGCTTCGCGGAGGCAGGCGCGCCGAGCGCGGCTTCGAGGGCCTTCGAGACCTCGTTCAGGGCGTCGAAGGCGCAGAGAATGGTGTGGCCGTTCTCGTCGGAGATCACGTCGTCGGCGCCGGCCTCGATCGCCGCTTCCATCACTGTGTCGGCGTCGCCGGCCTCCGGCGGATAGCTGATCTCGCCGACGCGGTTGAACATGAAGGAGACGGAGTTGCTTTCGCCGAGCGCGCCGCCCGACTTGGTGAAGTAGGAGCGCACGGCGGAAGCCGTGCGGTTGCGGTTGTCGGTCAGCGCCTCGACGATGACGGCTGCGCCGCCCGGGCCGTAGCCCTCGTAGCGGACCTCGTCATAATTGTCGCCTTCGCCGCCGGCCGCCTTGTTGATGGCGCGCTGGATGTTGTCCTTGGGCATGTTCTCGGCGCGCGCGGCGAGCACGGCCATGCGCAGGCGCGGGTTCATGTTGGGATCCGGCATGCCCATCTTGGCGGCGACGGTGATTTCGCGGGCCAGTTTCGAGAACAGCTTGGAACGCACCGCGTCCTGCTTGCCCTTGCGGTGCATGATGTTCTTGAACTGTGAATGGCCGGCCATGGGCTTCCGTTGCCTTCTGCGATTGATCCGTAACGCGCCTGGTCCGGGCGGCGTTCCAGCCCAGTGATCCAGCAAAGCGGCCTTATAGGCGGCGGATTTGCCCGCAGGCAAGCGGGATGCAGCCCTGTCCGGGCCTCCCATTAGATGAATCTTTACCGTGCAAGCGCAGCATTCAGGGCAGTACCGACCCGCGCCCCGCTACCGCTCCCGCCATCCCGAGTGACACCTTGACCACCAAAACGATCGCCGGGCAGGAGCACCGTTTTCGCGCCTTCCAGATCTCGGAGCGCGACCTGGCGCTGCTGGCGGCGCTGGCGGGTTTCGCGCGCGAGCGCCTGCCCTCGCTGCTGCCGCAACTGCACGAACAGTTCGCGCCCTGGCCGGAGATCGCCAAGGCTCTGAGCCAGCCGCAGGTTCACGAGCGACGGCTGGCACACTGGATCCGGTTGGCCTCGGGCGATTTCGGCGAAGGGTTCACGGAGTCGGCCCGCAGCCTGGCGACGGCTTTCCACGAGCATGGCGTCCCGATCTATGCGGTCGTCATCTGCCACGGCATCGTGGTCAACGCCCTGATCGCCGAACTCGGGCTCGATCAGCGCAGATTGACGAGCCTGAGCGGGCGCTGGCGCCGTGCGCGCCTCGATACCGGGATCGCCACGCGTGCGGCCCTGTCCAAGGCCGCCCAGTTCGACCTCGAGCTCCTCCTCGAGACCTATGCGCTGGTCGAGCAGGACCGCCGTGACGCCACGCGCCGGCAGATCGAAGCCTTCGAGGGCACGGTTCGCGACGTCGTGAGCGCCGTCGGCTCGGGCGCGGTGAAGGTCGAGAGCCTGGCCGCCACCATGGAGGCCGTCGTCGGCGAGACCAGCGCGCAGGCTTTCATGGCCGTGCGGACCGCGGATGACGCGTCGAGCAATGTCAGCAATGTCGCGGCGGCCACGAACGAGCTGTCGATCTCGCTCGACCATGTCGCGGCGGAGGTCGTCCGCGCCTCGGAACTGGCCCATGAGGCGGATGCGGCCGCGCAGCAGACGGATGCGATCGTCCAGAGCCTGTCGCGCTCGGCCAACACGATCGGATCGGTCGTCGAGCTGATCCAGATGATCGCGAGCCAGACCAATCTGCTCGCCCTCAACGCCACGATCGAGGCGGCGCGCGCCGGCGAGGCCGGGCGCGGCTTCGCCGTCGTCGCGACGGAGGTGAAGCAATTGTCGGCCCGGACGGCGCAGGCGACAGGCGAGATCGCCGCGCAGGTGCCGGCGATGCAGGCGGCGACGCGCGAGGCGGTCGCGGCGCTCGAACGCATCGTCGCCTTCGTCAGCCAGGTCAGCGGGATCGCCTCGGTCGTCGCCGCCAGCATCGACGAGCAGCGGGCTGCGACGCAGGAGATCGCCCGCAGCGCGCATCAGGCCGCGGTGGGCACGGAGGCGAATGCCGATGCGATCGGCAAGCTGAGCACGCGGGCGCAGGAGGCGGGCAATGCCGTCTCCGAGGTGCTGGGTGTCGCCGGCGCGCTCTCCCGGCACGCGGCCGGCATGAGCGAGGCCTTCGAGACCTTGATCCGGCAGTCCCGCGCCGTCGCTTCCGATCGGAAAGCGGAGCCGGCTTTCCGGAACCATAGGTTGCAATGACAAGCAGATAGATCGCCGCTCATGGGTCCGCTGGGACGCGCGGCGATCTAACCGAGCGGGCCTTGGCTCAGGCGGCCCAGCCGGGCAGGGCCTCGCTCAGATGCGGGCCGATGCGGACCGCCCAAGTGGCTTTGGCCAGCCCGGTCGCGTCGTCGATCTCGACGGCGATGCCCGAGAGCGTGCCTTCGCCGGTGGCCGGCTCCAGCCGCGCGCCCGGCACCTTCTGCAGGAAGCGGCGCACCGGCTCGTCCTTCTGCATGCCGAGCACGGAATCATAGTCGCCGCACATGCCGGCATCGGATTGATAGGCGGTTCCGGCCGGCAGGATGCGCGTGTCCGAGGTCGGAGCGTGGGTATGGGTACCCACCACGAGGCTGGCGCGGCCGTCGAGGAAATAGGCCATGGCCTGCTTCTCGCTCGTCGCCTCGGCATGGACATCGACGATGACGGCATCCGCGACCTCGCCGAGCGGGCAAGCGGCGAGCTCGCGCTCGACGGCGGCGAAGGGGTCGTCCAGCGGGTCCATGAAGAGCCGGCCCATGACGTTGACGACGAGCACCCGGGCGCCGTTGCGGGCTTCGACGACCGTGGCGCCACGGCCGGGCGTGCCGGGCGGATAATTGGCCGGGCGGATCAGCCTGTCCTGCCTGTTGATGAAGACGAGGGCCTCGCGCTGGTCCCAGGAATGGTTGCCCAGCGTGATCACATCGGCGCCGGCGGCGAGGATCTCGTCGCAGATCGCCTCGGTGATGCCGAAGCCGCCGGCGGAGTTCTCGCCGTTGATGACGACGCAGTCGAGCTTCCAGGCTTCGCGCAGGGCAGGCAGGCGCTCCTGCACCGCAATCCGGCCCGGGCGGCCGACGATGTCACCGAGGAAGAGAAGACGCATGAAACCGGTCCGCAGGCTGTGATGCTTCCTCCGTGGCCCGAAAGCCCGGCGGAATCAACCGCAGCGGATGGTTTCGCGCTCGGTCACGATCCAGTCGAGGCGCCGGTCGTGCGGTTGGTCGGGCACGGCTTCGATCTCCTGCGCCGCATAGGCGATGCCGATGCTGACGGTCGGGCCGAGCTCGGCCAGCGCGCGATCGTAATAGCCCCGGCCGTAGCCGATGCGGTAGCCGCGCCGGTCGAAGGCGGCCAGCGGCACGATCAGGATGCGCGGCGCGATCTCGGGCTGCTGCGGGGATGGAACGAGCGTGCCGAAACCGCCCGGAACGATCGGCTCATAGGGCGCCCATCGGCGGAAGATCATGCGCCCGGCGACGATCGCGGGCAGGCAGAGCGGCAGGCCGCGCCGGTGCAGCTCTTCCAGGATCGGGCGCGGATCGGCCTCCGAGCGCATCGGCCAATAGGCCGAAACCGGGCCGTCCGCATTCCAGAGCGGCAAAGCCAGCGTCCGTTCCGCGATGTCGGGGTCCCATTCGAGCCGGTCGTCGATCTCGAGCGCATCACGCCGGGCGAGCGCCGACGCGCGTAGTGCTGCCTTGACGGCGGAAGGCTGGGGAAGGGTCTCGGACGCCATGCTGGTCATAAAGGCTGCGGAGCCACCTCGGCCGTGGAGTTTTGAATCCCGGGACACCTACAGAAGTAGGTGGGCGCCGTGTGTCCGGATCCAGGGACCCGGTCAGGGACAGCTCCCTAGGGAGTCGTATGGGCCCGGGGAATGCTGTCTCGCACGCACCAGGCAGCCCCGCCCAACCAATGTAGGCAACGCGCCGGCAAAGCGCCAGAGGCGTTTTGCCGGCGCCAGCCGAATTTCGCAGGCGGCTCATGAAGTTGTTCATATTTTGGCCGTGGTGCGTGGGTGATATAAGAGATGCGCGACAGTTTCAGTTAAGGAACCGGTTTTTCAGATGCCTGGCTTTTCCCTTGCCCGCCTCCTCGCCCGTCCGGCATTGCCGGCGCTCGCGCTCGCTGCGGGGCTTTTCGGAGCGGCCCTGCCGGCTTCGGCGCAGGATGCCGCCGATCTGCTGGTGCGCACCACCCGGCTCGAAAACCAGCTCCGCCAGATGGCCGGACAGATCGAGCAGCTCCAGTTCGAGAACAAGCGCCTGAGCGACCAGCTCAGCCGTTTCCAGCAGGATGTCGATTTCCGCCTGAACGAAAAGGGCGGCGCGCGTCCCTCCGCCACGCCTCCCGCCGGCGGGACGCCGCAGCGCCAGCGCCGCGGCGATGCCTTCGACCCCACGACCCAGCAGGGCGCGGCCGGGGCCCCCCAACAGCTTGGCGGTGGCATCGCCGGCATCATCGAGGACGAGTATTCCGGAGGCCCGGCGACGGGCCAGCCGCTCGATCTGCAAGGCGTCGGGCGCCCGGTCCAGCAGGGCGGGGCGGCTCCGGGCGTCCCGCGCGGCCAGAGCGTCGCCGCCGCGAGCGGTCCGGCCACGGCCAAGGAAGCCTATGACGGCGCCTATGCGGCGTTCCAGCGCCGGGAATACGAGCAGGCCGAAATGGGCTTTCGCCAGTTCCTGCAGAGCTATCCGCGTGACCGGCTCGCCACCGACGCGACCTTCTGGCTCGGCGAGAGCTACATGCAGCGCCAGCGTTATCGCGAGGCGGCGGAGCAGTTCCTGAAGATTTCCAAGGAATCGCCGCGCGCTGGCAAGGCGCCCGACAGCCTGCTCAGGCTCGGCATGGCGCTGAACGGGCTCGGCGCCAAGGAGCAGGCCTGCGCCACCTATGCCAAGGTCGGCGTGGATTATCCGCAGGCTTCCAGTGCCGTGCGGCAGGCGGTCGAGCGCGAGCGCCGCCGTTCCGGCTGCGCTTGAGCGCGGTTCCCCCTCTCGATCCTTCGGCGACGCCGGTCTCGGCTGCCGAGGCCAGTGCCTTGTTCGAGCCTCTGGCAGATGAGCCGGGGCTGCTCGTCGCCGTCTCGGGCGGGCCCGATTCCGTTGCTGTGCTGGCGCTGCTGGCGGATTGGGCGAAGCTGCCGGGGCGTCCCTCCCTCCAGGCCGCGACGGTCGATCACGGTTTGCGGCCGGAGGCCGCCGGCGAGGCCGAGGCGGTCGCGAGGCTTTGCGGGCGGCTGGGCGTCGCACACAGAATCCTGCGCTGGGCCGGGCCGAAGCCCGCTAACGGCCTGCAGGCCGCCGCGCGGCAGGCTCGCTACGACCTCCTCGCGGAGGAAGCGTTGCGGCGCGGCAACGCGGCCATCGTCACGGCGCATACGCTCGACGACCAGGCCGAGACGCTGCTGATGCGGATCGCCCATGGTTCGGGGCCGGCGGGGCTCGTCGGCATGCGCCCGCGCAGCTTGCGAGGCGCGGTCGCGATCGTCCGGCCGCTGCTGGGCCTCGCGAAATCGCGGTTGATCGCCACCGCCGAGGCACGGGGCCTGCCCTTCGTCCGCGATCCCAGCAATGCCGATTCGCGTTTCGAGCGGGTGCGCTGGCGCGAATTGGCGCCGTCGCTCGCGGAACACGGCCTCGATGCGGCGCGGCTCGGATTGCTTGCGGAGCGCATGGCCCGGCAGGAGGATGCCCTGGCACGCCGGGCGGCGGATGTGCTGGCGCAGCGGCGGCTCCCGGTCACCGTGGGGGAGGAGCGGCGGCTCGGCTTCCGGCAGCTTGCCGAAGAGCCGGAGGAGATCGTCCTGCGCGTTCTGGCGCTCGCGCTGGCGGAAATGACGCAGGGCGTCGAGAGCTATGGGCGGCTGGAGCGGCTGGAGGCCTGCGCAGCGGCGCTGCTCGCCGCATCGCGTGCGGGGTCCGCCACAAAGCGGACGTTCTCCGGATGCATCCTGTCGCTCGACCGGAACGGCGTGCTGAGCTTGCGGCGGGAGGGGCCGCGCAGACGCGGTGTTCACCCTGCGACATCATAGTAGCGCGGCGTCGTGCGTTTTGCGTGCGTTTCCCTTGGCAAGGACGCATGTCGCACCTAGATTGCCTGTTAAGTGAAACCAGGCCTCATCCGGTTGGTCCCGGCAGGCCCGATCGGACTGGTGATGAATCCGAATTTTCGCAATTTCGCCCTCTGGGTGGTGATCTTCCTGCTGGTCCTGGCGTTGGTGACGCTGTTCCAGAGTCCGAGCCAACGCTCGAACACCAACGAGATTCCCTACAGTCAACTGATCAACGAGTCCGATTCCGGGCGCATCTCGAGCGTCGTGGTCGCGGGCCAGGAAATCTCCGGCACCTTCTCGGATGGTCGCAACTTCGTGACCTATGCGCCCTATGGCGACCCGAACCTGCTGAAGACGCTGGCCCAGAAGGGCGTGACGGTTTCGGCCCGCGCTCCTTCCGAGGGCACGCCCTGGTTCATGGCGCTGCTGGTCAACTCGCTGCCCTTCGTCATCTTCATCGGCCTGTGGATCTTCATGTCCCGCCAGATGCAGAACGGCGCCGGCCGGGCGATGGGCTTCGGCAAGTCCAAGGCGAAGCTCCTGACCGAGGCGCATGGCCGCGTCACCTTCGAGGACGTCGCCGGCATCGACGAGGCCAAGGAAGACCTCCAGGAGATCGTCGAGTTCCTGCGCGATCCGCAGAAATTCCAGCGGCTGGGCGGGCGCATTCCGCGCGGCGTGCTGCTCGTCGGCCCTCCCGGTACGGGTAAGACCCTCACGGCGCGTGCCGTCGCGGGCGAGGCCAATGTGCCGTTCTTCACGATCTCGGGCTCCGACTTCGTCGAGATGTTCGTCGGTGTCGGCGCGAGCCGTGTGCGCGACATGTTCGAGCAGGCCAAGAAGAACGCCCCCTGCATCATCTTCATCGACGAAATCGACGCGGTCGGCCGCCATCGCGGTGCCGGCCTCGGCGGCGGCAATGACGAGCGCGAGCAGACGCTGAACCAGCTCCTTGTCGAGATGGACGGCTTCGAGCCGAACGAGGGCGTCATCATCATCGCCGCGACCAACCGTCCCGACGTGCTCGATCCCGCCCTGCTGCGTCCGGGCCGTTTCGACCGCCAGATCGTCGTGCCGAACCCCGATGTCGCCGGCCGCGAGAAGATCCTGCGCGTCCATGTCCGCAAGGTGCCGATGGCGCCGGATGTCGACCTCAAGATCCTCGCGCGCGGCACCCCCGGCTTCTCCGGCGCGGATCTGATGAACCTCGTCAACGAGGCGGCGCTGCTGGCGGCCCGTCGCGGCAAGCGCATGGTTACCCATGCCGAGTTCGAGGACGCCAAGGACAAGGTCATGATGGGCGCCGAGCGCAAATCCATGGCCATGTCCGAGGAGGAGAAGAAGCTGACCGCCTATCACGAGGCCGGCCATGCCATCGTCGGCCTCTACGTCCCGGCCGGCATCCCCGTGCACAAGGCGACGATCATCCCGCGCGGACGTGCGCTCGGCATGGTCAAGTTCCTGCCGGAGGGTGATCGCTACTCGATGAAGTTCAAGGAGTTCACCTCGCAGCTCGCGGTCGCCATGGGCGGGCGCGTGGCGGAGGAGATGACCTTCGGACGCGAGAACGTCACCTCGGGCGCCACCGGCGACATCCAGCAGGCGACCAAGATGGCCAAGGCCATGGTCACCCAGATGGGCTATTCCGACGAGCTCGGCATGGTCGCCTATGGCGACAATCAGGAAGAGGTCTTCCTCGGCATGTCGATGGGCCGTAGCCAGGCGGTCTCCGAGGCGACTGCCCAGAAGATCGACGCCGAGGTCAAGCGTCTCGTCGACAACGGCTACCAGGACGCCAAGGCCATCCTCACCGAGCACCATGACGAGTTCGTCTCGGTGGCCGAGGCGCTGCTCGAATTCGAGACGTTGACGGGCGAGGAAATTCGCGACCTGATCGCCGGTAAGCGCCCGGTGCGCGACGCTGACGACACGCCGCACGCCCCGCGCGGTTCGGCCGTGCCGAGCGCCGGCAAGGGCCGCAAGCGCGGCGAACCCGATGCCGGGCTGGAGCCGCAACCGCAGGCGTGAGGCGGTTCGACTGAAATGAAAAAGGCGGCCTTCGGGCCGCCTTTTTCATGTGTGGTGGGAGATCGCCTCCATTCCGCTTCCGCGCCGTCATCCCGGACAAGCCGCCCATGGCGGCGCCGATCCGGGATCCATGCCAGAGCGCATTTCGGAAACATGCCGGCACGGATCCCGGGTCTCCGCTTCGCTGCGCCCGGGAGGACAGGGCCTGAATGATGAGAGCGGGGCTATGCGGGGCCGCGTCCCTGTCACGCTCCGTCATATTTTGTGAGAAGGCGGAAAGGTTTTTTGGCTATAGAAGAACGCAAATTCAGGGTGCTGGCGCCCTCTCGGAAGCGATTGGCAATGACGCGCAAATATTTCGGAACGGACGGCATTCGTGGGCGGGCGAACGGCGTCATCACGCCCGACCTCGCCCTGAGGGTCGGGCAGGCCACCGGCCTCGCCTTCCGCCGCGGCGAGCACCGCCACCGGGTAGTGATCGGCAAGGATACCCGTCTGTCGGGCTATATGATCGAATATGCCATGGTGGCCGGCTTCACCGCGGTCGGCATGGACGTCATGCTGCTCGGCCCGATGCCGACGCCGGCCGTCGCCATGCTGACGCGCTCGATGCGTGCCGATCTCGGCGTGATGATCTCGGCCTCGCACAACGCCTATGAGGATAACGGCATCAAGCTGTTCGGACCCGACGGCTACAAGCTCAACGACGATGTCGAACGCGAGATCGAGGCGCTGATCGACGCCGATCTCGGCCCGCGCCTGGCGACTTCGCCGATGCTCGGCCGGGCCAAGCGCATCGACAGCGCCGATGCGCGCTATGTCGAATTCGCCAAGCGGACGCTGCCGCGCAATCTGAGCCTGGAAGGCCTGCGCATCGTGCTCGATTGCGCCAATGGCGCCGCCTACAAGGTGGCGCCGCAGGCGCTCTGGGAGCTGGGTGCGGAGGTCATCACCATCGGTGTCGAACCCGACGGCTTCAATATCAACCGGGAGATCGGCTCGACCCATCCGTCCACCCTGGTCAGCAAGGTCAAGGAGATGCGCGCCGATGTCGGCATCGCGCTCGACGGCGATGCCGACCGCGTGCTGGTGGTGGACGAGCATGGCCAGGTCGTCGACGGCGACCAGCTCATGGCGGTGATCGCGCGCTCCTGGCTGGAGGATGGCCGGCTCTCGGCACCGGGCATCGTCGCGACGGTGATGTCCAATCTCGGCCTGGAGCGCTATCTGGCGGGCTTAGGCCTGTCGCTGGCGCGTACCGCGGTCGGCGACCGCTATGTGCTGGAGCATATGCGCAATCACGGCTTCAACCTCGGCGGCGAGCAGTCCGGCCATATCATCCTCTCGGATTTCGGCACGACCGGGGACGGGCTGGTCGCAGCGCTGCAACTGCTCGCGGTGGTGAAGCGGATGGACAAGCCGGTCTCAGAGGTCTGCCACTGCTTCGAGCCGCTGCCGCAGATCCTCAAAAACGTGCGCTACAAGACCGGGAAGCCGCTGGAGCAGCAGGCGGTGATGAGCGCCATCGAGGCGGCGAAGCAGTTGCTTGGCGAAAGCGGCCGCCTGGTGATCCGGCCCTCCGGCACCGAGCCGGTGATCCGTGTCATGGCCGAGGGCGACGACCGCGATCTGGTCGAGCGCGCGGTCGACGATGTCGTCGATGCGGTGACGAAGGCCGCGGCCTGAGAAGAGCGCGCGTCATGCTCGGGCTTGATCCGAGCATCTCCTGCCGAAGGAGGCTCCGACGGTTATTCCGGCACGAGATTCTCGGGTCTGCGCTTCGCTTCGCCCGAGAATGACAGCGGCGGTGTCCTTACACTACAGCGGTCAGTCCGCCATCGACCATCAGCAGGTGGCCGTTGACGTAGTCGGAAGCCGCCGAGGACAGGAAGATCGCGGCGCCGACCAGCTCCTTCGTCTCGCCCCAGCGCCCGGCCGGCGTGCGGCTGCAGACCCAGCTGGTGAAGGCTTCGTCGGCGAGCAGCGCCTGGTTGATCTCGGTGGTGAAATAGCCGGGGCCGATGGCATTGGCCTGGATGTTGTGCTTGCCGAGCTCGGCGGCGAGCCCCCGCGTCATCATCTTCACCGCGCCCTTCGAGGCGGTGTAGGGGATGATGGTGGCGCGGCCGAGCTCGCTCATCACCGAACCGATGCTGATGATCTTGCCGCGTTTACGGGGCAGCATCCGCTTCGCCACGGCCTGGGTGACGTAGAACACCGAATGCAGATTGGTGTTCATCACCTCATGCCAGCCCTCGACCGGGAATTCGGTGATCGGCGCCCGCTTCTGCATGCCGGCATTGTTGATGAGGATATCGATCGGGCCGATCTCGGCCTCGATCATGGCGATTCCGGCCTCGACGGCCTTCTGGTCGGTGACATCGAAGGGCGCGATGGAAGCCTTGCGGCCGGCCGCGGTCAGCGTCTGCTGCGCCCGCTCGAGCTTCGTCTTGTCGCGGCCGTTCAGCACGACATGGGCGCCGGCTTCCGAGAGGCCCTCTGCCAGGGCGAGTCCGATGCCCTGGCCCGAGCCGGTGACCAGCGCGACCTTGCCTTCCAGGCTGAACAGCGACAGCGACATGGCGTATCCTCGCAAATTGCCGGAGCCCGGCGTCGGTTTCGTTTGCGCCGGTGGCGCGTCGTTGGGTAAGCAGTTTTCAAACGATTAGACAACGGCGCGGCTAAGCTTGTCTCGCGCCATTTGAGGAGAAGCCGCCATGCGTGCCGTCGTCATCCATGCCGAGAAGGATCTGCGCGTCGAGCAGACGACCGCGCCGGAGCTGGGGCCGCGCGACGTGCGCGTGCGGATGGAAGCCGGCGGCATCTGCGGCTCGGACCTGCATTACTATCTGCATGGCGGCTTCGGCACGATCCGGGTGCGCGAGCCTCTGATCCTTGGCCACGAGATCGCCGGCCGGGTCGAGGCCGTCGGCGACGAGGTCTCGCGGGTGAAGCCGGGCGACCGTGTCGCGGTCAATCCGAGCCGCGCGTGCGGCCATTGCCGCTATTGCCAGATGGGGCTGCAGCAGCACTGCACCGACATGCTGTTCTACGGTTCGGCGATGCGCTTCCCGCATGTGCAGGGCGGTTTTCGCGACGTGCTCGTGGTCGAGGAGCGGCAGGCGGTGAAGGTGGCGCCGGGCGTCACCGCGGCGCAGGCCGCTTTCGCCGAGCCGCTTTCGGTCTGCCTCCACGCCGCCAAGCGCGCCGGACCGCTGCTCGGCAAGCGCGTGCTGGTGACGGGGGCGGGGCCGATCGGCGCGCTCACCATCGTCGCGGCGAAGGCTGCGGGCGCTTCCGAGATCGTCGCGACCGACGTGGTCGATGGCCCGCTGCCGGTGGCGCGTAAGATGGGCGCGACGGCGGCGATCAACGTCATGGCCGAGCCTGACCGGCTGAAGGAGGAATACGGGGCGGAAAAGGGCGCCTTCGACGTGATGTTCGAAGCGTCGGGAAACCAGCATGCGCTGACCGGGGCTTTCGACGCGGTGCGCTCGGGTGGCACCATCGTGCAGATCGGCGTCGGCGGTCAGTTCACCCTGCCGATGAACGTGGTCGTCGCCAAGGAGTTCGACCTGCGCGGCTCCTTCCGCTTCCATGAGGAGTTCGACTGGGCGGTGGCGATGATCGGTTCGGGCAATATCGACCTCTCGCCGCTTCTGACCGCGACGATCCCTGTCGACCGCGCCGTCGAGGCCTTCGACCTCGCCGCCGACAAGGCGAAGGCGATCAAGGTGCAGCTCGACTTCGCTTGAGTTGTAGCTGGCTCGTCATTCTCGGGCCGCCTCAGCGGACCCGAGAATCTCCGGACGAGATAATGCCAGAGCCTTCTTCGGCGAGAGATGCTCGGGGCAAGCCCGAGCATGACGGCTGGAAGCGCTCCTAGAACAACCCCTCGATATGCCCCTGCGCGTCGATGTGGATGCGTTCGGCGGCGGGTTCGCGCGGCAGGCCGGGCATGGTCATGATGTCCCCGCAGATCGCGACGACGAAGCCGGCGCCGGCCGAGAGCCTGAGTTCCCGCAAGGGGACGATGTGGCCGGAGGGCGCGCCGCGGAGCGTTGGGTCGGCCGAGAAGGAATACTGGGTCTTGGCGACGCAGATCGGCAGCTCGCCGAAGCCGGCGGCTTCGAGATCGGCGAAGCGCGCCGCGAGCTTGGCATCGAGGCTGATGCCGGCCGCGCCGTAGATCTCGCGCGCCACCGTCTCCAGCTTCTCGCGCAGCGGCATGGCGTCCGGGTAGAGCGGGGCGAAATCGGCCTCGCCCTCATCCGCGAGCGCGGCGACCTTGTGGGCGAGTTCCTCCGCGCCGGCGCCGCCTTGCGCCCAGTGGCGGCAGATCACCGCCTCGACGCCGAGATGGTTGCGGCAGTAATTGCGGATGAGTTCGTGCTCGGCGGCGGTATCGGTCGCGAAGTGGTTGATCGCGACGATCGGCGGCACGCCGAACTTGCGGATGTTGCCGACATGGCGGGTGAGATTGGAAAGTCCGGCTTCGAGCGCCTTGAGGTTCTCCTGCCCGAGCGCGTCCTTCGCCACGCCGCCATGCATCTTGAGGGCGCGGACGGTGGCGACGACGACGGCCACGGCCGGTTTCAGCCCGGCCTCGCGGCATTTGATGTCGAAGAATTTTTCCGCGCCGAGATCGGCGCCGAAGCCGGCCTCGGTGACGACGTAATCGCCCAGCTTCAACGCCGCGCGGGTCGCGATCACCGAATTGCAGCCATGGGCGATGTTGGCGAAGGGGCCGCCATGGACGAAGGCCGGGGTGCCTTCCAGCGTCTGCACGAGGTTCGGCATCAGCGCGTCCTTGAGCAGCACGCTCATCGCGCCGGTCGCCTTGAGATCGGCGGCGGTGATCAGGCGCTTGTCGCGGGTGCGGCCCACGACGATGCGGCCCAGGCGCTCCTCCAGATCGGCGGAATCACGGGCCAGACAGAAGATCGCCATCACCTCCGAGGCGACGGTGATGTCGAAGCCGTCCTCGCGCGGGAAGCCGTTGCCATTGCCGCCGAGCGAGGAGACGATCGAACGCAAGGCGCGGTCGTTCATGTCGAGCACGCGGCGCCAGGTGATCGTGCGGGTATCGAAGCCGAGCCCGTTGCCCCAATAGACATGGTTGTCGACCATCGCGGCGAGCAGGTTGTGGGCGCTGGTGATGGCGTGGAAATCGCCGGTGAAATGCAGGTTGATCTGCTCCATCGGCACGACCTGGGCATAGCCGCCGCCGGCGGCGCCGCCCTTCATGCCGAAGCTGGGGCCCAGCGAGGGCTCGCGCAGCGCGATCATCGTCTTCTTGCCGATGCGCGTCAGCCCGTCGCCGAGGCCGACCGTGGTGGTGGTCTTGCCTTCTCCCGCCGGCGTCGGGCTGATCGCGGTGACGAGGATCAGCTTGCCGTCCGGCTTGTCATGGAAGCCGGGAATCGCATCGGTGTCGATCTTGGCGATGAACTTGCCGTAGGGGTGGAGCGCTTCCGCGGGGATGCCGGCTTGCTCGGCAATGGCGCCAACAGGTTGAAGCGTCGCGGCGCGCGCGATCTCGATATCGGTGGGCATCCGTCCTCTCGGAGACTGTGCTGGCCCGCGCGCCTCCCGGGCGGGGCGTCGCGACACTGGCCGGAAATGCTGGGCGCTGCCAGCGTTTTCAAAGGGTGATGCACAGCGGAGGCGCTGTGTCCTGCGTCATGCTCGGGCGGCGGCGTGCGCCGACCCGAGATCTCGGGATTGGCTAGCTGGCTTTAGAGCGGGTCGGGTCAAGCCCAACCATGAAGAACAAGCTCACCCCGCCAGACGCGCGTTCTGCGGGAAGAGGAATTTGCGGGCGTCCGCATCGACCTCGGTCTTGAAGGCGAACTGGTCCTTCAGCGCCATGGCGCGCTGGGCGGCCGGCCGTGCCGAGATCTCGTCGGTGTGGCGCTTCACGTTCGGGAACATCGTCGCCCAATCCTCCCCGACGGCGAAGGAAAGCCGCGTCGCCCAGCCCCAGACCGACATGTCGATCAGCGTGTAGTCCTCGCCGAGCATATAGCGCCGGGTCTTCAGCCGCTCGTCGATGATGCCCCAGTGACGCTCGGCCTCGCGGGCGTAGCGGTTGATCGCATAGGTGATCTTCTCGGGGGCGAAGCGGCTGAAATGCACGGCCTGACCGCAATAGGGCCCGATGCCGGTGGCGACGAACATCAGCCAGGACAGCATCTCGCCACGCGCCTTCGGCGTATCCTGCGGCAGGAACTTTCCGGTCTTCTCGGCGAGATAGAGCAGGATCGCGTTGGAATCGAAGACGGTGACGTCGCCATCGGTCAGCGCCGGCGTCTTGGCGTTGGGGTTGATGACGAGGAAGTCCGGCTTGAACTGATCACCCTTGCGGGTGTCGACCGGGACCATCTCGTAGGGCAGGCCGGCTTCCTCGAGGAAGAGCGCGATCTTCGCCGGGTTCGGCGAGGGGTGGTAGTAAAGCTTGATCATGGCAGGCTCCCGCTTGGTCCGGGCAGGTTACGGATCGCGGCATAGGAGACGAGATCGGTCAGCGCGGCAATCGTCACATCCGCATGGAAGCCAAGCTGTTCCGGCTGCAGACGCAGCGCCTTGAACATCAGCTTCGGGTCGATCGTGCCGGTTGCCTCGATCTCGATCCGCAAGGCCGCGGCCGGCACGCGCTCGATGCGCGCGACCGTGAAGCCATGGGCCTTGGCGCCGGCGATGTCGAAGCCGTTGGAGGAGACGAAGAGGATCTCGTCGCGCGAGAGGCCGAGACGCTTCTCGACATGGGCATAGCCGCGCGGATCGGGCTTGTAGACGCCGATCTCGTCGACGCTGATGACGGTCTCCAGGAACTCGCCGATGCCGGCATGGGCGACGAGCCGCTTCAGCATGGCCGGGCTGCCGTTCGAGAAGATGGCGAGCCGGTAGGAGGCGAGCCCTTGCAGCGCGGCACGCGCCTCGGGATAGAGCGCAAGCCCGTCATAGGCGCCGGCGATCTCCGCCAGGAATGCGGGCGTCGCGGTGAGGCCCAGTGTTTTCAAGGTGAAGTCAAGGGATTCGGTCGTGACCGTCCAGAAATCCTCGTAGCGACCCATCAGCGCGCGCAGCCAGGTGTATTCGAGCTGCTTCAATCGCCAGATCTGGGTGATGGTCGCGCCATGGCCGGGGAAAGCGGCCTCGGTGGCGGCGGCGACGGACTGGACGTCGAACAGCGTTCCATAAGCGTCGAAAACCAGGGCCTTGATCGGCATGGACATCCTCCGTCCGGGGCTAGGTCTCTGATCGTTTGCCTTCTTAGCACTCGCATCGGCGGCGCAGCACATGGTATCCGCACCAGCACCTTTTCCTGAATGCCGAAGGTCAAGCCGATGCCGCCTCGTCCCGTGATGCTGATGATCCTCGATGGCTGGGGCTGGCGCGAGGATGCCGAGAACAACGCGATCAAGCTGGCGAAGACGCCGAATTTCGATCGCTTCTGGGCGAGCAGTCCGCATACCTTCCTGCGGACCTCGGGGCTCGATGTCGGTCTCCCTCCCGGGCAGATGGGCAATTCCGAGGTCGGCCATCTCAATCTCGGTGCCGGGCGCGTGGTGATGCAGGATCTGCCGCGCATCAACCAGGCGATTGCCGATGGCTCGATCGCGAAGGCCGTGGAGGAGAGCGGGCTCGTCGCTGCGCTGAAGGCGAGCGGCGGCGCCTGCCACTTGCTCGGCCTCGTCTCGCCGGGCGGCGTCCATGCGCATCAGGACCATGCCGTCGCGCTGGCGAAGATCGTCGCGGCGCAGGGCGTGCCGGTGAAGCTGCATGTCTTCACCGATGGGCGCGATACCCCGCCGCAATCGGCCGCCGATTATGTGAAGAGCTTCGCGGCGGCGCTGCCGGCCGGCGCGACCATCGCCAGCGTATCCGGGCGCTACTACGCGATGGATCGTGACAACCGCTGGGAGCGCGTCGAGAAGGCCTGGAGCGCGATGGTGCTGGGGCAGGGGAATGCCTTCCCCGATGCGCAGGCGGCCATCGCCGACGCCTATGCCGGCAAGGTCACCGACGAGTTCATCGTGCCGGCCGTGATCGGCGGCTATGCGGGGATGCGGGACGGCGACGGGCTGCTCAGCTTCAACTTCCGCTCCGATCGCATCCGCGAAATCCTGAACGCGGTGCTGGAGCCGGATTTCGCGGGCTTCGCCCGGCCGCGCGTGCCGAAGCTGGTCAAGGCGGTCAGCATGACCTCCTACAGCGCCGAGCTCGACAAAGTGATGCCGGCGCTGTTCCTGCCGCAGACGCTGGCCAATGGGCTGGGCGAGACGGTCGCCAAGGCCGGGCTGAAGCAGGTGCGTATGGCGGAAACGGAAAAATATCCGCACGTCACCTATTTCTTCAATGGCGGCGAAGAGACGCCTTATCCCGGCGAGGACCGGGTGATGGTGCCGTCGCCCAAGGTCGCGACCTATGATTTGCAGCCGGAAATGTCGGCGCAGGAGCTGACCGCCAAGGCGGTCGAGGCGATCGATTCAGGCCGCTACGACCTCGTCATCCTGAACTTCGCCAATACCGACATGGTCGGCCATACCGGCGTGCTCGCCGCGGCGATCAGGGCGGCCGAGACGGTCGATGCGGGGCTCGGCGCCATCGCGGAGGCCGTGCAGCGGCAGGGCGGGGCGCTGCTCGTCACCGCCGATCACGGCAATGCCGAATTGATGGTCGATCCGGTCACCGGTAAGCCGCATACCGCCCACACCACCAATCCGGTGCCGCTGATGCTGATCGGCGGGCAGGGCAGGGCATTGGCAGAGGGCCGGCTCGCCGATATCGCGCCGACGCTGCTGGCGCTGATGGGGCTCGCCCAGCCGGCCGAGATGACCGGGCAGTCGCTGCTGCGCTGACGGGGAGTTTTTCCAGCACAGCCCGCGCGGGATGACCGCGCGAGCAGATGTCTCGAAGAGACGCAAAAGCAGAACGGCGCGGAGATAATCCGCGCCGTTCGCTTGTCGGAAGGCCGTGAGCCTCAGTATTTGCGCACCGTCGGCGGCGGCATGTAGGCGACCGGCGCGGGCTCGGGTGTGCCGCAGCAATTCGGGTCGCCGAAGTTCCAGCGCATGCCGATGCGGAAATCGTGGCTGTCGATGTCCTTGGCCTTGAGCGGGCCCTGGATCTGGCCCGTGAAGGCGTTGATGAGGCGGCCCGACTGGGCGTCGCCGAGATTGAGGTAGCGATAGCCCAGTTCGAGGGTGAGGTTCTTGTTCACCTCGTAGCCGACGCCGGCCATGAGCGCCCAGGCGACATTGGTCTTGGTGCCGGTGTTGGCATAGCCCAGCGTCGGACCGACGAAGTTGCCGAACAACGCGCCCTGATCGGTCAGTCCCGCAATGCGGTTCTGCGTGAAGCCGATACCGGCGCCGATATAGGGTGTCAGGCAATTCCAGGTGCCGAGATCGAAGTAGCCGTTGAACAGCGTGACCAGGGAGGTCAGGTTGCCCTTGTAGGTGTTGGTCTGGTTGCCGTTGTTGAAGGGGTTGAAGACGATGTCGTTCACCCCGATCTGGCCGGCGCCGCGATACTCGCCGGTGACGTCGAAGCGCAGCCAGTTGTTGAAGCGGTAGCCGATGCCGAGGCCGGCGAAGAAGGTGGAGTTGTCGCTCTTGCCGAAGAAGCTGCCGCCGAACTCGGCGACATCGTCCTGATGGTACTTGCTGACGCTCTGAACGCCGACGCCGACATCGCCGCGCAGATAGATGCCGCTTGAGATCGTGCCCTTGAGCACCGGCGGCTCCATCGGGGGCGGGGGAGGCAGGAAATCGGCGGCATGGGCTGCCGCAGCGGCGCTGAGGGCCAGGGCGCCCCCAAGCGCAATGGATTTCAGGCTGCCCATGGCAGGATCCTTCGCGTTGCGCGCAAGGACAAGGACGCAGTCCCGCGCAGTTACCGTTGCGCAGGACCATGCCAGCGATTTCTTAAACGAGACTTAACCCTAACGGCTAACCTTACTTTTTGGTTGAAGGGGGCGCTTTGTCCTCGGTCGCGACCTTTTGCAGGGTTTGGCGTGCCTTTGCCGCCATCGCCTCGAATTCCGAGCGGAAGTGTTCGATCTTCTCCTCGTCGAGCTCTTCGAGATCGAGCAGCTCCTCGCGCGCGCCCTCCAGCTTCAGGATCAGCTCGTCGAGCTTGATCTGCATGGCGGCGGTGTCGCGGTTCTGGCTGTTCTGGATGATGAAGACCATCAGGAAGGTGACGATGGTCGTCGAGGTGTTGATGACCAGCTGCCAGGTGTCGTTGTAGCCGAAGAACGGCCCCGACAGGGCCCAGATCACGATGATGATCGCCGCGCCGAAGAACGTCTGCGGCTTGCCGGACCAGTGGGCGACGCGCTGAGAGAGGCGCGTGAAGAACGAGCGGTCGCTCTGCGGCAGGCGGCGCTTGGATCTCTTTGCCATGATGGCCCCCCGAGCCGTGTTGAGGCTGTGACAGCTTCAACGCGATGCGGGGACGGCCGTTCCCTCAGGCCGTTCAGGCGAAGAGGCGCTCGGCGTGCCAGGCGATGTGCTGGGCCATGAAGGTGGAGACGAAGTTGTAGGAGTGATCGTAACCCTCCCGCAGCGTGAGCTGCAGCGGGATGCCGGCGGTGGCGCAGGCGATCTCGAGCAATTGCGGGCGCAGGCCCTCCTCGAGGAAGCCGTCGGCGCCGCCCTGATCGACGAGCAGTTCCTTGAGGCGATGCCCGTCCGCGATCAGCAGGGTCGAGTCGTAGGCGCGCCAGCCGGCCTCGTCGGGGCCGAGATATTTCTCGAGGGCCGGGCGCGACCAGCCGGCGGTCGAGGGCTGCGAGATCGGGGCGAAGGCGGAGACGGAGCGGTAGCGCTCCGGGTTCTTGAGGGCGAGCGTGATCGCGCCATGGCCGCCCATGGAATGGCCGAAAATGCCCTGACGGGACATGTCGAGCGGGAAGTTCCGGGCGACCAGCTCCGGCAGCTCGTCGCGGATATAGCTCTCCATGCGGTAGTTCGCGGCATAGGGGGCCTGGGTGGCGTCGAGGTAGAAGCCCGCGCCCGAGCCGAACTGCCAGTTGCCCGGCTCGTCCGGCACGTCCTCGCCGCGCGGGCTGGTGTCCGGGCAGATGACGGCGATGCCGTTGGCGGCAGCCGCCGCGCGGTATTCGCCCTTGTCCATGACGTTCTGGTGGGTGCAGGTCAGGCCGGAAAGATACCACAGCACCGGCACCGGCCCTTCCTCCGCCTGATGCGGCAGGTAGATCGCGAAGGTCATCGGGCAGGCGCAGGCCGTGCTCTCATGCCGATAGACGCGCTGCGAGCCGCCGAAGGCCTTGGAGGCGGAGAGGAGTTCCATGCGGGGTCCTTTCTTGCGGCGCGCGCTTTTGTCGTTCCGGGGCGATCCGTCAGGATCGAATCCGGACCGACGACCGGGCGAGCCCTTGCCCAGTCGGCTTGTTCAAGCGTCATGCCCCGTCGCGGGTTCCGGGTTCAGCGCTTCGCGCTGCCCCGGAATGACTGAGGATGCTTCACTGCCTCACAGATGAGGCGGCAAAACGACGCCTCAATAGACCACAACGCTGCGGATCGACTTGCCTTCATGCATCAGGTCGAAGCCGTGGTTGATCTCCTCGAGCTTCAGCTTGTGGGTGATCAGGTCGTCGATGTTGATCTTGCCCTCCATGTACCAGTCGACGATCTTGGGCACATCGGTGCGCCCGCGCGCGCCGCCGAAGGCCGTGCCCTTCCAGACGCGGCCGGTGACGAGCTGGAAGGGGCGCGTCGCGATCTCCTTGCCGGCCTCGGCCACGCCGATGACGATCGACTCGCCCCAGCCGCGATGGCAGCATTCCAGCGCCTGGCGCATCACATTGGTGTTGCCGGTGGCGTCGAAGGAGAAATCGGCGCCGCCGCCGGTGAGATCGACGATCGCCTGCACGACCTTGTCGTTGCCGATCTCCTTCGGGTTGATGAAGTCGGTCATGCCGAACTTGCGCGCCATCTCCTGCTTGGCCGGATTGATGTCGACGCCGATGATCTTGTCGGCGCCGACCATGCGGGCGCCCTGGATGACGTTGAGGCCGATACCGCCCAGCCCGAAGACGACGACGTTGGCGCCCGGCCAGACCTTGGCCGTGTAGATCACCGCGCCGATGCCGGTCGTCACGCCGCAGCCGATATAGCAAATCTTGTCGAAGGGGGCGTCCTCGCGGACCTTGGCGAGCGCGATCTCGGGCAGGACCGTGAAGTTCGCGAAGGTCGAGCAGCCCATGTAGTGGAAGATCTCGCCGCTATCGCAGGAAAAGCGCGAGGTGCCGTCCGGCATGACGCCTTGCCCCTGGGTGGAGCGGATCGAGGTGCAGAGATTGGTGCGCCGCGACAGGCAGGACTTACAATTGCGGCATTCCGGCGTGTAGAGCGGGATGACGTGGTCGCCGACCTTGAGCGTGGTGACGCCGGCGCCGACCTCGCGCACGATGCCGGCACCCTCATGGCCGAGGATCGCCGGGAACTTGCCCTCCGAATCCAGGCCCGAGAGCGTATAGGCGTCGGTGTGGCAGATGCCGGTCGCCATCACCTCGACGAGAACCTCGCCAGCCTTGGGGCCGCCGATCTCGATGGTCTCGATGGTGAGGGGCTTGCCGGCTTCCCAGGCGACGGCGGCGCGGGTCTTCATCGGGCGGTTCCTTCTTTCAGGCTGTTCATTTCAGATAGGGGCGGATCACGCGCATGATGGCGGCGATCTCGTCTTCGTTCGCGTCATCGGCGGAGCCGATGGCCGGGCCGGCGCCGGCTTGCATGGTTTCGCGCAGATGGCTTTCGAGCACCTCCGCCATCAGCCCGGTCGCCGCGCCGCGGAGCGCTGCGAGCTGCTGCAACAGCGCACCGCATTCCTCGCCGCGCTCGACGGCCGCGATCAGGGCATCGGTCTGCCCCCTGATCCGGCGCAGCCGCGTGACGGCGCGCTTTTTCTCTTCAGGCGTATGAGGCATGGGCACCGCGGCTCCGGTTGCCGCGACGCTATGGTACTGAGGGGGAGTATGTCAACGCGCGAAGCGGGCCGAAACGAAAAGAGCGGCAGCGTTGCCGCTACCGCTCTTCGCTTTGCGCAAAATCATGACCCAGCCTTCATCCTTCGAGACGCCGCATTCGCGGCTCCTCAGGATGAGGGCTGAGGCCTCGATTGGATCGTCAGAAGCTGTAGCCCAGCTTCACCTTGACGAGATGCTGGCTGAAATTGGTCAGGTCGAGATCGCCGGGCTGGCCCTTGGCCTTGCCGGCGACCTGGATGTTGTAGGCTGCCGAAAGGGCGAGCTGCTTCGTCGCCTGCCAGAACACGCCGGGGCCGACATAGGTGGCGTAACCGGCCTCCTTGTCGAAGCCGAGCTCGTTGTGCTTGCGCATGTGGCGGACCTCGCCGCTGAGATAAAGCCCGTCTTGCACCTGCCAGGCGAGCGAGCCGGCGAGCGTCAGCGTCGAGGAGCGGCCATACGGCGAGGGGCCGGTCCAGGTCAGGTCCTGCGAAACGTTCACCGCCGCATAGAGCGTGTTCGGGATCAGCGTCTTATCGGCGAAGAGGCGGATGCCGGTATTGTAGGTGGTGAAGTTGCGGGCGATGCCGTCGGGATCGGTGCGGGTAACGCTCGGGTCGATCACCAGCGTCAGGCCGATGCCGTGCATGTCGCGGCCGAGCAAGCGGTACTTCATCTCGACGCCGGCGCCGTAGCCGCGCGAATCGGCGCTGATGCCGCCAGCCGAAGCATCGGTGAAATTGCCGAGGACATAGGGGCCGACCTCGGCGCAGGGGAACAGGCCGTAGGAGCCCTGCAGCGTCAAGCCGTGGCTGTTGGAGGTGCCGACCCGGGTGCCGAAGCCGCCATTATAGGTCAGGCTGGGGCCGAAGGAGCCGACATCGGCCACGTCGGAGCCGGTGGTGAAGCCGAAGGCGTCGGTCGGAATGCCCTCGCTCTCGGTGCAGCGGGAGACGACCGGCGCAGGTGCCGCGGGCGCGCCCTTGCGGGAGGGCAGGTCGGCGGCAGCGCCTGCGGTGGCGACGCAGGCCCCGAGGAACGCGAAGGCGAGGCGGGAGGAGAGGAGGGCTGAGGCCAGCTTCATCGCGGACATTCCAGTTGAGGAGGGGCGGGGCACCGTGCGTGCAAAGTGTGCTCAGTCACTCGGATCGGTGTGATGATGCATTCGCGGCCCGCTTTCCGCGATAAAAGAGCCATAGGTATTTCGGCAATCCGTTCGGCTGTTGCGGCGTTGCAACAGAAGAAGAAGGGCTGTCGGCATGGCGGCTCCGGCGGGGTGAGCAATGACCTTATGCTATTGCGATTGATTCGCAATAGCATAATCGCTTTCGACCAAACTATGGCGCGCCGATGACGGGGAAGCGAGAGAGGGGAGGCTCTCTTTTCGTAATAATATTACATGTTGCGCCGCCGCAACAATCAACCGGGCAGGGCCAGCATCGCGATCCGGGCCAGCGCGCGCGGCGCGATCGCCGCCAGCTCCTCCACCGGCTTCCAGGCGGCGGCATGCACCTCCTCGACCTGAGCGACGAGCGGCCGGGCCGGGTCGGCGAGGAAGAGATATTGCAGGTCGTGATGGACATGGTCCGGCTCGCCGCGAGCGGGCTTGCCCGGCACGTCATGGCTGTCGATGGCGAAGGGGACATCCGCCTCGCGATGCCAGGGGTGGAGCTGCAAATCCTGCACGCCGGTCTCCTCGACCGCCTCGCGCGCCGCCGATTGGTGGAAGTGCTCGGCCTCCTCCCAATGCCCGCCGGGCTGGAGCCAGCGGCCGATGACGACATGGTCGATCAGCAGGATGCGGGCGTGGTCGGGAGAGAGCACGAAGGCGCTGGTGGTGACGTGGCCGGGAAAGGTCTCGCGCCGGTCGAGGGCATGGCCTTGCTCGATCTGCCAGCGCAGCAGCGAGAGATGCTCGCGGGAGCCCGCGACCTCGCTGCGATAGCGTGCGACGGCTTCGGTCAGGCAGGGCATGAAATCCATGGCTTCGCTTCAATCTCTCAGGGCAGTTGCAGGTGGTAGGATTCGAAATGGCCGTTGCGCGGGCCGTCATAGCCGATGAGGACATCGAGCTTGCGGCCCTGCTGCGCGAGCACCGTCAGGGATTCGGCCTTCGCGTTGCGCCGCTCCGGCAACTCGCCGAGATCGGCGGCTGCATCGGGCCGGGCGGGGTCGACCAGCAGCAGGGCATAAGGCCGTTGCTGCTCCTGCGCCGGCCCGATCAGCGCGAGCAGCCGCCCGCCGGGAAGGGGGGCGAGATCGCGGATGCCGCGATCCGGCCCGGCCGGCAGCGCAACCACGCGCGGTGCCTCTGTTGCCGGCGCATGGCCCGGCGCGAACAGCTCCTTGAGCGAGGCTCCGACCAGGAAGACACGCCCGCCGAGCGAGGGTGCGCGAAGCCCGACCCAGAGCGTGTCGCCCTGCGCCGCGAGGCCTTCGACATTGAGGCCGTTATCGTCCATCAGGCTCTTGCCGAAAAAGGCGCCGGCCTCGCCCGCGCGGCGCAGGACATCGCTCAGGCGATAGGTCAGCTCGACCTGCCCGGCCGGCGCACCGGTTGCGTCGACGCGAAGACGCGCGAGATGGAAGGCCGAGAGCCGGAACTCGCCACTCTTGCGCGAGCAGCCATGCGAGCCCGCGATGTAGAAGGCGCCATCGGCATAGGTGACGGCCTCGCCGTCGAGCTCGCCGAAGCGGCCGGGCTTCTTGCAGATGCCCTGCGGGGCTGTGCCCAGCACGGCCGGCGAGGCTTCGTCGCCGATAATCGGCAAGGTGGCGCCCGGCGTGATCCGGTTCTCGGCGATCTCCGCGAACTGGGCGAAGGCGCCTTCGTCATTGATCAGCAGGCAGCGCTGGGCGCCGTTGGCGACAGGCATGCAGGCGAGGCCGCTGACGTCATGCGCGGCCTTTCCGGGCTTCTTCCCGGCAAAATCGCTGACGGTCTTGAAGCGCTGCTCCGGTGCGAGCGTCGCAGCCTGAGCGAATGAGGCAGCCAGCAAGGCAGCCGTGGCGAGAGACAAGAAGCGATACCGCATGCGGCGAATCCGGCGAACAGGGGGCGGGATTGAGCGCGCCGAGGGGGGCGATGTCAAAGCGCGTCGGCCGTCGTCCCTTCCGCCGGAACGAGCATGGACAGCTTCAGCTCCGGCTGGCTCGCGACCGTGAAGCTGACCTGATGATAGGCCAGCCGGCCCTGCGCCGGATGGTTGAAGGTGCGTTCGCCGCCTTCGCGCTCCAGCACGACGCGTTCGCGCCAGTAGCGCGCAAAGGCCTCGCTGCGCTCGCTCAACTCCTCGATCCGCTTGCGGATCGAGGGCTCGTTCAGATGGGCGCTGACATCGGCGCGAAATTCCGCGACGACGCGGCGCGCCCGATTTTCGAAGTCGCAGATAAGGGCCGGCGCGGCCGGGGCGAGGAAGATGAAGTTCAGCAGGTTCCGATCGGCGTCGTCGTCCAGCCAGCCACGAAAGAGGCGGCTGGCCGGCTCGTTCCAGGCAAGCGCCGTCCAGCCGCGATCGAGGACATAGGCGGGGGCGGCGATCAGGCCGACGCAGGCGAGGACATCGGGCGGCACGGCATGGCTTTCGCTGTCGCCCTGTTCGGGGTCGCGCCGGCCGGCAAGCTCGAAGAGATAGGCTCGCTCGGCCCGGCCGAGACGCAGCGCCCCGGCGAAACGGGCCAGCGCCAGCGGCGAGAGCGCCATCTCCCGCCCCTGTTCGAGCCAGGTGTACCAGGTCACGCTCAGCCCGCAGAGCTGCGCCACCTCCTCGCGGCGCAGGCCGGGGGTGCGCCGCCGCCCGCCATCCGGCAGGCCGATGCCGGACGGCTTCAGCCGCTCGCGCAGGGTGCGCACGAAATCGCCGAGCTCGCGGCGCTGCTCGGGTGAGGGGCCGGATATCATGACGCAGCTATCATGGTGCAATTTATACCAGTTAAAACTTCTCTCTGAAGCTAGTTATAAGTGCGTGCTAAGCCGGCTGCCATCATCGATCGAACGGAGATCACACGATGTCGGAAGGCAGCCACGAAGCCCTGGTGGGCGCGCAGTTCGGATCGCGCGCCGAGGCTTATCTGCACAGCGCGGTGCATGCGCAGAGCGCGGATCTCGATGCGCTGGCGGCGCTGGCGAAGGGGCGGGACGGCGCGCGCGTGCTCGATCTCGGCTGCGGCGGGGGGCATGCCTCGTTCAACATCGCGCCCTTCGTCGGCGAGGTCGTGGCCTATGACCTGTCGTCCGAGATGTTGCAGGTGGTGGCCGACGCGGCCGGCAAGCGGGGCTTGCGCAATATCGTGACGCAGCAGGGGCCGGCGGAAAAGCTGCCCTTCGCGGACGGCTCCTTCGACATGGTGGTAAGCCGTTTCAGCGCCCATCACTGGCGCGATGTCGATGCTGGCCTGCGCGAGGCGGCGCGCGTCCTGAAGAGCGGTGGCGAGTTGGTGATGTCGGACACGGTCGCGCCGTCGAACCCGCTTGCCGACAGCTATTTCCAGGCGATCGAGATCCTGCGCGACTGCTCGCATGGCCGCAACTACACCCGCGCCGAATGGGAGGCGGCGGTCGCCCGCGCCGGCTTCCAGGCCGAAGTCGCCACGCGCTTCCGGATGCGGCTGGAGTTCAAGTCCTGGGTCGAGCGGATGAACACGCCGAAGCTGCAGGTCGAGGCGATCCGGGCGCTGCAGACCTCCGTCTCCTCGGCGATCACCGACTATTTCGACACCGAGCCCGATGGCAGTTTCAAGATCGAGGTGCTGCTGCTCCAGGCGAAGAAGGCGGGCTGAACGGCCGCCGGAGCGCCCTGTGAGGCGCTCCGGCGAAATCCTATGCGATCTTGATGTTCCGGGACCGGAGTCCGTCTCGAACGGCTATGGCTGCGACCCTATCCTTTTCCGTGCGGTCCCAAAGGCCGTTCGGAAACCAGGATTATGAACCAGATCCATCACAGGCGTTTCGCCGATCCTCCCGCCTTCCTCATCGGCCGCGATGCCGAAGGGCATTGGCTCGCCATCGAGACGCATGGCCGCGGCGGCGGCATTTTCGCCGATCGGAGCGCTGCCTTGCGCTATGCCGCGGCCGAGACGGCCCATCGGCCACGCGCCGTCCGGATGACGGCGAGACGGCTGCGTCTCCTCTGAGGCATGCCATGAACCACTGGCTTCACGGCATGTTCACGGCGCTGGTCACGCCGTTCGACGGCGGGGCGATCGATTACGGCGCGCTGGAGCGCCTGATCGCCTGGCAGATCGCACAGGGCGCAGACGGCATCGTGGTCGGTACCGCGACCGGTGAAATCTCCGCGCTGACCGACCGCGAGCAACAGTCGCTGCTGACCGCAGCGCGCAGCATCGCGGGCCGGCACTTTCCCGTCATCGCGGCCGCCGGAACTTACGGCACGGCCGATACGGTCGCGGCGGTCGTCGCGGCGGAGAAGGCTGGCGCCTCGGCCCTGCTGCTGCGCATGCCCTATTACAGCCGGCCGACCCGGGCCGGGCTTGCCGCCCATGCGCTGGCCGTCGCGCAGGCGACCGGGCTCGAGATCATCCTCGACAACGATCCGGATCGCTGCGGCGTCGAGATCGCGCTCGAGACGCTGGAGCGGCTCGAAGGGGCGGCGAACATCGTCGGCATCCTGGAGCGGCGTGGCGATCTTATTCGCTGCGACCGGATCGCCAGGATCCGCGACCGCCGTTTCATGCGCCTGACCGGCGCGGCCGAAACACTTCCGGCCTATCTGCTCGCCGGAGGCTGCGGCGCCATCACCAGCATCGGCAATCTCGCTCCGCATTGGCTGGCGCGGCTGGAGAACGCGGCGCGCTCCGAGTTCTACGGCCAGGCGCAGATCCTGCAACGGCGGCTCATCCCGCTGCTCGACCTGCTGGCGAAAGAACCCGATCCGATCCTCGTCAAGCTCGCGCTCTCGCTGCTCCATCCGGGCATCGAAGCCGCTTACCGGGCGCCGTTGACACCCGCACGGCCGGAGCTGGTTCCACTCGTCCGCGAGGCGATCGAGGACCTGCCGCGCCCGCTCCCGGAAACCATGACGGCGCAGTCTCTCGGCCGCACCGCCGCAGGGGTGGCCGGGCGGCGCTGACACCGCGCCAACGGCTCCCCGCTCTCGAAGGAGGCTCTCATGTCCGTGATCGGCAGTTACCGTCGCCGCCGCGAGGCGGTCTATCAAAGCACAAGGCGCGTCTCCGCCGGCGGCTGGAAGGCCGATGTGCTGCATCTTTGCGTTTCGATCGCCCTGATGGCGGCGGTCATCGGCATCCGCGTCCTCTGGTCCCTGCACCATGGCTGAGGTACTCAAACGACAAGGGCGCCGTCCTAAGACGGCGCCCTCTTTGCGATCATCCGAGTCTGGCCGTCAGGCGAGCTTGGCGTAGGCCGGCACGGTGAGGAAGTCCTCGAAGTTCGGCGCCAGCGACAGCGTCTCGAAGAGCGCAATCGCCTCGGGGAAGCGGCCCTTGGCATAGTTCTCAGGCCCGAGCTCGCCCTTCACGCGTTCCATCTCCTCGGGCAGGCAGCGCTTGAATAGCGCCGCATCGGCCTTGATCCCGCCTTCGAGTTCGACGCCGTACTGGACGAACTGCCAGATCTGGGCGCGGCTGATCTCGGCGGTCGCAGCGTCCTCCATCATGTTGTAGATCGGCACCGCGCCGCGGCCGCGCAGCCAGGCCTCGATATACTGCACGCCGACGCGGATGTTCTCGCGGAAGCCTTCCTCGGTACGCGTGCCCTGATGGACTTCGAGCAGGTCCTTGGCGCCGATCGAGACGTCGTCGCGCTTCTTGCCGAGTTGGTTCGCCTGCGGCATCAGCCGGTCGAACATCTCCATGGCGACCGGGACGAGATCGGGGTGGGCGACCCAGGTGCCGTCATGGCCGTCGCCGGCCTCGCGCTCCTTGTCGGCCTTGACCTTGGCGAAGGCGGCGGCATTGGCCTCCGGGTTGTTCTTGACCGGGATCTGGGCAGCCATGCCGCCCATCGCGAAGGCGCCGCGCCTGTGGCAGGTCTTGATCAGCAGCAGCGAATAGGCGCGCAGGAAGGCCTTGGACATCACGACCTGCGAACGATCCGGCAGGACATAGGCCTTGTTGCGGGCGAGCTTCTTGATGAAGGAGAAGATGTAGTCCCAGCGGCCGCAATTGAGGCCGGCCATGTGCTCGCGCAATTCGTAGAGGATCTCGTCCATCTCGAAGGCGGCGGGCAGGGTCTCGATCAGGACGGTCGCCTTGATCGTGCCGTTCTTTAGGCCGAGCGCCGATTGGGCGGCGACGAAGACGTCGTTCCAGAGCCGGGCTTCGAGGTGGCTCTCCAGCTTCGGCAGGTAGAAATAGGGGCCGGAGCCGGCGGCCAGCGCCACCTTGGCGTTGTGGAAGACATAGAGCCCGAAATCGACCAGGGAGCCCGAGGCTTCCTCGCCATCGATCTCGATATGGCGCTCCGGCAGGTGCCAGCCGCGCGGGCGGATGATCAGGACGGCCGGCTTGTCCTTGAGCTTGTAGTCCTTGCCGTTCGTCGGATCGGTAAAGTCGATCCTGTTCGCCCAGCGGTCCCGCAGATTGATCTGGCCTTCGATCATATTGGCCCAGACCGGCGAGGAGGCATCCTCGAAATCGGCCATGAAGACCTTGGCGCCGGAATTCAGCGCGTTGACAATCATCTTGCGATCGACCGGGCCGGTGATCTCGACGCGGCGATCGAGGAGGTCGGCCGGGATCGGCGCGACGGTCCAGTCGCCTTCGCGGATATGCTTGGTTTCGGCCAGGAAGTCCGGCGTCTCGCCGGCGTCGAAGCGCTTCTGGCGCTCGGCCCGGAGCGCGAGCAGGCGCTTGCGCGTCTCGTTGAAGCGCCGGTGCAGCTCCGCGACGAAAGTGAGGGCATCGCGGGTCAGAATTTCATCGAAGCGGTGCGCGAGCGCACCCTTGACGACGATGCCGGCCGGCAGATCGAGCGAGGGGATGTCGGACATCAGCATTCCTCCTGAAACATTGGGTCGATGCTGGCTCGAAACGGGTCATTTCGAAATCCAGAAAAAATGACGATCACTTTTTCCTACAGGGAAATAATATCATATACCGGGAGAGGTGAGGGTCATACACGTCAGGGTTGCTTTTTGTGGGCGAGCTAGCGCCGTATGACACAGCGGCATCGGCTTTTCCTTCAAAATGCGCAGATAGGTCCGACTTCCTCAAATCGGTTTTAGTAATTTGTAAGTTCCGGCGCCCAAGGCTCGCCCCGTCGAATATGCCAATTCGGCCGGGGGTGAGAGGATAATGAGCAAGTTCGGTTCCCTGCGTGACATGATAGGCCGGTTCCGCAAGGACCAGAGCGGCAACATCCTGATGCTGTTCGGGCTTGCCCTGGTGCCGCTGATGGGTGTCGTCGGCGTGGCCGTCGATTATTCGCGCGCCAGCAATGCCCGGCAGTCGCTGAACGCCGCGATCGACTCCGCCGCCCTGATGGCGGCGCGCGACGCGCAGAAGCTCACCGATGCGCAGCTAACCGCACGGGTCAATGCCTGGCTCAAGGACAACCTGCCTGCAGACGTGAAAAGCGAGTTCACCGATGCCCAGGTGAGCATCGACCGCACGGCGCGCACCGTCAAAATCGTGGCCAATGCGCAGGTGCCGACGACCATTGCGCGGGTCCTCGGGACAGACAACCTCGCCGTGTCCAGCTCGAGCCAGTCGACCTGGGGGTTGAACACCATCGAGCTTGCCCTCGTGCTCGACAACACCGGCTCGATGTCCGCGAACGGCAAGATGGCGGCGCTGAAGCAGGCGTCGCTCGATTTGATCCAGATCATGAAGGACGCCACCCAGGAAACGGACCAGATCAGGATCTCGATCGTCCCGTTCTCGACGCGCGTCGTTCTCGACACCAGCCTGAAGACCGCGCCGTGGCTGCGCTGGGACCAGACGCAGACGACGTGCAGCAGCTACTGGCCCTATACCTGCACGACGACGACGATCACCAAGGCGGCTTGGCAGGGCTGCGTGACGGATCGCGACAAGAGCTACGATGTCACCGATGGTGACGGCTCCCCGAACAATTCCATGATGTATCCGGCCGATTTCTGCGACACCTATTCACCTTCGACACAGGCGAAGATCTTGCCGCTGACCAGCGATTGGTCGGCGTTGACGGCGCGTGTGAACACGATGCAGCCGACCGGCGCGACCAACATCACGATCGGCGCGATCTGGGGCATGGCAACATTGAGCCCGAGCGATCCGTTCACGGAGGCCAAACCGGCTTCGACGCCGCGCCTCAAGAAGTACATGATCCTGCTGACCGACGGCGACAACACGAAGAATCGCTGGGACGGCAACGGCTCCGCTTCCAGTTCCGCCGTCGATGCGCGGACGACACTTGCCTGCAACAATATCAAGGCGACCGGGGTCACCGTCTACACGATCCGCGTCATGGACGGGAACGCGACGCTGCTGCGCAACTGCGCCTCGGACCCGGCCATGTACTATGAAGTGACGGCCGCCTCCCAGCTCAGTCCGATCTTCAAGTCGATCGCAGGCGAGATCAGCCAGGTCCGCCTGACGCAGTAAGCTCGCCGAAGCGCGCCAGGAAACGCGCCTGCGCCGTCTCGGTGTCGAGCGGTTCGAGCCAGGCGAGAACCGCGGGCGGCAGCGCCTGCGGCCGGCCGAAGAACTTGAGCGCCTCCTGCCGGCCGAAGCCGGCGAGCTGCGTCGCCTCGAAGAAGGCCGCGATGGTATCGGCCTCCTTGGTCCTGCGCTTCTGCAAAGCGGGCGTCGCGGCGGGCAATCCGAAGCGCAGATGGATCGCCGTCAGAAGACGCAGTTCCACGCTCTTATAGGCGTCGCCCATCACCACCTTGAAGGGCGAGATCATGTCGCCGATGACGTATTCTGGCGCATCGTGCAGCAGCGCCATCATTCGCCATGCGTCGCTCCAGTCGGGATTGAGATGGCCGGCGATCGCCTCGACCAGCAGGCAATGCTGCGCGACCGAGAAGGAATGGGCGCCGCGCGTCTGGCCGTTCCAGCGGGCGACGCGGGCGAGGCCATGGGCGATGTCCTCGATCTCGACATCGAGCGGCGAGGGGTCGAGCAGGTCGAGCCTCCGGCCCGAGAGCATGCGCTGCCAGGCGCGCGGCTGTTCGGGGGCGCGGGGCATCAGGCGGCGGGGCGGCTGTCGCGCGCGAGCGCCGCGCATTCGCTCCAGCGGAAGCAGCCGGTCAGGTGGTCGTTGACCAGCCCGCAGGCCTCCATGAAGGCGTAGACGATGGTCGGGCCGCAGAAGGTGAAGCCGGCTTTCTTCAGCTCCTTCGAGATCGCCTCGGAGAGTTTCGTCTGCGTCGGCACCTCGTTCTGGGTGCGGAAGCTGTTCTGGAGGACGCGGCCGTCGAGATGCTTCCAGAGAAAGTCGGCGAAGGGCTCGCGCTCGCTCAGCCTGAGATAGGCCTGCGCGCTCTTGATCGTGCCCTCGATCTTGCCGCGATGGCGGATGATGCCGGGGTTGGCGAGCAGGCGCTGGACATCGGCCTCGGTGAAGCGAGCGACCGCCTCCGGCTCGAAACCGGCGAAGCCGGCGCGGAAGGCGTCGCGCTTCCTGAGGATCGTGATCCAGGACAGCCCGGCCTGGAAGCCGTCGAGGATCAGCTTCTCCCAGAGCGCGCGGGAATCATACTCCGGCACGCCCCATTCGGTGTCGTGATAGGCGAGGTAGAGCGGATCGGTGCCCGGCCAGCGGCAGCGGAATTTGCCGTCCGGCCCCTCGATCGCGATGCGTTCCTCGCTGGAGACACTTGCCTCGCTCAGGAGAGCTGTCTGGCTCATAGGACGGCTCCTGCGGCGGCTCCGAAGCCCGGCTCGCCGGGGAAGGGGAAGCCGATGAAGCCCGGCTTTTCCGCCAGATGGAAGGCGAGGCCGCCGCCGAGCGGCGTCTGCCCGGCTGCGAGCGCATCGGCCAGCCGGTCGAGCCGGAGCAGGGCGAGCGCCTTGCCGTTCGCGCCCGAGCCGATGGTGCCGAGCGTCTTGCCGCCGGCTGTCGCCTCGGCGCCGGTTTCGGTGGCGATGCCGTCGTCGAAGACGATGGGCACGACGCGGGTGCGGGCGGTGCCGCGATGCTGCATGCGGGAGACGACCTCCTGGCCGATATAGCAGCCCTTCTTGAAAGAGACGCCGCCGAGCTGGTCGAGCAGGGCCTCGTGCGGGAAGGTGTCGCCATAGGGGAAGTCGCGCCCGCCTGCGGGCATGCCGAGCGCGACGCGGCGGGCATGATAAGCCTCCGGCTCGGCATCGACGAGGCTGTCGATCCCGGCAGCATCCGCGATGGCGCGCTGGCCGAGCGCCGGCAGGCGCGGGTCGTCATAGACGAAGCCGGCATCGGCCGGCAGCGGCGCACCATCGGCGGAAGCGAGGACGGCGCTGGACTCGGTCAGGTCGTCGAGCGCCACCTTGGCGCGCAGCTTGTAGAGCTTCAGGCGTTTCATCAGATCGGTGGTCTGGAGCAGGGGCGTATCGAGCAGGAAGCCGCCGCCATCTTCCGCCGGCAGCGCGACGACGAAGAAATCGCAGAGGATCTTGCCCTGCGGTGTCAGCAGCGCGCCATAGCCGGCCCGCTCCGGCGTCACCTCGTCCATCTCGTTGGTCACGATGTTCTGGAGGAAGTCGCGGGCATCCTCGCCGCTGACGCGGATGACGCCGCGATCGATCAATCTTGTGGCGGACATGGGCAGCCGGTCCAGTTCTGATGTCGGGTCGAGGTTCGTCAGCCGAATGGGGATGATGTCGCCACCCGAAAACTGTTTGGGCTTCCGGGACGGCGCGTTGGCCGATAGGTAGGCTGCATCCCGTCTTTGCTCAACCTCCCGGAGACCCGCCATGCCCCAGACCTACGACGTGATCCTCAAGGGCGGCACGGTGGTCAATCAGGATGGCCGCGTGACGCGCGACATCGGCATCACCGGCGGCAAGATCATGGCGCTGGGCGATCTCAGCCAGGCCTCGGCCGGCGAGGTCGTGAACTGCTACGGCCTGCACATCCTGCCGGGCGTGATCGACAGCCAGGTGCATTTCCGCGAGCCCGGGCTCGAGCACAAGGAAGATCTCGAGGCCGGCTCGCGCGCAGCTGCGCTTGGCGGCGTGACCTGCGTCTTCGAGATGCCGAACACGATTCCCCAGACGACGACGCCGGAGGCGCTGGCCGACAAGGTGAGGCGCGGCAGGCATCGCATGCATTGCGATTTCGCCTTCTGGGTCGGCGGCACGCATGAGAACGCGGCCGATGTGCCCGATCTCGAAAGGCTGCCGGGCGCGGCCGGCATCAAGGTGTTCATGGGCTCCTCGACCGGCGACCTGTTGGTCGAGGACGACCAGGGCGTCGCCGAGATCCTGAAGCGCACGCGCCGCCGCGCGGCCTTCCACTCCGAGGACGAGACGATGCTGCGCGAGCGCATGCCGCTGCGCATCACCGGCGACCCGTCGAGCCACCCGGTCTGGCGCTCGCCCGAAGTGGCGCTGACCTGCACCAGGCGGCTGGTGCGCATCGCGCGGCAGACCGGCGCCCGAGTCCACATCCTGCATATCTCGACGGCGGAGGAGATGGTCTTCCTCAAGGACCACAAGGATGTCGCGACCGTCGAGGTGCTGCCGAACCACCTGACCCTCGTCGCGCCTGACTGCTACGAGCGGCTCGGCAACTATGCCCAGATGAATCCGCCGATCCGCGACGACTATCACCGCCAGGGAATCTGGTGGGGCGTCGAGCAGGGTATCGTCGACGTGCTCGGCTCGGACCATGCGCCGCATACGCATGAGGAAAAGCACCACCCCTATCCGGAGAGCCATTCCGGCATGCCGGGCGTGCAGACGCTGGTGCCGATCATGCTCGACCATGTGAATGCCGGAAGGCTTTCGCTGGAGCGCTTCGTCGACCTCAGCAGCGCCGGGCCCCAGCGCATCTTCGGGCTGGAAGGGAAGGGCCGTATCGCGGTGGGCTACGACGCCGATTTCACCATCGTCGACCTCAAGCGCAAGCACACCATCACCAATGACTGGATCGCCTCGAAATGCGGTTGGACGCCCTATGACGGCGTCACCGTCACCGGCTGGCCCGTCGGCACCTATGTGCGTGGCCTGAAAGTGATGTGGGAGGGCGAATTGACGACGCCGTCGCAAGGCGAGCCGGCCCGCTTCCTGGAGGCGCTGCCGCGCGGCGCCTGAAACGGATCGGCGCCGCCCGCGTTCGGCTCTGCACGAGCACGCGGGCGGCGCCGCAAAAAAAAATCAAAAAAGATTCCCGGCGCTGTCGATTTGAGCCGCGCCCGTTCGACGTGCAGTCAGAGAACGGGTTTCGGCGGTCCGCGCCGGAGCCGCCCGGTTCTCCCAAACCCAAGGAGAAGACCGATGCGTGTGATGGTTCTGGTCAAGGCAAGCAAGGACAGCGAAGCCGGCGTGATGCCGGACCCGGACGTCTTCGCGAAGATGGGCGCCTACAACGAGGAACTGATCAAGGCCGGCATCCTGCTCGCCGCGGAAGGCCTGCAGCCGACCTCCAAGGGGCTGCGCATGCGCTTCTCGGGCAGCGAGCGGGCGATCACCGACGGCCCCTTCGCGGAGACCAAGGAGCTGCTGGCCGGCTTCTGGCTCTGGCAGGTGAAGTCGTTCGACGAGGCCGTCGAGTGGCTGAAGCGCGCGCCCTTCGACGGTGGCACCGAAATCGAGCTCAGGCCCGTCTTCGAGATGGAGGATTTCGGCGAGTTGGTGACGCCGGAACGGCGCGAACGGAAGGATAACCTGCGCGCCGAATTCGAGAAGCGCCCCGGCTGAGCCGGCCCGGTATCCCAGATCCAACTCAATGGACGGTGCAGGCGATGCCTCCGTCCCTCCAAAGGAGAAAACCGATGCGTTTCATGGTGATGGTCAAGGCGACGAAGGACAGCGAAGCCGGCGCTCCGCCGAGCCAGGAGCTGCTCGAGGCGATGATGGCCTATAACGAAGAGCTGGTGAAAGCCGGCATCATGAAGGGCGGCGACGGCCTGCAGCCCAGCTCGAAGGGCGCGCGCGTCCAGTTCGACGGCGCCAAGCGCTCCGTCGTCGACGGGCCCTTCGCCGAGACCAAGGAGCTCGTCGCCGGCTACTGGCTCTGGGAATGCGCCTCGCTGGAGGAGGCGATCGCCTGGGTCAAGCGCTGCCCCAACCCGATGCCCGGCCCGTCCGAAATCGAGATCCGGCCCTTGTTCGAGCTGGCCGATTTCGGCGAGATCGTCACGCCGGAGACCGCCGCGCAGTGGGATCGCCTCAAGGGCGAAGTCGAAGGTAAGGGCTGAACGGCACGCGAAGCGCGCCGCTTGCCATCGCAGGCTGCTGATGGTGTGTATCGCTTCCCATGTCGGCAAGCGATACACACCGCACCGTCGAGACGGTCTGGCGCATGGAGGCGCCCCGGCTGATCGCAGGCCTGGTGCGGCTGACGCGCGATATCGGCCGCGCCGAGGAGCTGGCGCAGGACGCGCTGGTCGCGGCGCTGAAGCAATGGCCGGAAGAGGGCGTTCCCCGCAATCCCGCCGCCTGGCTGATGCAGGTCGGCAAGCATCGCGCGCTCGATGCAGCCCGTCGCGAGGCGATGGCGCGGCGCAAGCAGGAAGAGCTCGGCCGCGATCTCGAAGACGACGGCCCGTCCATGCCCGATCTCGATGCGGCGCTGGATGACGAGGTCGGCGACGATCTGCTCCGGCTGATTTTCACAGCCTGCCATCCGGTGCTGTCGCAGGAGTCGCGGGTGGCGCTGACGCTTCGGCTCATCGGCGGCCTGACGACCGAGGAGATCGCGCGCGCCTTCCTCGTGCCGGAGCCGACGATGGCGCAGCGCATCGTGCGGGCCAAGAAGACGTTGAGCGATGCGAGAGTGCCGTATGAGGTGCCGGCCGGGGCGGAGCTCGGCGAGCGCCTCGCCTCGGTGCTGGAGGTCGTCTACCTGATCTTCAACGAGGGCTATGCCGCGACGTCCGGCGACGACTGGGTGCGCCCGGCATTGTGCGAGGAAGCGCTCAGGCTCGGGCGCATCATCGCGGCGCGGGCGCCGCAGGAGCCGGAGGTTCACGGGCTGGTGGCGCTGATGGAGCTGCAGGCCTCGCGGCTGCGGGCGCGGACCGGCCCGAACGGCGAGCCGATCCTGCTGCTCGACCAGAACCGCGCCCGCTGGGACCGGCTTCTGATCGGGCGCGGCCTTGCTGCGCTGGAGCAGGCACAGCGGCTCGCGGGAGCTTCGCCCGGCCCCTATCTGCTGCAGGCCGCGCTCGCCGCCTGCCATGCCCGCGCCCGTACGGCCGAGGAGACCGACTGGGCGCGAATCGCGGCGCTCTATGCGGTGCTCTCCCGTGTGGCGCCGTCGCCGATCGTGGAATTGAACCGGGCTGTCGCGGTCGCCATGGCGGAGGGGCCGGCGGCGGGGCTGGAGTTGGTCGAGGCGCTGGCGGCGGAGCCCGCGCTCAAGCGCTATCACCTGCTGCCGAGCGTGCGCGGCGATCTTCTGTCCAAGCTCGGCCGGCATCGGGAGGCGGCGGAGGCCTTCGAGCAGGCGGTCGCGCTGACTGGTAACGTCAAGGAGCAGGCGCTGATGGCGGAGCGGGCCGTGAAGGCGCGGGCGGCGGCTGGTTAGTGCCGCGTGCCGCTGGTGAAGGCGCCGCAGCGGACCTTCTCGGGCAGAGCCTCGGTGAAGACGGCGGTTGCCTCCTCGCCATAGGTCTCGACCAGGGTGCGCAGGGCCGCGAAGAGCGCGGCGTGGGCCATGGCGTCGGAATCCAGCCCATCCTGCTGGCCTTCGGCAAAGGCGTCCTCGACATAACCGTAGGCAACACGGCGAGCGTCGCCATGGTCCTCGGGGAGGTTCGGGTCGAGCATCGGGTCGTCTGAAAGGATCGACATCGAGACGGGACTCTGCTGCCTCTGGCTGGAGCGAATCGCGGCGGTTCTGCCCCGGATCGCGACGTTTGATGACGTTCCCGTCATAGGCCGTGCCAGAGCGGCACGCCAGCGTGGTGTTTAGGAAAGGTTAACGCGACCGCAAGAATTCCACCGAACATCGCATTCGTGCAACATCTGTTGCCTATCCGCCATAGCGCCCCGCGAGCATCCGCGAGAGCTGCTGGCCCTGGTCGGCGAGGCGGGAAGAGGCCTCCTGGCTGGCGTCGGTGCAGGTCCGGTGCGTCAGCGAATAGGCCTTGAAGCCGCGGTTGAAGGCGGCCGTCAAGCGGTCCCGCCGCTGCGGCGTGCGGCCTTCGGCGTCGATCAGGGCCGCCATGCGATCGCGCCAGTCCTGAGCCTCCTTGCCGCCGCAGAGCGTGCGCAGATAGGCGAGCGAGCCCATGATCTCGGCAAGCTGGAGGAGCTGCGGCTCGTAGGGCGGACCATCCGGCTCCGGCGGCACGGGCTCGGCCGGTTTCGCGCCCTGTGCGGGTTTTGCTGCCGGAGCGGCGGGGCGCTGCTGGGCGAGAGCCGCCACGGGCGCGACGGCGAGCAGCATGGCGAGCGCGGCGGCGAGCGCTCTCACACCGAGGCTCCCCCGGTGAACAGCTTGTGGGCGCGGCGCAGCACCTCGCCAAGCTCGCGCGTGGTGGCGAGACCGCCGAGGCTCAGCGGATCGGCCCACATCACCGCGCCGGCCTCCGGCCCCGGACGCGGCTCGCCGGAGAGCCATTCGCCGATGAAGGAGGCGACGACGAAATGATGCGTGACGTCGCCCCTGGCATCGCGGCCGAAGATCTCGACATGGCGGTTGAAGCCGAGGATGCGGGCGGTGACACCGACCTCTTCCTCGAGCTCCCGCAAAGCTGCTTCCTCGAGCGTCTCTCCGGCCTCGACCTTGCCGCCGGGCAGGGACCAGAGCCGGTCGGCCGGAGGCTTGGTGCGGGTCGCCAGCAGCACCTTGCCGTCGCGGAAGACCGCGACGGAGGCGGCCAGAACCGGTCGCGCCGGCGCCTTGCCGACCGCCGGGAAGCGGATGACCTGGCCGTCCCCCGCCGTCATCGGGCGCGGCTCCAGCTCAAACGTGCTGCCCGCCATTGATGTGCAACTCCGAGCCGGTGACGTAGCTCGATGCATCCGTGCAGAGGAAGTAGATCGCCTTGGCGACCTCTTCTGTCTTGCCGAGCCGTTTCATCGGCAAGGTCGCGACGATCTTTTCCGTGCCCGGCGAGAGGATGGCGGTGTCGATCTCGCCCGGCGAGATCGAGTTCACCCGGATCCCGAACGGCCCGAAATCGGCGGCCATCTCGCGGGTCAGGCTGGCGAGCGCGGCCTTGGAGGTGGCGTAGGCAGCGCCGGCGAAGGGGTGGACGCGCGATCCGGCGATCGAGGTGACGTTCACGATCGCCCCCTTCGCGGCAGTCAATTCGTCCAGGAGCCCGCGCGCCAGCATGATCGGCGCGAAGAAATTGACCTGGAAGACCTGGTGCCAGTCGTTGAAGGAGGTGGTGGCGGCGCCCAGCCGCTCGCCCTTCGCCCCCTTCGGCGAGATGCCGGCATTGTTGACGAGCGCGTTGAGCTTGCCGCCCTCGGCGGCGAGGCGCTTCTTGATCTCGGCGATGCCGCGCATCGTGTCCTCGGGATCGCCGAGATCGATCTGGATGTGGTCGTCGGCCCCCGACGGCCAGGGGCATTTCTCGGAAAAGGCCTGACGCGAGCAGGACAGGATGCGCCAGCCCGCCATGGCGAACTGCATCACGGTGGCATGGCCGATGCCCCGGCTCGCGCCGGTCAGCAGCATGACCGGGCGCTTGCCCGCTTCAGTCTGGGGAAAGTCGAATTTCGGCATCGCCATGGGTCTTGAGTCCTCAAGTGCAGAGGCGTGTCTTCAGGGGTAGAAGCGCGTCTTGGTCCAGGGCTCGGATGGCGAGGCCCGGCGGAAGATGATGCGGTCGTGCAAGCGGAAGGCCCCGTCGCGCCAGAACTCGATATAGACCGGGGTGATGCGAAAGCCACGCCAATAAGGCGGGCGCGGAATCTCGCCGACGCCGAATTTGAGCGCATAGCTCGCGACGGCCTTCTCCAGTGCGAAGCGGCTCTCCAGCGGGCGCGACTGCTGCGAGGCCCAGGCTCCGATTCGGCTGTCGCGCGGGCGGGACCGGAAATAGGCGTCCGATTCGGCATCGGTGACGAGCGCGACCGTGCCGCGGATGCGGATCTGCCGGCGCAGGCTCTTCCAATGGAAGAGAGCCGCGGCCTTGGGCTGGCCGAGTAGTTCCTCGCCCTTCTGGCTCTCGGTATTGGTGTAGAACACGAAGCCGTCCGGCCCATGCCCCTTGAGCAGAACCATGCGGCTGTTGGGCATTCCATCGCTGTCCACGGTGGAGAGCGCCATGCCGGTCGGATCATTGGGCTCGGACTTCACCGCCTCGTCCAACCAGCTCTGAAACAGCGCGAAAGGCTCGTTTTCCTCGGTGAAGTCACCGCTCGTTAACGGTTGCACAGTCTAATCCTCAGCAATTGGAAGTGGGCGTTGGGCGAGCGCAAAGTGATCCGGTTTCGGGCGGCTGATTTATATAGGGCAGGGGCGGAGGCGTTCCAAAGCCTTCCTCGCTGCGTGGCGCCCATGCGCTCATGCGTCGCTGCCGTCGCGTTGGGGCTGCTGGCCGCCGGCTGCTCGGTGTCCTTCCCGATCCTGGGCCTGTCGAGCAAGAGCGAGGACGAGGTCGCGACGACCTCCGCCATCCTGCCGAGCCGGGGGCCGGACAAGGCCGCCGGGCTGGGCACCCTCGCCAGCGAGCTCGGCCCCGAGGATCTGCGCCGGGCGGATGGCGCCATGTCGGTCGCGCTCGACCCGCAGGGCAATGGCGCCGCCGTCTCCTGGGACAATCCGCAAACCGGCATCAAGGGCTCCTTCGTGCCCGTCGGCGGCCCGTTCCTGCGCGCCGACGAAATCTGCCGGGCCTTCATCGCCAGCGTCCAGACGCAGACCCGGCCGCTCAAGCTGCAAGGCACCGCCTGCCGCCCCTCGGGCGGAGATTGGGCGGTCAAGGACATGGAGCCCTGGAAGGGGCTGGGCTAGAGCATCCGCCCGGGCCATTCGCCTCGGCCGGTAAGGCGGGAGCGGAAGCGTATCCCGCACGATGTTGCGTACGGGCCACACCATCCCCAGATAAGGCGTAGCGGACGGCTTGCCGGCAGACGGGGCCGTCCTAGTCTTGCGTGGAAACGAGGTTTTTGGATGCGCGATCCGTATCAGGTTCTGGGCGTCGCCCGCGGCGCGAGCGATGCGGAGATCAAGAAGGCTTTCCGTCGCCGCGCCAAGGAGCTGCACCCGGACGCGAACCGGGACGATCCGAAGGCGCAGGACAGGTTCGCCGAGCTGAACACGGCCTATGAGGTGCTGGGCGACGAGACCAAGCGCAAGCAGTTCGACCGCGGCGAGATCGACGGCGAGGGCAAGCCGAAATTCCAGGGCTTCGAGGGGATGGGCGCTGGCCGTGGCGGCCGGGCCGGCGGCTTCGAGTTCAATTTCGGCCAGGGCGCGCCTTTCGGCCGTGGTGGCGACGCCGGATTCGATGCCTCCGACATCTTCTCCTCGCTCTTCGGCGAGGCCGGCCGGCGCGCGCGCGGCAAGGCCGAGCCGCAGAAGCCGCCGGAGCAGAGCTTCACGCTCGAGGTGACGCTGGCTCAGGCGGTCAGCGGCGCCACGCGCCGGGTCAAGCTGCCGGGCGGGCGCGAGGTCGAGATCACCATTCCCGAAGGAGTGAGCGACGGCAAGGTCATGCGCCTGCGCGGGCTCGGCCAGACCGATCCCTATTCCGGCGAGACCGGCGACGTACTGATGACCATCAAGGTCAAGCCCGATCCGCGCTTCACCATCGACGGCCAGGATCTGCGCACGCGCGTCGCCGTGCCGCTGGCCCAGGCCGTGCTAGGCGGGCCGCTGCACGTGCCGACCCTGACCGGCGCTGTGGAAATGACCATTCCGCCGATGACCGGCACGACCAAGCAGTTCCGGCTGCGCGGCAAGGGCCTGAAGGGCGAGAAAGGCGCCGCCGGCGACCTCTTCGTCGCCATCGACATCGAGATGCCGGCGAGCGATGCGGAGCTCTCCGCATTGATGAAGGCGCGCGCCGAGTAACGAGCCGCCAGCCGAAGAAACGGGCCGGGGCGAGGCCCGGTTCGGCCTCGCGGGGCTGCAATCCAGGCGTGGGGACAGCGTTCAAAAGCGGTTTCCACTTCCCCGCGACTGTTCTAAGAGACCTGCTCCTCGTTCATCTGCGGGTCCCCCATGCCTGATTCCAACGCCGTTTCGCCGACCGCCAATCTCCTCAAGGGCAAGCGCGGCCTCGTGATGGGCGTCGCGAACAACCGGTCCATCGCCTGGGGCATCGCCAAGGCAGCGGCGGACGCGGGCGCGGAACTCGCCTTCACCTATCAGGGCGATGCGCTGAAGAAGCGGGTCGAGCCGCTCGCCAAGGAGCTCGGTGGCCATGTCGTCGGCCATTGCGACGTCACCGACGGCGCCACGATCGACGCGGTCTTCGCCGAGGTCGAGAAGCTCTGGGGCAAGCTCGATTTCGTCGTCCACTGCATCGCCTTCTCGGACAAGGACGAGTTGACCGGCCGCTATGTCGAGACCACCGAGGCGAATTTCTCCAAGTCGCTGCTGATCTCCTGCTATTCCTTCACGGCGATCACCCAGCGCGCCGAGAAGCTGATGCCGGATGGCGGCTCGCTGCTGACGCTGACCTATTACGGCGCCGAGAAGTGGATGCCGCATTACAACGTCATGGGCATCGCGAAGGCAGCGCTGGAATCGAGCGTGCAGTATCTCGCCGCCGATCTCGGCCCCTCGAAGATCCGCGTCAACGCGATCTCGGCCGGGCCGATCAAGACGCTGGCTGCCTCCGGCATTGGCGATTTCCGCTACATCCTGCGCTGGAACGAATACAACTCCCCGCTGCGCCGCACGGTGACCATCGAGGAGGTCGGCGAGACCGCGGTGTTCCTCGTCTCGGACATGTCGCGCGGCATCACCGGCGAGATCATGCATGTCGACGCCGGCTACCATGTCGTCGGCATGAAGGTGCCGACCGCGCCGGACATCTCGCTCGACAAGGGCGAGTGAACCGGAAGGCCGCCGGCCTCTATTGCGCCAGCAATCTCTTCAACCGATCCGTCGCGGCATCGTCGCGGCGGATCGTTTCGTCTGCGATCGCCTCCAGCAAAGCCGCGACCGTTCGCCCGCCGATCAGCTTGGCCGGCAGGATCTGCGCCAGCGGCGCCAGCACGAAGGCACGCTCGGCGATGCGCGGATGGGGGATCTGGAGGCCGGGCCGGTCGATTGCCGTCTCGCCATAGGTCAGGATGTCGATGTCGAGCGTGCGGGGCCCCCAGCGCTCACGGCGCTCGCGGCCGCCGGCGCGTTCCAGCTCGAGGCACAGCGCGAGCAGGTCGTCGGCGGTCAGCGTCGTCTCGATCCGCGCCGCCATGTTGAGGAACTCCGGCTGGTCGATCTTGCCCCAGGGCGGGGTGCGATAGACGGCAGAGAGCTGCCCGAGCCTGACGGCCGGATGCCGGCGCAAGGCGATCAGCGCCGCGGCGAAGGCTGCGACGGGATCGCCGAGATTGCCGCCGAAGGCGAGCGAGGACTCAGTCGCCACGCCGGAAGCTCAGCTTGACGCCGACCGCGCCCAGCGTCGCCGGGATGGGCGGGGCGGGCTTGCGCAGGGTGACCTCGACGCCCGCGACGGGGGCGAAGGCCTCGAACAGGGCGAGCGCGACGGCGCGCGCGGCGCCCTCCAGCAGATGATAGCGCCGGGCCGTGAAGGCCTCGCTGACGATGGCGACGGCGCGGCCGTAATCGACCGTATCGGCAAGGCGGTCGCTCAGCGCGGCGGCGCGCAGGTCGACATCGAGCACGAGGTCGAGGACGAAGCGCTGGCCGAGCCGCTCCTCTTCCGAGAAGAAGCCGTGATAGGCGTAGATATCGAGCTGCTCGATCAGGATGCGGCCGGTCTCGCTCACGGGATCACCTTCGTTTCGTCCGCGATGGCGGCCCAGACCTTGAGCGCGTCGACATGCGGCGCGACGTCATGGACGCGCAGGATGGCGGCGCCGCGGCTGGCGCCGTAGAGATGGGCGGAGAGCGTGGCGGCCAGCCGCTCGGCCGGGACCTTGCGGCCGGTGACGAGGCCCAGCGTCGATTTGCGCGAAGCACCGAGCAGAATCGGGCAGCCGAGCACGTTGAGCCGGTCGAGCTCGCGGATCAGGTCGAGGTTCTGGCGCGGCGTCTTGCCGAAGCCGATGCCGGGATCGACGACGATCTGGCTGCGCGGCACGCCGGCGGCGGTGGCGATGGCGATGGAGCCTTCGAGGAAGCCGATCACCTCGTCGAAGATATCGAGGGATCCATCGACCGTGTCGCGGTTGTGCATCAGCACCATCGGGGCTGCGGCCCGTGCCGCGACCTCGGCGATGCGCGGATCGCGCCGGCAACCCCAGACGTCGTTGACGATGGAGGCGCCGGCGGCGAGCGCGGCCTCGGCGACCTCCGCCTTGTAGCTGTCGATCGAGAGCGGCACGGCGCTACGGGCCTTCAGCCCGGCGATGACGGGGAGCACGCGGGCAAGCTCCGTCGCGGCATCGACGGTTTCGTGGCCGGGCCTGGTCGATTCGCCGCCGATATCGACGATCGCCGCGCCTTCTTCGGCCAGCCGCAGACCGTGCGCCACCCCCGCCTCGGCGCTGCCGAGCAAGCCGCCATCCGAGAAGGAATCCGGCGTGACGTTGACGATGCCCATCAGCAGGGGCCCCGCGTCGAGCGCGAGGCGGCGGCCATCGGGGAGAGTGAGGGCAGGAGGCATGGCGGTCCGCGAATTCGGAGCCATGAGGCTCACCTGCCGCCTATACACAGCCTGTTGCCGATCGGCCACCCAAAGCGACGGATCGTCGCGATCGGCCCTGCGCATGGCCGATGGGCGCATTAGGCTTTTGACCTCCCCCGGCGAGGCGTGCAGAAGCCGGGCATGATCCCGCTCTCGCTTCCGCACCGGCTCATTCTCGTCCGCCATGGCGAGACCGACTGGAATCGCGAGGGGCGGCTGCAGGGCGGGCAGGACATCCCGCTCAACGCGCTCGGGCGCGAGCAGGCGGCGGAGGCGGCCGGGCGGCTCAAGGCGCTGGAGCCGGGCTTCGCGACGCTCGACTATATCTGCTCGCCGATGGAGCGGGCGCGGGAGACGATGGACATCCTGCGCCGCGATCTCGGCCTGCCGGCGGGAGAATACCGCGTCGATCCGCGATTGAAGGAACTCACCTTCGGGGCGTGGGAAGGTTTCACCTGGCGCGATATCCGCAAGGCCGAGCGCGAGCAGGCGCATCTGCGCGAGCGCGACAAATGGAGCTTCGTGCCGCCGGGCGGGGAGAGCTACCGGATGCTGGCGGAGCGGGTGCGGCCTGTGCTGGAGGAGTTGCAGCGCGAGACGGTGATCGTCAGCCACGGCGGGGTGGCGCGGGCGGTGCTGGCTCTCGTCGGCGCGGTCTCGCCGCTGAAGGCGTCCATGGTCGAGATCTGGCAGGGCAAGCTGCTCGTCGTCGAGGGCAGCAAGGCCGAGTGGCTCTGAGCCTCGGCTTTACCGCGCCGGCATTCATCACCGGTTCACGGATGATCTGGCACGAGGAATGTGCTAGCAGGGCGCGCGGAGCGGCGGCTTGCCCGGCCGGGGGGCTCGACCGGATAGCGCGGTCATCGGAGCGTCGATTCCGGGTTTGTTTAAAGGTGCGTGGCAAGGTGCGAATGAAGGATGCGGGAGCCGCGCTTCCCGCCCTCCATCCGGGCTTTGAGCGCAGCGGGGCGCCATGAACGATTTGAGCAAGCTGTCGGTGGCGACGGATGCCGCGGCGAATCCACTCGCGATGCTGGCCGGCGAGAAGCGTCCGGAGCTGCTGCGCGATGAAGTGCTCGCCGAGATCTTCGCGGCGACGGTCGCGTCGCGCGCCGAGCATCCCGCCCTGGTCGATGGTGCCCGTCAGCTGAGCTATGCCGAGGTCTGGGCGGCTGCCGGCCGGCAGGCGCGCGGGCTCCACCTCGCAGGGGTCGGGCCGGGCGACATGGTCGGCCTGTGGATGCCGCGCGGCATCGACCTGCTGATCGCGCAGATCGCGATCACGCGCGCGGGCGCGGCCTGGGTGCCGTTCGACGCCGAGGCGCCGGTCGAACGCATCGCGACCTGCCTGAACGACGCACAGGCCAAGGGCATCGTCACCTGCGGCGGCTGGGCCGTCCGCGCCGAGGACACCGGCCGCACGATCTGGACGCCCGATGCGCTTGCCGCGGGCGCCGACGGGGTCGAGCCGCCGGCACGCGCCGCCGGGCTGACCAAGGACCACCCCGCCTATCTGATCTACACCTCGGGCTCGACGGGCACGCCGAAGGCGATCGTCATCAGCCACCGCAACATCTGCCATTTCCTGCGCTCGGGGAACGCGTTCTACGGCATCGGCCCCGACGACGTGGTCTTCCAGGGCGCTTCCGTCGCCTTCGACCTGTCGATGGAGGAGATCTGGACGCCCTATCTCGTCGGCGCGACGCTGTTCGTGGCCTCGCCGGAGATGATGGGCGATGCCGAGAAGCTGCCGGGGCTGCTGGAGCAGGCCGGCGTCACCGTCATCGACACGGTGCCGACGCTGCTCGGCATCCTGCCCTCCGACGTGCCGTCGCTGCGCCTCATCCTGCTCGGTGGCGAGGCGCTGCCGCCGGCGATCGTGCAGAAATGGTCGCGGCCGGGCCGGCGCATTCTCAACACCTACGGCCCCACCGAGGCCACGGTCGTCGCCACCGCCGCCGAGGTCGTGCCGGGCGAGACGGTCACCATCGGCCGGCCGATCCCGAACTACACGGCCTATGTCGTCAGCGAGGGCCTGCACCTCGTCCAGCCGGGCGAGCAGGGCGAATTGCTGATCGGCGGCCCCGGCGTGGCCAAGGGCTATCACGGCCGTCCGGAGCTGACCGCCGAGAAGTTCATCGCGAATCCGTTCTCCGGCGTCGCCGGCTCCGACGATCCGATCCTCTATCGCTCGGGCGACGCGGTCAGCCTCGATGCCGACGGCAATATCGTCTTCCACGGCCGCATCGACGACCAGATCAAGATCCGCGGTTTCCGCGTCGAGCTTGGCGAGATCGAATCCAAGCTCGCCGACGAGCCCGGCGTAGCGCAGGCGGCTGTCGTGCTGCGCACGGATGACGGCATCGAGCGGCTGGTCGCCTTCGTCGTGCCGGAGCCGGGCATCGCGGTCGATGGGCCGGCGCTCAGGGCCGCGCTGCGCGAGAAGCTGCCGCCCTATATGGTGCCGGCGCATTTCGAGGCCGTCGGCTCGCTGCCGCGCATGGTTTCCGGCAAGGTCGACCGCAAGATGCTGAAGGCGGCGCCGCTCACGGCGCCCAGCGCCGATGGCGAGCAGGAGCCGCCGCGCAACGCCACTGAAGCCGCCCTGCTGGACGCGGCCAAGCGCGTGCTCGGCGCGGCGAGCCTGCCGCTGGAGGCGGATTTCTTCGTCGATCTCGGCGGGCATTCGCTGCTCGCCGCCCGCTTCATCTCGATCGTGCGCGAGACGCCGGCCTATGCCGGCATCACGTTGCAGGATGTCTACGGTGCCCGCACGCTGCGTGCGATGGCCGGGCTCCTCGACGAGCGCGGCGCGGCGGTGAGCGAAGACCTCTCCTTCACGCCGCCGCCCTTCCTGCGCCGCTTCCTCTGCGGGCTGGCGCAGGCGGCGGTGCTGCCGGTCATCATCGGGCTCTCCACCGCGCAATGGCTCGGCGTCTTCGTCACCTACATGATCGTGTCGGGCGAGGATCTGTCGCTGCTCGGTCAGATCGGCGCGCTGCTCGGCATCTATGTCGCGATCATCGTCGTGACCGGGCTCATCGCCATCGCGCTGAAATGGATCGTGCTCGGGCGCACCAAGCCCGGCGTCTATCCGCTCTGGGGTGTCTATTATTTCCGCTGGTGGTTCGCGGCGCGCGTCGCCGGGCTTGTCCATATCAAATGGCTGCAGGGCTCGCCGGTGATGCGCTTCTACTGGCGCCTGCTCGGCGCCAAGGTCGGGCGCGACGTCATCCTCTCCGATTACGAGGCCGGCGCCATCGACCTGATCGAGATCGGCGAGGGCTCGACCTTCGGCACCAAGACCACCTTCGCCAATGGCGAGGCGATCGGCGACAAGCTGGTGATCGGCCGCATCACCATCGGCACGGACGTCTCGGCCGGCGCCTCCGTCGTGTTCGGCCATGGCGCGGTGATCGGCGACCATGCCGAGATCGCCGATCTCACCGCCATCGCGCCCGGCACCCATGTCGGCGCGGCCGAGATCTGGGACGGTTCGCCCGGCCGCAAGACCGGCATGGTCGATGTCGCCGCATTGCCGCCGCAGGCGCAGGCCTCGTCGGGGCGGCGGGCGCTGATGACGGCCTTCTACATCTTCATGCTGATCGTGCTCCCGCCGGTCAGCCTGCTGCCGATCTTCCCGGCCTTCTGGCTGTTCGACAAGATCGACTACTGGATCGCCGGCTGGACCGACATCAGTTATCTCTGGTTCCTGCCGATCCTGACCTGGCCGACCGCGATCGGCCTCATCGCCTTCACCGTGCTGATGATCGCGGCGCTACGCTGGGCGATCCTGCCGCGGGTGACGAGCGGCTCCTATTCGATCCATTCCGGCTTCTACGCCCGCAAATGGACGGTGGCGCTGGCCACCGAGGTGACGCTGGAGACGCTGTCGTCGCTCTTCGCCACCATCTATATGCGGGCCTGGTACCGGCTGATGGGCGCGCGGATCGGGAGCGGGGCGGAAATCTCGACCAACCTCTCCGGCCGCTACGACGTGACCGGCATCGGCGCCGGCAATTTCATCGCCGACGAGGTCGTGTTCGGCGACGAGGAGATGCGGCGCGGCTATATGCGCCTCGACGAGACGCGCACGGGCGAGCAGGTCTTCGTCGGCAACGATGCCGTCGTGCCGCCGGGCGCCGTCATTCCGGACCGCGTGCTGATTGGCATCAAGTCGAAGCCGCCGGCGAACGACAGGATGCAGCCCGGCGATACCTGGTTCGGTTCGCCGCCGATCAAGCTGCCGACGCGCCAGAAGGTCGATCTCGGGGCCGACTGGACCTACAAGCCGTCCTTCGCCAAGCAGTTCGGGCGCGGCGTCTTCGAGGCGCTGCACACCTCCTTCCCCTCGATGCTGTTCATCACCTTCGGCACCATCGCGGTCGACATGGTGCTGCAGCAGAAGATCAACGAGGGCGACTGGCTCGGCCTCGTCACCTCTTTCATGGGCGTCGCCGTCGTCATCGCGCTGGTGCAGGCAGTGATCTGCGCAGGCGTCAAATGGCTGATGATGGGCGTCTACAAGCCGGTGATGAAGCCGATGTGGTCCTGGTGGGCGATGCGCACCGAGGCGGTCGCGGTGATGTATTGGGGTCTCGGCGGCAAGGTGCTGTTCGACTATCTGCGCGGCACGCCGTTCCTGCCCTGGTTCCTGATGCTGTTCGGCGCGAAATACGGCAAGGGCGTCTGGCTCGACTCGACGGATATCACCGAGTTCGACTGCATCAAGGTCGGCGACTTCTGCACGGTCAATGCTCATTCTGCGCTGCAGACACATCTCTACGAGGACCGGGTGATGAAGGTCGGCCGGGTCAGGCTCGGCAAGGGCGTCTGCGTTGGCGCCGGCGCGACCGTGCTCTACGACACCCATGTCGGCGACTACGCCCAGATCGGCCTGCTCACCGTGATCATGAAGGGCGAGAACCTGCCGGCGCATACGCGCTGGGAGGGAGCGCCTGCGGTGCCGGCGAAGGCGGCGGCGGGGCATTGAGCCGCTCGCTTCGTTTGACCATGGGTCCCGGCACGGACTAAGACCCTGCGCAGATTTCGCGCAGGCTCCCATGTCGCATAACAGCTTCGGCCATCTCTTCCGTGTCACCACCTTCGGCGAGAGCCATGGGCCAGCCATCGGCTGCGTCGTCGATGGCTGCCCGCCGCTGATTCCGCTGACGGAAGCCGATATCCAGGGTGATCTCGACCGGCGCCGGCCCGGCCAGTCGCGCTTCACGACGCAGCGCCAGGAGCCGGACCAGGTCCGCATTGTCTCGGGCGTCTTCGCGCGTGAGAGCGACGGCGTGCAGGTGACGACGGGCACCTCGATCGGGCTGATGATCGACAATGTCGACCAGCGCTCGAAGGATTATTCCGACATCAAGGACAAGTACCGGCCCGGTCACGCCGACTACACCTATGACGTCAAATACGGCATCCGCGACTATCGCGGCGGCGGTCGCTCCTCGGCGCGCGAGACGGCGATGCGCGTCGCGGCCGGCGCCATCGCCCGCAAGGTCGTGCCGGGCATGGTGGTGCGCGGCGCCCTCGTGCAGATGGGGCCGCACAAGATCGACCGCGCCAATTGGGATTGGGAGGAGGTCGGCCGCAACCCGTTCTTCTGCCCGGACGCAAAGGCCGCCGCCTTCTTTGAGAGCTATCTCGACGGCATCCGCAAATCCGGCTCCTCGATCGGCGCCGTGCTGGAGATCGTGGCGGAAGGCGTGCCGGCAGGGCTGGGCGCGCCGATCTACGCCAAGCTCGATTCCGAGATCGCGGCCGCGCTGATGAGCATCAACGCGGTGAAGGGCGTCGAGATCGGCGAAGGCTTCGGCGCCGCCGAACTCTCCGGCGAGGAGAATGCCGACGAGATGCGCGCCGGCAATGACGGGCGCCCGCTCTTTCTCTCCAACCATGCCGGCGGCATCCTCGGGGGCATCTCGACCGGCCAGCCGATCGTGGCGCGTTTTGCCGTGAAGCCGACCTCCTCGATTCTGGCGACGCGCGCGACCGTGACGCGGACCGGCGGCGAGGCCGAGATGTTCACCAAGGGGCGCCACGACCCCTGCGTCGGCATCCGCGCCGTGCCGGTGGGCGAGGCGATGGTCGCCTGCGTGCTGGCGGACCACTATCTGCGCCACCGCGCGCAGGTCGGCGTGGTCGAGCCGCGCTGGCCGTTTCAGGAATGACATCGCCGTCATTCTCGGGCGAAGCGAAGCGCAGACCCGAGAATCTCTGGCCGAAAGGGGCTCTGGTACGAGAGCCTTCCTCGTCATGAGATGCTCGGGGCAAGCCCGAGCATGACGCGGCGGAGAACTTGCATTTCAGCAATACTGAAAATGCAGCACTCATTCATTGCAGATGAAGCGTCGGCGTATTAGCTTGCCGGCATGAAGCTCGACGCCTGGCTCCGGCAGAACAAGATCGCGCGCAGCGCCTTTGCCAAGCAGGTCGGCCTGTCGCCGGCCAGCGTGACGGCGCTGTGCAACGATCCGGCTGCCTGGATCTCGCGGGAAAGCGCCGAGCGTATCGCCGCCGTCACGGGCGGCTCCGTTACCCCCAATGATTTCCTCGGCCTGTCCGGGCCGCGCGAGGCTGCCATGTTCAACAATGTCACCGAGACCATCGAAGCCTTCGCCCGCGGCGAGATCGTCATCGTCACCGATGACGACGATCGCGAGAATGAGGGCGATCTCATCGTCGCAGCCTCGCTCTGCACGCCGGAGAAGATGGCCTTCATCATCCGCAACACCTGCGGCATCGTCTGCGCGCCGCTGACGGCGAGCGAGGCGCGGCGCCTGCGGCTCGATCCGATGGTCTCCTCGAACGACGCGCCGCTTGGCACCGCCTTCACCATCACGGTCGACGTCAAGCATGGGCTGACCACTGGCATCTCGGCCGAGCAGCGCACCAACACGGTTCGCGCGCTTGCCAATGGCAATATGGGCGCCGCCGATTTCGTTCGGCCCGGCCATGTCTTCCCGCTGATCGCCAAGGATGGCGGCGTGCTGATGCGTTCGGGCCATACCGAAGCCGCCGTCGATCTGTGCAAGCTCGCCGACCTGCCGCAGGTCGGCGTGATCTGCGAGCTCGCCAATGACGACGGCACGGTGATGAAGGGCGCGCAGATCGCCGCCTTCGCGCAGAAGCACGGCCTCAAGCAGATCACGGTCGCCGATCTGATCGCCTATCGGCAGTTGCGCGAAAAGCTGGTCGAGCGGGTGCATTCCTTCCCGGTCAAGACCGCGTTCGGCGAGATGACCGGCCATGTCTACATCACGCCCTTCGACGACACGCAGCATTTCGCCTTCGTGATGGGCAAGCTCGGCGATGGTGAGAAGGTGCCGGCGCGGCTGCATCGCGCCGATGTCGTCGCCGATGTGCTGGGGGGCGCGAGCTCGATCCAGTGCGCATTGCGGCGCTTCCAGCAGGACGGGCGGGGCGTGCTGATCTATCTGCGCGACGGCACCGCCGGCGTGCCGATCAAGAGCGTCGAAGAGGAAGGCTCGGACGCGCTGCGCAGCCAGCAATGGCGCGAGGTGGGCCTCGGCGCGCAGATCCTGCGCGATCTCGGCGTCGCCTCGATCGTCAACCTCGCCTCCTCGCCGCGCTCCTTCGTGGGTCTGAGCGGTTTCGGTATCGAGATCGCGGATACGCAGCCGTTGGAGTGAAAGCGCGCAGCCATTTTGGCGGTCATGCCCGGGCTTGACCCGGGCATCTCGAGACGATGGCCCCTGTATCAGAGTCTCTTCCGGACAGAGATTCTCAGGCCCGCTCCGCGGCCCGAGAATGGCGGCCGGAGGCTGCTGGTTGGGGAGCCTCGTCAGCTCCCCATTAGCGCGCCGACATGCGCGGCCGTTGATGTCGCCAGGCCTTCGAGGTCGTAGCCGCCTTCCAGGATGGAGACGAGACGTCCGTTCGCGTGCTGGTCGGCGAAATCCATCAGCTTCTGCGTCGCCCAGGCGAAATCGCCCTCGCGCAGGTTGATGTTGGCGAGCGGGTCGCGCCAATGCGCGTCGAAGCCGGCAGAGACGATGACGAGATCGGGCCGGAAGGCCTCGATCCGCGGCAGGATCGCGACCTCGAAGGCCTCGCGGAATTGATCCGAACCGTCGCCGGGCGCGAGCGCGGCATTGACGATGGTGCCGTGGCTGCCGCGCTCGGATGGGGCACCGGTGCCGGGATAGAGCGGCATCTCGTGCGAGGAGGCATAGAGCACGCTGGCATCGTCCCAGAAGATGTCCTGCGTGCCGTTGCCGTGGTGAACGTCCCAGTCGACGATGGCGACGCGTTCGGCGCCATGGACCTTCTGCGCGTGCCGGGCCGCGATCGCCGCACTGTTGAAGAAGCAGAAGCCCATGGCGCGCTCGCGCTCGGCATGGTGGCCGGGCGGGCGCATGGCGCTGAAGGCGTTGCGCGCCTTGCCCGACATCACCTCGTCTACCGCCATGACGGCGCCGCCGACGCCGCGCAGGGCCGCCTCGACCGTGCCGGGCGACATGGTCGTGTCGGCGTCGAGCTGGACGAAGCCCTCCTGCGGGGAGGCGTCGAGGATCGCCTGCACATAGGCCGGCGGGTGGCAGAGCGCCACTTGATCGATCGTGCCGAGTGGCGCCTCGAGGCGAATCAGCGGCGCGAATCGCTCGGCTTCGAGGGCGCGCTCGATCGCCCGCAGCCGGTCGGGCCGTTCGGGGTGGCCCGGGGGCATGGCATGGAGCAGGCTGGCGGGGTGGGTGATGAGGAGGGTCGTCAAAGGTCTCTATCCGGTGGCGGCGCCATTCAAGCGCAAAACCGTGACCACTTTGCCACGTTCATCGCTGTTGCGGCCGCCATGTCCGGAACAAGATTGCGCCATGCCCGTTTGGAGCCTAGTTCTGCGCGCGACCATCGCTCCCTGCGCCTTGCAGGCCAAGCATCGGCGATACGAAGCGTTAACGTTTGATTCATCATAAAGGCTGCCTGCGGGTCGCTCGGGTGGGGACTATGAAGAAGACCGTTTTCGTTGCCTTGGCGCTGTCGGCCCTTCTGGGTGCCTGCCAGTACAAGAGCGTCGCCGCTCCGGAGCTCTCCGCCCGCGATGCCGAATATATCGCGCTGGTTCCGAAGTTCGACACCTATCTCCCCTATCTCCCCTACGAGATCAGCGATCCGACCGGCCAGCCGCCCGGCACGATCTACATCGATACCAAGGAAAAGTTCCTCTATCTCGTGCTGCCGAACAAGAAGGCGATCCGCTACGGCGTCGCCACCGGCGACGAGGCTTATGGCTGGACCGGAGAGGCCGTGGTGCAGCGCAAGGCCGAGTGGCCGCGCTGGACGCCGCCGGCCGAAATGGTCAAGCGCTGGCCGCATCTGAAGCCGGTGGCGGGCGGCATGACCGGCGGGCCGGAAAATCCGCTCGGCGCGCGCGCGCTCTATCTCTACCAGAACGGCCACGACACGCTCTATCGCATCCACGGCACCAACGAGCCGGAGACGATCGGCCGTTCGGCCTCCTCCGGCTGCATCCGGATGCGCAATATCGACGTGATCGATTTGTTCAACCGCGTTCCGGTCGGCGCCAAGGTGGTCGTGATCTGACGCTCCGCGGCGATCGCATTTTCGATGGCGGGTGCCGGTGGCGCCCGCCATTTTTGTTTTCAGCTCCTGCCGAACAGAAAAAGACCGGCGGGAGAGGCTCCGCGCCGGTCAGTTTATTGGGTCAAAAGAGAGTCTCGAAACAGGAGGTCTCAGTCGTCGAAACCGTGGCGAAGGACGCCGGGCAACTCTGCCCTGCGCTCATCATCCAACTTCCTCAACGCAGGTGAGCTCTGCCGGGTTCCGGCCGCAACGGCCTGAATCGCGATCGGGCGGAAACGCGATGCATAGGTCTCACGGGCGGAGGCGTCGTGAAAGCCCTTGCGAGATTGGGTCTGGGAACGCGCGTCGAGGTGAATCATGGCTCCTGACTTCACTGATGGTCCGATGTCGAAAGGCTTTCGCCTGCCGACACAAGGGAGCCTGATGCGGGATCGGGACGGCGGCGGGGCGCGATCGTGATCCATTCAAGGCAATTTGTGCCGGCTCATCACATTCGGCCATATTGCTGAACGAATCGGAAAGGGCCGGGCGCCTGGCGCCCGGCCCTTTGCTGTTTGTCGCAGTGCCCGAGTCGTCAGGCCGCCAGCAGCCCTTCGCCCTTGGCCCAGGCCAGGGTCTTGTCGAGGGCACGCTCGCAGCGGTCGAACATCTCGTTGATCTCCGCCTCGGAGATGACGAGCGGCGGGCAGAAGGCGAGACGGTCGCCCATGGCGCGGGTGATCAGGCCTTCCTGCAGCGCGAAGGAGACGGCCTTGGCGCCGACGCCCTTCTTGACCTCGAAGGAGGCCTTGGTCTGCTTGTCCTTGACCAGCTCGGCGCCACCGATCAGGCCGACGCCGCGCGCCTCGCCGACGAGGGGATGCTCGGCGAGCTTGTCGAGGCGGCGCAGGAAGGTCGGAGCGACCTTGGCGACGTGGTCGACGATCTTTTCGCGCTGGTAGATTTCCAGCGTCTTCACCGCGACGGCGCAGCCGACCGGGTGACCGGCATAGGTGTTGCCGTGGCCGAAGGTGCCGATCTTGCGGCTCTGATCGACGAGAACGTCATAGATCTTGTCGTTCATCATCACGGCGCTGAGCGGGAAATAGGCCGAGGTGATCTGCTTGGCGAGCGAGATCGAGTCGGCCGCCATGCCGTAGGTCTCGGTGCCGAACATCTTGCCGGTGCGGCCGAAGCCGGTGATGACCTCGTCCGAGATGAAGAGGATGTCGTATTTGGCGAGGACGGCGTTGACCTTCTCGAAATAGCCCTCCGGCGGGATGATCGCGCCGCCGGCGCCCATCACCGGCTCGGCGATGAAGGCGGCGACCGTATCCGGCCCCTCGCGCAGGATCATCTCTTCCAACTCGGCGGCGAGGCGCGAGGAGAAGTCCTGCTCGCTCTCGCCGGGCTCGGCGAAGCGGTAATGGTGCGGGCAGGAGGTGTGCAGGATGCCGGGCAGCGGCAGGTCGAAATCGATATGGTTGTTCGGCAGGCCGGTCAGCGAGGCCGAGGCGACCGTGACGCCGTGATAGCCCTTCAGCCGCGAGATGATCTTCTTCTTCTGCGGGCGGCCGAGCGCGTTGTTGAGATACCAGACGATCTTGACCTGGGTGTCGTTCGCGTCCGAGCCGGAGGCGCCGTAGAACACCTTGGAGATCGGAACCGGAGCGATCTCCTTCAGCTTCTCGGCCAGCTCGATTGCCGGGTCATGGCTGCGGCCGCCGAAGATGTGCGTGAAGGGCAGCTTCTTCATCTGCTCGTAGGCGGTCTCGATCAGCTCCTGGTTGGAGTAGCCGAGCGAGGTGCACCAGAGCCCCGCCATGCCCTCGATATATTCCTTGCCGGTCGAATCGTAGACGTAGATGCCCTTGCCGCTTTCCAGCACCAGCGGGCCGTTCTCGCGGTGGGTCGCGAGATTGGTGTAGGGATGGACGAGGGTCTCGATGTCCCTGACGGCGACGTTCGACAACATGATGGGGCTCCCGGTCCCTGTTGAGAATACTTGCCACCATACGCCTGAATGTCCGCAAATGTTGAGCGATTTCGGCGCAGGGGACCGCAGACTCTGCTGCAATGCGCCCGGCGGCGTAAAGGCCTGCCGCGCCGGCGCGTGAACCGCGCCTCAGCGCGCGAGCGGTGGCGGGGTGAAGCGGCTTCCGGCCTCTTCCAGCATCGCGCCGACGGCGATCGCGGTCCGGTCCTGCCCGAAGGGCGCGATGATCTGGACGCCGAGGGGCAGGCCCTCACGCGATTGCATGACCGGCGCGCAGAGCGCCGGCAGGTCGGCGCCGGTGGCGGGTGCGGCCCAGAGCAGGAAATCGAGATAGGGGCGCGGCTCTCCGTTCACGATCAGGCGGCGGGCATGGATGTCCGGGCCGTGATCATGCGGGATCGCGGCGACGGGGGCAGGCGGGCAGAGCACGACATCGTAGCGCGTGAAGAAGCGGGCCCATTGCCGCTTCTGGGCCAGACGGCGCTGGGCGAGCTGGTGATAAAGGCCGGGCGTCATCCGGGCGCCGCGCGCCTGCAGCGCCTGATGCGAGAGATCGCCCGGGCTGAAGCGCGAGGCCTGCGCCTGGATGCGGGCGCGCACCTTCGGCGGCAGGCCATAGGCGACGACGGCGTGGTTCAGCAGCGCGTAGACCTCGAAGGCGTCGGCAAGGCTGACCGAGGGGCGGGCCGCCTCGTCGATGACGGCGCCGGCTTCTGCCAATCGGCGAGCAGCCTCGCGCACGGCCTCGGAAACCTCCCGGTCGACCGGCGCGAAGGAATCCTCGGCCCAGAGCGCGACACGCAGGCCCTTGGCGCTTCGGGCTCGCGGCTCCGGCAGGGGCGGGCAGGCAAGCGCGACGTTACGCGGACCGGCGATCACCGGCAGGATGAGGTCGAGGTCCTCGGCCGCGCGCGTGATCGGCCCTGCGACCATCAGATCGACATTGCGCGCGGTGCGCCGTTCGGGCGGTGGCGGGATCGCACCCCAGGTCGAGACCAGCCCCCAGCTCGTCTTCAGGCCGAAGACGCCGCAAGCATGGGCCGGCCAGCGGATCGAACTGCCGAGGTCGGAGCCGAGCTCGAAGGCGCTCATGCCGGTCGCGACCGCGACCGCCGCGCCGCCGGAGGAGCCGCCGGGAGAGCGGGCCTCGTCCCAGGGGTTGTTCGTCACGCCATGGGCGGGATTGTAGCTCTGGAAATCGCCGGAGAAGACCGGGACATTGGTCTTGCCGATGATGACGGCGCCGGCGGCGCGCAGCCTTGCGACTGCCGCGGCATCCTCGGTCGGGACGCGCTCGCGATAGGCCGGCAGACCGCCGGAGGAGGGCAGGCCGGCGACGTCGAAGGCGTCCTTGATCGTGATCGGCAGGCCCTCGAGCGGGCGCGCGGAGCCGGCGACGATGCGGGCGTCGGAAGCCTTGGCCATGGCGCGGGCCGCCTCGCGATCCTCAGCCACCACGGCATTGAGGCGCGGATTCAGCGCGTCGATGCGGGCGAGGCTCGCCTCCAGCAAATCGGCGGCGCTGAAGCGCTGGGCCAGAAGCGCCTTGCGCAACGCGGTCGCGGATGTGGTCAGGTCGATGGTGGCAGGCACGGCAGCAACCTCACGCGGCATCCTCGGGGCGTATCGTCAGGGAGCATCCGCGGCGCGGGCGAGATCGCGCCAGAGCACGATGAGGCGGTCGAGCTCGGAGAGTTCTTGCGGCGCGAGCTTGCCCAGCGTGCTCGCGACGAAATCGCGCTGGATGGCGATCCCCCTCTCGGCGAGGCGGCGGCCTTCCGGCGTCAGGTGCATGGCGTAGGAGCGCCGATCGCCGGCGATGGCGCGGCGCTCGACCAGTCCGGCCTGCACCAGCCGGTCGACCAGGCCGGAGACATTGCCCTTGGTGACGTAGAGCCGTTCGGCCAGCTCGCTCTGGCTGATGCCTTCCTGTTCGGTCAGCGTCGAGAGCAGGTCGAATTGCGGAATCGAAAGGCCGATGGTGCGGATGCGCGCCGTGATCTGCGTCAGCATGCGCTGATGCAGCCGCATGACGCGGAACCAGACGCGGTCGGCCTCGGACGAGGCTTGCGGCACGGGCTTGGTCGCTGACAAAAAAGCATACCCCGACGAATGACGGATCAGACCTAAACCATCTCGACCGGTCAGGCGAGATCGCCATGCGTCTTACCTTACGCAAAGTGGGGGGCACGCTCCTGGGTGCTGCACCGGACCGGGCGTCCGAAGGGCTCACTTCACTTTCCGTGGAAGCCGTCGCTATCCTGCCGGCAAAACAGATGACGCCCGGGAGAAACGACCATGCTCGGCCTGATGCAGAACTGGCCCCTTCTGCTCCATCGCATCATCGACCATGCCGCCATCCAGCACGGCACGCGCGAGGTCGTCACCCGCGCGGTCGAGGACGGGACGCTCCGGCGCCGTCCCTATGCCGAGATCAGGAGCCGCGCGCTGCGGGTGGCCAAGCGCCTGCAGCGCGAAGGCATCGGGATCGGCGACCGCGTGGCGACGCTGGCCTGGAACAGCGACCGCCATCTCGAGCTCTGGTATGGCATCAGCGGCATTGGCGCGATCACTCACACGGTCAATCCGCGGCTGTTCCCGGAGCAGATCGCCTGGATCGTGAGCCATGCCGAGGACCGGCTGATGTTCCTCGACCTGACCTTCGTGCCGATGATCGAGGCGATTCAGGAGAAGCTGCCCAGCATTGCGCGCTTCATCATCCTCACCGATGCGGCTCACATGCAGCCATGCACGCTCAGGGGCGCGGTCCCCTATGAGGAGTGGCTGGCCGAGGCCGACGATGATTTCGCCTGGGCGGATTTCGACGAGAATACGGCGGCCGGGCTCTGCTACACCTCGGGCACGACCGGCGGGCCGAAGGGCGTGCTCTATTCGCACCGCTCGAATGTGCTGCACGCGCTGGCCTGCGCCGCGCCGGATTATATGGGGCTGTCGTCGCGCGACACGGTGATGCCGGTGGTGCCGCTCTTCCATGCCAATAGCTGGTCGCTGGCCTATTCGGCGCCGATGACCGGGGCCAAGCTGGTGATGCCGGGCGCCAAGCTCGACGGTCCCTCGCTGCACCAATTGCTGGAGGATGAGGGCGTGACCATGACGGCGGCGGTGCCGACGGTCTGGCTCGGGCTTTTGCAGCATCTGGAGGGGACGAACGGCAAGCTTTCGACGCTGAAGCGCGTCGTCATCGGCGGTTCGGCCTGCCCGCGCGCGATGACGGAAGCCTTCGAGCGCAAATACGGCGTCACCGTCGCCCATGCCTGGGGCATGACCGAGATGAGCCCGCTCGGGTCGTTCTGCTCGGTCAAACCGGTCTATCAGGAGCTCGAGGGCGAGAAGCTCTACGATCTCAAGGTCAAGCAGGGCCATCCGCCCTTCACGGTGGAGTTCCGCCTCACCGACGATGCCGGGCGGGACCTGCCCTGGGACGGCAAGACCTTCGGCCGGCTGAAGGTGCGCGGCCCGGCCGTGGCCGGCGCCTATTTCAAGCGCGATGAGGAGATCCTCGACGATCTCGGCTTCTTCGACACCGGCGATGTCGCCACCGTCGATCCCGCTGGCTACATGCAGATCACCGACCGCTCGAAGGACGTGATCAAATCCGGCGGCGAGTGGATCTCCTCGATCGATCTGGAAAACCTCGCCGTCGGCCATCCCGACGTGGCGGAGGCGGCGGTGATCGGCGTCGCCCATCCGAAATGGGACGAGCGGCCGCTGCTGGTGATCGTGCCGAAGGCGGGCCGCACGCCGAGCAAGGACGAGATGCTCGCCTTCATGACCGGCAAGATCGCGAAATGGTGGCTGCCGGACGATGTCGTGCTGGTCGAGGCCATTCCGCATACCGCCACCGGCAAGATCCAGAAGACGGCGCTGCGCGAGATGTTCAAGGATTACCGGCTGCCGGGGTGACAGGGAGAGGCCGCAACGCAAAACGGCGCCCTTTCGGGCGCTGTGTCGTTATCGTGGATGTAATGCGGCTAGGCCGCGTCTGAGGTCCTCAGAACTCTTCCCATCCGGTGTCGATGGCGCGGCCATTGGCGACCTTGCGGGGGGCTGGGGCGGTCCGGGACTGGACGAAGGCGGCCTCGGCGAGCTGGCGCAGCCGCGCCGGCTCGGGCGCGG
>NZ_JACXWY010000023.1:0-59868 GCF_014764685.1 Allobosea spartocytisi
GTCCGGAGGTATGCTGGAGGTTGGGTGAGGGTCGGCGCCTGCGGGCGGGGGTTACGCCCTGCTCCCGGGAGGCTTCGGGGCACCGCCCTGGGGACATTACGATCCCTGTGCGAGGAGCTCGCTGGGAACGGCCGGCGGTTGACGACGGGTGCGGCCACGACGCGACAACCCGATGAGGGGAACTGGCGTCGAAACCCGCCATCCTGAACCGTCCAAGCCCGATAAGCGCGGCCCGGAGTCCGAAATCGCCGAAGGCGGAGCGCCACGGGGCGTGCGACGGGTGGCTCAATCCCGCCGCGCCGCAGCCTGGCTCAACGGTTGCGGATTCCCTTGCGCCTCGCGGCGCTCCGCCAGCCCTGCCTAGCCACCCTTGCGACCCCGCCGCGCATCCGCGCGGGCGGACGATCCCGCCTGCCTCACCCGACCGGAGCCCCGCCATGCCGAAACGCCGGAACACCCCAGCCGCCATCCCGCCGATCACCGATTTCGAGAGCTGCCAGAGGGCGCGGCACGCCCTGTTTCGCCGGCTGACCGACCAGCTCGAAATCTTTCGCGTCTGCCCGAACAGAAACTGCAAGCGGATGCGCGCCTGCCAGGATGCGCGCGGCGCCTGCTTCCACGCCGTCTTGCAGGCCATGCCGGACGATACCCGCAGGTCGTTCGCCTATGCGATGCAGAACCGCGCCAATGGGCTCGACCCCGACGAGGCGATCGCGCAGGCCGAGGCCCGTATCGCGGCGGAGCGCAGGCGCTAAGGCGGGTAGACGCTCGCCGCATGTTCTTGGAAACGCGGGTCGTCCCGGACGGAGCCTTCGGATCCAATCCTCGATCGGCCCAAGGATTTGAAAACTCCGCGGAGATCCGCGATCCGGGCCTGAGCCTTGCTCTGATGGGTTCCGGCATGGATCCCGGGTCAAGCCCGGGATGACCGCGGGGTTCCCGGGCACGCCGTCGATCCGGGGCGCCGCAGCCTCGTCGTTGCGGGATCCTCCGGGCCCGCGCATGACGGCGGCGGCGGGAGGCTTGACCGCCGGGACCGGGCGGTCGGCGTCATGAGCGGGGAATGACGGGCTCTTAACGAGCCTCTGTCATAGGATGGCGCGTGGAGGCCCTTGCGGGCCGCAGGGCACACGGACCGCCGCGACGCCATGAGCCAGACAGGGAGCATCACGCAGGCCGCCGCAGGCCCGGCCGGGAGCGCATCCGGGCGCGCTCAGGAGGCCCTGCGCCTGCGCCGGCTGGCGACCTTCCTCTCCGGTCTCGCGCTGTTCATCCTGATCCTGACGCTGCAGCCCTTCGCGCCGCCGCCGGACCCGTCGCAGATCGGCGCGCCCAGCAGCGGCAATATCGTCAACCAGATCGGCTATCTCGTGCTGGGCGGGCTCTATCTCGCGGCCATGCTCCGGCTGAAGCCACGGCCGGTGCTGGCGCGGCTCGGGCTCGGGACCTGGCTCACGGTCTTCGCCATCGCGGCGCTCTCGACCGTCCAGGCGCTCGACCAGGCGGCGGCGCTGCGCGGCCTGCTCCTCGGCGCGATCGCGATGATCCTGGTCGCGGGCGTGCTGGTGCTGCCGGAGGACGAGCCGGGCTTCGCGCTCGCGGCGGCCAATGCCTGCCTCGCCGTGCTCGCCATCGTCTATGGCGTGCTGCTCGTCGCGCCCCATCTCGCCGTGCACAGCGCCGAGGGCGTCGAGGGCGTCCATGCCGGCGACTGGCGCGGGCATCTCTCGCACAAGAACTTCGCCGCGCCGGTCTTCTCGATGATGGCGATGATCGGGATCTATTGCTGGCGCAGCGGCTTGAGATGGCGCGGCGCGCTGATCGTGACGCTGTGCGTCGTCTTCGTGCTCAACAGCGGCTCGAAGACGACGCTCGGCTTCCTGCCGATGGCGATCGGGCTCGTTGTCCTCGGGCGGTTCAGCGGGCGTCCGGGGTTGGCCGTCGCCCTGCACATCCTGCTCGTCGCCGTGATCGCCTGCCTCACCGTCGGCACGGTGATGTCGCCGCAGCTCTACAGGCTCGGCGCGGCGCTGATCTCGGACCCGACCTATACCGGCCGTGACGAGATCTGGAAATTCGCCCTCGCCCGCATCGCCGAGAAGCCCTGGCTCGGCTACGGCTATGCCAGCTTCTGGCAGACCCCGGTGGTCACCGGGCTGGAGGAGAATTTCGAGGCGAGCTGGGACGTGCGCGGCATCGGCTCGGGCCATAACAGCTATCTCGACGCGATGCTGATGTTCGGCGTCCCCGGCGCCGTCGTCATGATCTGGCTGCTGCTGATCCGCCCGCTGGGAAGCTATCTCGCCGCCGCCCGAACGCCGGACAGGGCCAGGCTGGCCGATCTCTTCGTCATGATCGTCATCTTCATGACCTATATCGGGATGCTCGAAGCCTTCCTGCTCAACCGCTCGGACCCGCTCTGGACCCTGTTCGCCACGGCGGTGATGGGGCTCGAATTGCTGCGGCGGATGCGGGTGAGGACGGGCTGAGGCCGCCCGTCACCCGGCCGGCAGCACGACCGGGCGGGGCTGGCGGCGCCAGGACTTCTGGCCGAGCACATAGGGCTTCACCGCCAGGAAGGGCTTTTCGATCCAGAGCCAGGAGAACAGCGCGAACAGCACCACGAGCGGCGCGGAAACCGCGAACAGCACGAGCCCGCTGCCATGAACGACGTCGAGCTGACTGACCAGCGCCTGCTGGATCGGGAAGCCATAAAGATAGATGCCATAGGAGACATCGAGCTTGCGGATGCGCTGCGGCAGCTTGAGCGGCAAGAGCCCGATATAGACGACGCAATAGGTCAGGAAGGGCGGCACCAGAAAGGAGAGCTCGCGCGGCGCCGACATCAGGGCGATCGAGGCTGCGAGCGCCGCGGCGAACAGGCTCCAATGGATCTTCAGCCGGTCGCGCCATTGGAAATAGAGGCAGCCGACCAGGAAATAGAACACCACGACGGTCCAGTGGTAATTGCCCTCGGTGACGCCGAATCCGCGCAGATAGGCCCAGGCTGTCGCTGCGATGATGATGCCGATCGTGAGCGCCGCGAAGAGGACGCGTCGGCGCAGCAGGCCGGCGGCGATCATCAAGGCCATCACGATGTAGCAGTAGAATTCGGGCTTCAGCGTCCAGAGGTTCTGGTTGACCGTGTTCGCCACGGGATTGCTCTCGAAGACGCCGGGCAGCTCGAAGCGGATGCGGCCGACGACATTGCCGAAATACTCCCAGAACCGGATGTCGCTGACGTAGTCGCGCAGCGCCCATGTCGTCAGCAGCGGCCCGAGCACCAGCGCCGAGAGGGCGATCTCGACGAAGAGCGCCGGGACGATGCGGATGGCGCGCAGGGTGATGAAGGGGCGCACCGCGCCAGTACGCGACGCACTGCCGGTGACGAGGAAGCCGCTCAGGGCGAAGAACGCCGGGACGAGACTGAGCAGGAAGAGGCCATGCCAGCCGGTCCAGTCTTCGCCGGTATCGGCGCCGGCGACCCAGCCGGAATGGACGGCGAGAATGGTCAGCGACAGGGTGAGACGCAAGGCATTGAAACCGGGTCCCTCGCCGCCATTGCGATCGAGAATGTCGGCCGCGCTCGGCCATGACACGAAAAAGCCGCCGGAAGCGCCTGCGCGCATCGGCTCAGTGTTCGATTTCAGAACGTTGCGTGTCATCTTCGGCCATTCCACATCCGGGTCTCGCCGCTCCTGCAAGCGAGGCGCCGAGACGGCCGCAGGATAAAATTACTCCAAATGGATGGTAATAGAGAAAATCACGCTATCTGACGTGAATTGAAGCGTGTCGAAGGCTGCTTTATTTTACGCGTTCGGAAAAACGAACGTATCGGACGCAAGCCTTGGCGAGACTGACCCTCGATCATCGACCGGCTGAAGCCAGCGGCGCGGAGTTCGCCTGATGGCTGCGGCAGCCAAGCGCGTTCCGCTGCCGGCGATCCTGCTGGCCAACGATCTGCTCGACGGCGATGTCGTTTTCGCGACGGCTGGCGCAGCTGGCACCCTCGTCTGGACGCGCGATCCGGCGCAGGCACTGGTCGCGAATGACGATGCCGCGGCCGATGGGCTCGAAGCCTTCGCCGCGGCCGGGCTGCGCGGCAACACCGTCGTCGACGCCTATCTCGTCGATGTCGCGATCGAGGGCGGCCATCCGGTTCCACGCCATTTCCGCGAGCGCTTCAAGACGCTCGGTCCCAGCAATCGTCCCGATCTCGGCAAGCAGGCCGGCGAGGGTATCGCGTCCGCGCCCAAAGGTTGATCGATGTACCGTTACGATGAATTCGACGAGCGCTTCGTCCGCGAGCGGGTCGCGCAATTCGCCGATCAGGTCTCGCGCCGGCTCGACGGTTCGCTGACCGAGGACGAGTTCAAGCCGCTGCGGCTCAAGAACGGCGTCTATCTCCAGCTCCACGCCTATATGCTGCGGATCGCCGTCCCCTATGGCACGCTGAATTCCAGGCAGCTTCGTCAGCTCGCGCTGATCGGCGAGAAGTACGATCGCGGCTACGGCCATTTCACCACGCGCCAGAACCTGCAGTTCAACTGGCCGAAGCTGCGCGATATCCCGGAGATCCTCGGCCTGCTCGCCGATGTCGAGATGCACTGCATCCAGACCTCCGGCAACTGCATCCGCAACGTCACGGCCGATCATTTCGCCGGCGTCGCGCAGGACGAGATCGAGGACCCGCGCCCGACCGCCGAATTGATCCGGCAATGGTCCTCGGCCCATCCCGAATTCAGCTACCTGCCGCGCAAGTTCAAGATCGCGGTGACCGGCGCCGAAGCCGACCGGGCCGTGATCAAGGCGCATGATATCGGCCTGCGCCTGCGCCGGCACCCGGACACGCATGAGGTCTGCTACGAGGTCAGCGTCGGCGGCGGGCTTGGCCGCACGCCGATGATCGGCAAGGTGGTGCGCGACTACCTGCCCAAGAAGGACCTGCTCGCCTATCTCGAGGCGATCATGCGGGTCTATAATCTCGAGGGCCGGCGCGACAACAAGTACAAGGCCCGCGTCAAGATCCTCGTCCACGAGATCGGCGCCGAGGAATTCACCCGCCGGGTCGAGGCCGAGTTCGCGCAGCTCGACGGCCCCTCGATCAATGCCGATCTGGAAGAGGTCGCGCGCATCGCCGCCTATTTCGCGCCGCCGGCCTATGAGACGCTCCCGGCCGTCAGCAACACGCTGGAGGCGGCCAAGGCCAGCAACCCGGCCTTCGCCCGCTGGGTCGAGGTCAACACGGCGCCGCACAAGGTGCCGGGCTATACCGCGCTGACGATCTCGCTGAAGCCGATCGGCCAGGCGCCGGGCGATGCGACGTCCGAGCAGATGCGCGTGGTCGCCGATCTGGCGCAGCGTTATTCATTCGACGAGTTGCGCGTCACCCATGCGCAGAACCTCGTCCTGCCGCATGTGCGCCAGCGCGATCTCTTCGCGATCTGGCAGAAGCTCGGCGAAGCCGGGCTGGCGGAGGCCAATATCGGCCTCGTCACCGACATCATCGCTTGCCCCGGCCTCGATTACTGCGCCTTAGCGACGGCCCGCTCGATCCCGATCGCGCAGGCGATCCAGCAGCGCTTCGCCAATGAGGCGCGCCAGCGCGAGATCGGACCGCTCGGCATCAAGATCTCCGGCTGCATCAATGCCTGCGGCCACCACCATGTCGGCCATATCGGCATTCTCGGGCTGGAGAAGCGCGGCATCGAATCCTACCAGATCACGCTGGGCGGCGACGCCACGGAGAACGCCGCGATCGGCGAGATCCTCGGCCCTGGCCTCGCGGCTGAGGATGTGCCGGATGCGATCGAGCGCATCATCGCGGTCTATCTCGCCGAGCGGGCGGAGGGCGAGAGCTTCATCGACAATGTCCGCCGGATCGGGCTTGCCCCCTTCAAGGCCGCCTTCCAGGAGACGACCCGTGCCGCTGCTTGACCGAAACGGCGCCCGCGCGGATGGCTGGACCCGCAGCGAAGGGGCGGCGATCGACAATATTCCGGCGGCGATCGTGCCATGGGAGTTCCTCGCCGAGGCGCTCGACCGGCAGGTGCCCGGGCAGAGCATTGGCGTCCTGATCCCGAACAACCTCCCGACGGCGGAGCTCGCCCCGTTCCTGCCGCGCCTCGCGCTCGTCGCCATCGCCTTTCCCGCCTATTCCGACGGGCGCGGCTTCAGCCAGGCCCGCCAGATCCGGCGCGCGGGCTTCGGCGGGGAGTTGCGCGCCAGCGGGCCGCTGATCGCGGACCAGTTCGCCTATGCCCTCTCCTGCGGCTTCGACACGGTCGAGCTGCCGGAGGCCAGCGCGGCGCGGCAGCCTGTCGAACAATGGCTGCGCGCCCGGGATTCGTTCAGCCGGACCTATCAGCGCGGCTATGGCACGCCGGAGCGCAACATCCTGGATCAGCGGCGCGCGGCGCGTATCGACGCGGCGGCCAGATCAGCGGCAACGCCATGAGCATCACCACACCGGCCAGCGGGCAAACCGGCGCGAGCCGGCGCATCGCGCCGGTCACGATCGAGGAGGACAGCATGGCTGGTGAGGTCGAAATGCTCCTGCGGCCCGACCAAACGACCCGCAGCCGTTGGCTCGATCTATGCTTTCGTCTTATCATCCTCGCGCTGGCGGCGTTGTGGCTGCTGGTGCCGCCCGCTGGCGGGGCGCCTATGGCGACGGATGGGAAGGCGATAGCGACCACGCGATGAGCGAAAGACGCCCCGAGACGACCGCACGGCGCATCGAGCCGCTGGCGACGCTGCCGCTGTTCCACAAGCTGGCCGGCCGCAAGGCCGTGCTGGCCGGGAGCAGCGAAGGCGCGCTGTGGAAGGCCGAACTGCTCGCGGCCGCGGGAGCGGAGCTGCATATCTTCGCCGGCCGCGATTCGGCATCTTTCGCGGCACTCGCCGAGGATCCCGCCGCGCGCATCCATATCCACGCCCGGCGCTGGTCGCCGGAAGATTTCGATGGGGCCGCGCTTGCCGTCGCCGATCTCGACGATACCGAAGAGATTCGTGCCTTCGTCGCGGCCGCGCGCGCTGCCGGCGCCCCGGTCAACATCGTCGACAAGCCGGAATTCTGCGATTTCGCCTTCGGTGCGCTGGTCAACCGCTCGCCGCTCGTCGTCGCCGTCTCGACCGACGGGGCCGCGCCCGTCTTCGGGCAAGCGATCCGGGCCAAGATCGAGGCGCTGCTGCCGGCCGGGCTGAAGGGCTGGGCGCAGGCCGCGACCGATTGGCGCCCGAGCGTTCAGGCGCGCGAACTGCCCTTCGCCCTGCGCCGTGCCTTCTGGGAGCTCTTCGCCGGCAAGGCGATGGCCGAGCCCGAGCGCGAACCGACGCAACAGGACGCGGCCGAGCTTTTCGCGAAGCTCGCACAGCTCGAATCGTCCTTCGACGGCAAGGGCCGGGTCACGCTGGTCGGCGCCGGGCCGGGCGATCCGGAACTGCTGACGCTCAAGGCGATCCGCGCGCTGCAGAGCGCCGACATCATCCTCTATGACGATCTCGTCTCGCCGGGCGTGCTGGAATTCGCCCGGCGCGAGGCCAAGCGCATGCTGGTCGGCAAGACCGGTTACGGGCCCTCGGTGAAACAGGGCGACATCAACGCACTGATCGTCTCGCTAGCCTCGCAGGGCAAGCATGTCGTGCGGCTCAAGGGCGGCGACCCCGGAATCTTCGGCCGAGCCGGCGAGGAGATCGAGGCCTGCCAGGCCGCCGGCATCCCGGTCGCGATCGTGCCCGGCATCTCGGCGGCACAGGGCGCAGCCGCCTCGCTCGGCCTCTCGCTGACCCATCGCGACCATGCAAGGCGGCTGCAATTCGTCACCGGCCATTCGCGCAAAGGCGAATTGCCCGATGATCTCGACTGGCGCGCCATGGCCGACCCGGCTGCTTCGACCGTGATCTACATGGCGCGCGCCACCCTGCCCGGCTTCCGGGAAAAGGCGCTCGCCGCCGGGCTCGATCCACAGACCCCGGCCATAGCCGTGCTTGCGGCGACACGGCCCGACGAGCTACGGATCGCGGCGACGATCGAAACCCTGCCGGAACGTCTCGCGGAACTTTCCGCGATCGGGCCGGTTCTGGTCCTGCTGGGACGTGCCTTTGGCTCGGCCCTGGCCGAGGCCGAGGCGGATCGCCGCCGCGCCTGAGAGCGGGCGAGGAGAAGCATCCTCGCTTTGGCCCGTAACGATGCGGGGAGATGCGTGTTCTCCCCGGCGTCGAAACTTTGGAACGGGACCGCTGCCCGGCCACATTGTGGCAAGATCGAGATTTCAGTACGTTTCGTTTGTTATTCAGAACGGGCGGAGATTCCTCAATCGGGCTCCGCCCGGATCGCAACGGAGCCCTGACATGACACGACCCGCGTTTCGCCGCCTGCTTCGGGCCGGACTGGTTCTGGGAGCCTTCACGATCTGCTTCGGCGTGGTCGCGGGAGCCCGCGCCCAGTCCATCGAGCTGCTCAACGTCTCCTACGATCCGACCCGCGAGCTCTATCGCGACATCAACGCCGCCTTTCTGGCGGATTGGAACGCCAAGCATCCCGACAGGAAGATCACGACCATCCGCCAGTCGCATGGCGGCTCGGGCGCGCAGGCGCGCACCGTGATCGACGGGCTCAACGCCGATGTGGTGACGCTGGCGCTGGCCGGCGACATCGACGCCGTCGCCGAGCGCTCGAAGAAGCTGCCGCTCGACTGGCAGAAGCGCCTGCCGGACAATTCCTCGCCCTACACCTCGACGATCGTCTTCCTCGTCCGCAAGGGCAATCCCAAGGCGATCAAGGACTGGGGCGACCTCGTGAAGCCCGGCATCCAGGTCATCACGCCGAATCCGAAGACCTCGGGCGGCGCGCGCTGGAACTATCTCGCCGCCTGGGCCTATGCGGAGAAGGCGTTCAACAAGGACGACGCCAAGGTCCGCGACTATATCGCCAAGCTGCTCGGCAATGTCCCGGTGCTCGACACCGGCGCGCGCGGCGCGACCACGACCTTCACCCAGCGCGGCATCGGCGACGTGCTGCTCGCCTGGGAGAACGAGGCCTTCCTCGCCCAGGACGAGTTCGGCAAGGACAAGTTCGACATCGTCGTGCCGAGCCTGTCGATCCTGGCCGAGCCGCCGGTCGCCCTGGTCGACGGCAATGTCGACGCCAAGAAGACCCGCGAGGCCGCGCAGGCCTATCTCGAATTCCTCTATACGCCGAAGGCTCAGGCGATCATCACCAAGAACCACTACCGCCCACGCAACACCGAGGCGGCCGACCCCAAGGACCTCGCCTTGTTCCCGAAGCTCGAACTCGTCACCATCGACAAGGATTTCGGCGGTTGGGCCAAGGCGCAGCCGACGCATTTCGGCGATGGCGGCACGTTCGACCAACTCTACAAGCCGGCACGGTAAGCCTATGACAACGACGGCGTCCTTCCGCTGGCGAGAGCCCAGTATCCTGCCCGGCTTCGGCCTGGCGATGGGCATCACCGTGACGGCGCTGTCGCTGATCGTGCTGATCCCGCTGGCGGGCCTGTTCGTGAAGGCCGCCAGCGCCGGCCCGGCCGATATCTGGGCGGTGGCGACCTCGCCCCGGACGTTGGCCGCGCTCAGGCTCTCCTTTCTCGGCGCGCTGTTTGCGGCGCTGGTGAACACCGTGTTCGGGCTGATCCTCGCCTGGGTTCTGGTGCGCTACGACTTTCCCGGCCGGCGCCTGATCGACGCGGCGGTCGACCTGCCCTTCGCCCTGCCGACCGCGGTCGCCGGCATCTCGCTCGCCGCCATCTATGCGCCGAACGGCTGGGTCGGCTCGTGGCTGGCGCCGCTGGCCTTTCGTTTCACCATCCCCTTCACCGATGTCTCGATCGGCTTCGACGGCAAGGTCGCCTACACGCCGCTCGGCGTCATGGTGGCGCTGATCTTCATCGGCCTGCCCTTCGTGGTCCGCACCGTCCAGCCCGTGCTGGAAGAGTTGCAGAGCGACGTCGAGGAGGCGGCAGCGCTGCTCGGCGCAAACCGTTTGCGCACCGTCTTCCGCGTCATCCTGCCGCCGGTGCTGCCGGCGCTGCTGACCGGCTTCGTGCTGGCCTTCGCGCGGGCCGTCGGCGAATACGGCTCGGTGATCTTCATCGCCGGCAACATCCCGATGGTCTCCGAGATCGCGCCGCTGCTGATCGTGATCCGGCTCGAGCAGTTCGACTATGCGGGCGCCGCCGTGATGGCGACGATGATGCTGCTGATCTCGTTTGCGCTCATCCTGGCGGTCAACCTCGTGCAGGCGCGGGCGCGCCGGAGGTTCGGCGATGTCTGACGCCACCTTGCCTGCCGCGACCGCGCCGGCCCGGCGCGATGGAAGCCGCGCCCGCGGCGAGAGCCGGTTCGTCCAGTTCGTGCTGATCGCGGTTTCGCTCGCCTTCCTGCTGCTCTTCCTGCTGCTGCCGCTGGTCACGGTCTTCGTCGAAGCTGCCGCCAGGGGCTGGGAAGCCTATCGCGCCGCGATCACCGAACCCGACGCGCAAGCGGCGATCCGGCTCACGCTCATCGTCGCGGCCATCGCCGTGCCGTTCAACACCGTCGTCGGGATCGCCGCAGCCTGGGCCATCGCCAAGTTCGAGTTCCGCGGCAAGAACCTGCTGATCAGCCTGCTCGACCTGCCCTTCTCGGTCTCGCCGGTGATCTCCGGCCTGGTCTTCGTGCTGCTCTTCGGCGCGCAGGGCTATTTCGGTCCGTGGCTGCAGGCGCATGGCGTCTCGATCATCTTCGCGCTGCCGGGGCTCATCCTCGCCACGGTCTTCGTCACCTTCCCCTTCGTGGCGCGCGAACTGATTCCGCATATGCAGTCGCTCGGCTCGGCCGACGAGGAAGCGGCGCTGACGCTGGGAGCCTCGCCCTGGCGGGTGTTCTTCACCATCACCCTGCCGAACGTGAAGTGGAGCCTGTTCTACGGCATACTGCTCTGCAATGCCCGGGCGATGGGCGAATTCGGCGCCGTCGCGGTCGTTTCCGGCAAGATCCGGGGCGAGACCAACACCATGCCGCTGCATGTCGAGATCCTCTACAACGAGTACATGGGACCGGCCGCCTTCGCCGTCGCCTCGCTGCTGGCGGGGCTGGCTCTCGTCACCCTCGTGCTCAAGACCCTGCTGGAATGGCATTATGGCGATGCGATCGCCGCCAGCCGCCGGCACTGACCCAAGCCTGGACGAAGGACGCCCCCATGTCGGTCGCCGTCACCATCGAAGCCATCGAGAAGCGTTTCGAGAATTTCCCGGCGCTGCGCGGCGTCTCGCTCGACATCCAGCCGGGCGAGCTCGTCGCGCTGCTCGGCCCTTCCGGCTCGGGCAAGACCACGCTGCTGCGCCTGATCGCGGGGCTGGAGGAGGCCGACCGGGGCCGGGTCCTGTTCGGCGATATCGATACGCGGGCGCTGTCGCTGCGCGACCGGCGCATCGGCTTCGTCTTCCAGCAATATGCGCTGTTCAAGACAATGAACGTCGCCGACAACATCGCCTTCGGCTTGCGGTCCCGCCCGCGCGAGGAGCGCCCCATCGCGAGCGAAATCAGCAAGCGCGTCAAAGGCCTGCTCGAACTGGTTCAACTGCCGGGTCTGGAAAAGCGCTATCCGAGCCAGCTCTCCGGCGGCCAGCGCCAGCGCGTCGCGCTCGCCCGCGCGCTCGCCATCGAACCGCGCGTACTGCTGCTCGACGAGCCTTTCGGTGCGCTCGACGCCAAGGTCCGCAAGGATCTGCGCGCCTGGCTGCGCGAATTGCACGGGCGCGTCGGCCACACCACCGTGTTCGTCACCCATGACCAGGAAGAGGCGCTGGAGCTTGCCGACCGCGTCGCCATCCTCAACGCCGGCAAGATCGAGCAGGTCGGCTCGGCCGACGACGTCTACGACCATCCGGCGACGCCCTTCGTCTGCGAATTCCTCGGCGAGGTGAACAAGCTGCCGGTCAAGGTTGTCGGCAGCCAGGCCTTCTTCGGCGACCGGCCGGTGCTGGGCGGATTGTCGCAGAACCAGGGCGGCCCGGCCTCCCTCTATGTCCGGCCGCAGCATCTGCGCATCGTCGACGAGACGCCGCTCGCCCTGCCCGGCACGGTCGAGCATCTGCGCCGCAACGGGCCGCTGCGCCGGGCCGAGGTCGCTGTCGAGGGGTTGAAAAAGCGGCTCGACGTCGATCTCGCCAGCCAGGTCGCTCCGGCGATCGGCGAGCGGGTGCGGCTGCGCATCACGCATGGCAACCTGTTCGCCGCCGCCTGATCCCTCTCTCCGGGCATCGGGCGGTGCCGAAAACCGGTTTCCACTTTTGGGCCCGATGCCCTAGCCTCCGCCCCCGAATCCCGCCGCGACAAGGGCGGCCGGTCCTCGATCCGGACAGGAGATCGCGATGAAAGCACGCGCGAAATGGGTGGAAGGCATGGCCTTCATGGGCGAGGCCGGCAGCGGCCATGCGGTGATGATGGACGGCGCGCCTGACTATGGCGGTCGCAATATCGGCATCCGGCCGATGGAGATGCTGCTGATCGGGCTCGCCGGCTGCACCGGCTTCGATGTCGTCAGCATCCTCAAGAAGGGACGCGAGGCGGTGACCGGTTGCGAAGTCGAAGTCGAGGCCGAACGCGCGGCCAGCGACCCCAAGGTCTTCACCAGGATCCATCTGCGCTACCGCATCACCGGCAAGGGCCTCGCTTATGCCAAGGCCGAGCGGGCCGTCACATTGTCGAAGGAAAAATACTGTTCGGCTTCGATCATGCTCGGGGCGACCGCCGCGATGAGCTACGAGCTCGATGTGATCGACGAACTGCAGAAGGATGAAGCTGCATGAGCCAGCCCGGATTCGCAGGATTGATCACGCCCGACGCCCTCGCCGCGCGTCTCGGCGACAAGAACCTCGTCATCCTCGACGTGCGCACCGCGGCGGATGGCGGCAAGGAAGCCTTCGAGGCCGGGCATATCCCCGGTGCCGTTCATTCCGACTATGCCGCCGATGGCTGGCGCGCCAAGGTCGGAAACGCGCCCGGCATGCTGCCTGCCGCCGATCACCTTGCCGCGCTGGTCGGCCGCCTCGGCATCAAGCCGCATGACGACGTCGTCATCGTCTCGGCCGGCACGGCCGCGACCGACTTCGCCGCGGCGGCACGAGTCTATTGGACGCTGAAATTCATCGGCCACGGCCAGCAGGCGATCCTGGACGGCGGCTTCAGGGGCTGGACGAGTGACGCCAAGCGGCCGGTCGAGAGCGGCCCGTCGCAGCCGAAGAGCACCGAGCCCTATCCGGTCGTCGCCCAGCAGCAATTGCGCAGCACGACGGACGCAACCCTCATCGCATCGCGCAGCAAGCAGGCGAGCCTCGTCGATGCGCGTGGGCCGAGCTATTTCGAGGGACGCGAGAAGGCGGCCGAGGCGACGCGCGGCGGCCATATCCCCGGCGCGATCGCGCGCGACTATGCGGGCGCCTTCGAGGCCGGCACCGGCAAGCTCAAGCCGCGCTCTGAGCTGGAGAAGATCTTTGCCGTGGTGCCGCAGGGGCCGGCGATCTCCTATTGCAACACCGGCCATTCGGCGGCGGCGAACTGGTTCGTGCTCTCCGAACTGCTCGGTCGCGACGAGATCGCGCTCTATGACGGCTCGATGACCGACTGGACGCAGGATCCCGAGCGGCCGGTCGCGACGGGCGCGGCGGCCTGAGCCGCTTTCGATTGCAAATCAGGCTGAAAAGGTTCAAAGGAAGCGCCGATCGCGTGTCACGCGCGCGGCGCTTCCTGACATTCTGGACATAAGCCATCAGCCGATGAACGCCGTCGCGCCGAAAATCTCCTTCGTTTCCTTGGGCTGCCCGAAAGCCCTCGTCGATTCCGAGCGGATCATCACCTCGCTGCGTTCCGAGGGCTATGAGCTCTCGAAGAGCCATGCCGGGGCCGACCTCGTCATCGTCAATACCTGCGGCTTTCTCGACAGCGCCAAGGCGGAATCGCTCGAGGCGATCGGCTCGGCCATGGCCGAAAACGGCAAGGTCATCGTCACCGGCTGCATGGGCGCCGAGCCCGAGCAGATCCGCGACGCCTTCCCGAACGTGCTCGCGATCACTGGCCCGCAGGCCTATGAGAGCGTGGTCTCGGCGGTGCACCAGGCGGTGCCGCCGAAGCACGACCCGTTCGTCGATCTGGTGCCCGACCAGGGCGTGAAGCTGACGCCGCGGCACTACGCCTATCTCAAGATTTCAGAGGGTTGCAACAATCGCTGCACCTTCTGCATCATCCCGAAGCTGCGCGGCGACCTGGTCTCGCGGCCGATCGGCGACGTGCTGCGCGAGGCCGAGAAGCTGGCCAAGGCCGGAGTTAAGGAATTGCTGGTGATCTCGCAGGACACCAGCGCCTACGGCCTCGACATCAAATACGCGCCGTCGATGTTCAAGGATCGCGAGATCCGCACCCGCTTCTTCGAGCTCGCCCGCGAGCTCGGCCAGATGGGGATGTGGGTGCGGCTGCACTATGTCTACCCCTATCCGCATGTCGACGAGGTCATCCCGCTGATGCAGGAAGGGCTGGTGCTGCCCTATCTCGACATTCCCTTCCAGCACGCCTCCCCCAATGTCCTCAAGGCGATGAAGCGCCCGGCCCATCAGGACCGCACGCTCGACCGCATCCGGAAATGGCGCGAGATCTGCCCGGACCTCGCCATCCGCTCGACCTTCATCGTCGGCTTCCCCGGCGAGACCGAAGAGGATGTGCAGTTCCTGCTCGACTGGCTGAAGGAAGCGAAGCTGGAGCGCGTCGGCTGCTTCAAATACGAGCCGGTCAAGGGCGCGCCCGCCAACGACCTCGGCCTCGCCCTCGTCCCCGAGGAGGAGAAGGAGGCGCGCTGGCACCGCTTCATGAAGGCGCAGGCCGAGATTTCCACCCGCATCGTCAAGGCCAGGGTCGGCAAGCGCATCCAAGTCATCATCGACGAGGCCGGGCCGACCGTCGCCAAGGGCCGCTCGAAATGGGACGCCCCCGAGATCGACGGCAATGTCTATGTCGCAAGCCGGCGCCCCTTGCGCCCGGGCGACATCGTCACCGTGAAGATCGAGCGCGCCGACGCCTACGACCTGCACGGCGTCGCGGTCTGAGCCGCGCCTTTAGAGCTTGCTGATCTTAGGCGGAAACACAGGGGCATCCCGGGCCTGACCCGGGATTCATGCCAGAGCGTTTCCGACGAAGGTTCGGGCATAGATCCCGGCTCTCCGCTTTGCTCCGGCCGGGATGACCCGCGTTTCCTCGGAATGCGCTCCAGCGCGTCCGACTTCCCTCAGTTGAAGGTGCAGAGCCGGCGGATGGTGCGGCCGTTGCGGTCGCGCGCCGTGCCGAGGCTGCTGCAGGCATCGGCGACGGGAGCCGCCTCGGCCTGCTCGCTTCGCTTCGGCGGCTCGGTGCAGACGCCGGCAGCGCAACCCGTTTCGGCGTAACGCAGGCGTGCTGCACCGGGAACGCGGAGGCGGCCCTGCTCGGCGCCGTTCAGGATGGCGGCCGGAACAGTGGCCTGCCGGCCTTGGCCCCGGAGCTGCTGCGCCAGCGCAACGCCGGAAAGGCTCAAAATACCCAGAAGAAAAACAGTTGCCTGAAACCTGGTCGACATGACCGTCGTCCCGAAAAGATCGTCAGCATTGCGCTGGCATCCATTCGTCGCGGCGTCGCGCCGGCGGGTTCACGACGCCAACAAAAATGCGCCCGGCAAGACCGGGCGCAGGATGTGACCGTCGTCTGACGTCATGCTCGGGCTTGACCCGAGCATCTCGGAAACCAGCTTCCTCTGGTCATGAGATTCTCGGGTCAAGCCCGAGCATGACGAGCAGGATCAGGGGAGGAGCACCGTCGAGCCGGTCGTGCCGCGCGATTCGAGCGCGCGATGGGCATCCGCCGCGTCCTTCAATGGGAAGGTGGCGTTGACCGGTACCGTGACCTTGCCGGAGAGCACCGCGTCGAACAGGTTCTTCGCCATCGCCACCATGGTTTCGCGCTTCGCGGTGTGGGTGTTCAGCGTCGGGCGGGTGACATAGAGCGAGCCCTTGGCCGAGAGGATGCCGAGATTGAAGGCGTCGACCGGGCCGGAGGCGTTGCCGAAGGAGACCATCAGGCCGAAAGGCTTCAGCGTGTCGAGCGACTTCATGAAGGTGTCCTTGCCGACGCCGTCATAGACCACGTCGCAGAGCTTGCCGCCGGTGATCTCCTTCACCCGCGCCGCGAAATCCTCCTCGCGATAGTTGATGACGTGGTCGGCCTTGTGCGCCTTCGCCAGCTCCGCCTTTGCCTGCGAGCCGACAGTGCCGATCACGGTCGCGCCCAGAGCCTTGCCCCATTGGCAGAGGATCAGGCCGGTCGCCCCGGCCGCCGCATGGACCAGGATGGTGTCGCCCGGCTTCACCTTGTAGGTCCGGTGCAGCAGGTACTCGGCGGTCAGCCCCTTCAGAAGCATGCTGGCGGCGGCCTCGTAGGAGATGCCCTCCGGCAGCGCGACGACCGAGGCCGCCGGCACGATGCGCTCCTCGGCATAGGCGCCGTGCGCCGCGACGACCGCGACGCGATCCCCGACCTTGAACTCGGTGACGTTCGGTCCGACCGCCAGCACGTCGCCGGCGCTCTCATTGCCCAGGGTGAAAGGCAGTTGCGGCGCAGGATAGAGCCCCGAGCGGAAATAGGTGTCGATGAAATTGAGGCCGATGGCGCGGTTGCGGATGAGAATCTCGCCCGGCCCGGGCTGCGGCAGCGTGACGTCCTCGAACGCCAGAACGTCCGGGCCGCCGGTTTTATGCACGCGAATGGCTTTGACCATGGAAGACATCTCCCTCGAATGAATGCACCGACCATAGTTCATCGCGCGGGAAAGCAGCATCCTCGGCAAATGCAGACGCACCTTGCGACTTTGCGGCCCGTGGCCAAAACGCCGTGCATCGGATAGCGAGGGATCATGAGCATGCATGCCGGGGCCTCGGTCGATATCGCCATCGTGGGAGCGGGCCCGGTCGGGCTCGCCGCGGCGCTCGCATTGGCGAGCGAGGGCCGCAGCGTCGCGCTGCTCGGCCCGCTGGCGACGCCCCGCGATGGGCGCACCGTCGCATTGCTCGACAGTTCGTGGCGGCTGCTCGCCGAACTCGGCCTGCAGGATGCGCTGCTGGAGAAGGCGGCGCCGCTTGCCGTGATGCGGCTGGTCGACGACAGCGGCAGCCTGTTCCGGCAGCCGCCGGTGGAGTTCCGCGCTTCGGAGATCGGGCTCGAGGCCTTCGGCTGGAATATCGAGAACGCCGATCTGACCGAGGTGCTGACCGAGACCGCCGGGCAACGCGCCGGCCTGCGGCTGCTGCCGGGCCTTGTCCGCTCGATCGAGCCCGCCGCCGATTCCGTGCGGCTTTGCGGAGACGGCTTTGCGCCGCTCAGCGCGCGTCTGGTCGTCGGTGCGGATGGGCGCAACTCGCAGGTCCGCGCCGTCGCGGGGATTGCAAGCCGCGACTGGCGCTATCCGCAGGTGGCGCTGACCGGCATTTTCACGCATGCCCGCGACCATCGCGAGATCTCGACCGAATTCCATACGCGCCAGGGGCCGTGCACGCTCGTTCCCCTGCCCGGCCGGCGCTCCTCGCTGGTCTGGCTGCTCGAGCCCGAGGCGGCGGAGGCCGTCGCGGCGCTCGACGATGCCGCTTTCGCCCGGCGGGTCGAGACACAGGTGCAGTCGCTGCTCGGCGCGATGAGCGTCGCGGGGCCGCGCGGACGCATCCCGATGGGTGGGCTCTCGGTGGATCGCTTCGCAGCCGGCCGCATGGCGCTGATCGGCGAAGCCGCGCATGTCTTCCCGCCGATCGGGGCGCAGGGGCTCAATCTCGGCCTGCGCGACGTCGCGGCACTGCGCGATGCGGTCGCGGAGCGTGACGATCCGGGCGCGGAAGGGGCAATGACCGCCTATGACGCGGCGCGGCGCACCGATGTCCGGTTGCGGACGGGCGCCGTCGACGCGCTCAATCGAACCCTCCTGAGCGATCTGCTGCCGGCCGATCTGATGCGTGGCGCGGGCCTGCTGGCGCTGTCGCGGATCGGGCCGTTGCGCCGATTCGTCATGCGGCAAGGGCTGGCGGGCGGCGCGGCGCGGTAAGATCCAGGCGTCATGCCCGGATCTCCGCTTCGCTCCGTCCGGGATGACGCAGCGCTTCCGTGAAAACGCAACAGACTCCAGCCTGAACTTCTCGGGTCTGCGCCTCGCTGCGCCCGAGAATGACGGTCCAGAGTTCCGTCACTGTTCTCCCAGCACGATCCTGGTATCGGCGCCGCTTGCCGCGACGCGCCGCATCTCAGCGGCCTTGTCCCGAAACACCGGCGCCAGCGGCAAAGGCGTCGAGACGAGCCGGCGCCCGCCCGGCTCCTGTGCCTGGGCGTCGAGCAGGCCGCGCGCCGTGACATGCGGGTCGGCGACCGCCTCCTCCAGCGTGCGGACCACGGTGCAGCAGCAGTCGAGCGGCTCCAGATGGGTGCGCCAATGCGCGGCGCTCTCGCCGGCGATGATCGCGGCGATGGCGGCGCGCGTCGCTTGCGGGTTGCGGCGGTCGTCGCGCAGGGTCTCGTCGAGGCCGATGCCCTCGCAGAAGCCCTGCCAGAATTTCGGCTCCAGCGCCCCGACGGCAAGAAACCAGCCATCGGCGGTCGCGTAAAGGCCGTAGCGCGGGCTTTGTCCGGTCAGCAGCGCCTCGCCGCCATCCGGGAAGGAGCCGGTCGCCTGGCCCTGCGCCAGCCCGTACCAGGCGAAGGTCGGCATGGCGTCGGCCATGGCGATGTCGAGGTGGCAGCCCTGCCCGCTGCGCTCGCGCTGGCGCAGCGCCAACAGGATGTTGAGCACGGCCGGCATGGTGCCGCCGGCGATGTCGGCGACCAGCGGCGGCGGCAGCGGCGGGGCGGCGCCACGCTGCAGCGACTGGCCGAGCAGGCCGCCGACCGCCTGGTAGTTGATGTCGTGACCCGCCTCCTGCGCGCGCGGCCCGTCCTGGCCGTAGCCGCTGATCGAACAGTAGATCAGGCGCGGATTGAGCGCGGCCAGCGCTTCGTAGCCGAAGCCGAGGCGCTCCATCACGCCCGGCCGGAACTGCTCGATCAGGATGTCGGCCTGCGCGACCAGCGGCTTCAGCCGCTCCAGCGCATCGGGCGCCTTCAAATCGAGCTCGACGCTCTGCTTGCCGCGATTGAGCACGGCGAAGGGAGCGGAGGTCTCGCCGAAGCGCGGCGGAAAGCCGCGCATGTCCTCGCCGCCCGGCCGCTCGATCTTGATCACCCGCGCCCCGGCTTCCGAGAGAAACAGGCTCGCCAGCGGGCCGGGCAGCAGGGTCGAGAAATCGAGAACCAGCAGATCGTCCAGCGGCAGCATGGGCGGCTTTCTCAGTGGAAGAGATCGGCCGCTATCCTGCCCGTCTTCACTAGCCACAGGAAGCCCGGCAGCGTGATCATCGAGACGATGGTGCCGACGAGGATGCAGGCCGAGGCGCGCTCGACGCCGACCCTGTACTGCGTCGAGATGACGAAGATGTTCAGCGCCGGCGGCAGCGCCGCCATGATGAGCGCGACATAGATCCAGTTCGCCGGAATGCCGCCGACGGCCGAGAGCAGCAGCCAGACCAGCAGCGGATGCAGCAGGAGCTTGATGACGACGAGACCCGGCACCTCGCCCGGCATCGACTTCATCGGCCTCAGCGCCACCGTGACGCCAAGCAGGAAGAGCGCGCAGGGCGCCGCCGCCTGCGAGAGCCAGAGCGTCATCCGGTCGATCGCAGTGGGGAGCTCGAACTTGAGATAGCTCGCCAGCACGCCGGCCAGTGTCGCGACATTGAAGGGATGGGTCAGCACCCGCCAGACCACCTCGCGCAGCGTGGCAGCGAGGCTGCGTTTCTCGACGCCCGCGAAAGCCATCAGGAGCGGCACGAGCGAAAACAGCAGGACGCTGTCGAAGACGAAGATCAGCACGACCGGGGCGCTGGCCTCCGGCCCGAGCGCAGCCAGGATCAGGGGCGGCCCCATATAGCCGATGTTGGAATAGGCGCCGGCGACGCCCTGCATCACGGCCTGGGGCATGTTGCCATGCGCATGCTTGAGCCCGAGCGCGAAGGAGAGACAGAAGGCGCAGAAGGTCGCCGTGGTGGTGCAGGCGATGAACTTCCAATTGGCGAGTTCGCTCAGCGGCTTGTCGGCGATCAGCCGATAGAACAAGGGCGGCAGCGCGACATAGATCAGGAAGAACTGCAGCCAGGCGAGCCCCTCCTCCGGCAATTGCTTCCAGCGGCCGATGACGAAGCCGAGCAGGATCAGCCCGAAGAAGGGCGCGACCAGATTGAAGATGCTGAGAAGGTCGGCCATCGCGAAACGTTCGGATCCTTGTGGGTGCCGACCGAACGGCCGGGTGATCCGTCGATGGCTGGATCAGGTGGCCAAAAAGCTTCCGGGCCGGCGCGTGCACACGCCCCGAAGTGGATGGCAGCGCCTCGAAACAATCCGAAGGATCGGCCCTGAGCCTAAAACCCGGGCGCGATCAGTTGGCAATCCCCGCCCGCGGCCGCGCCCCATTCGCTGGAAGCAAGGCGCCGGCCGCGGCCAGCCCGGTCAGGGTGGACTTCGTCCAGCTCTGAGCCGGGCGTTCCACAAAACGCCAGATCAGGCAGGACAAAACCAGCAGCACCAGCGTCACCGCCGCAACAAGGGCCGCCGGCGAAAGTGCATCGCCCAGCCGATTGAACGCGACATAGCCGATGTGCTGATGCAGCAGGTAGAACGGATAGGTCAGCCCGCCAATGGCCAGCGTCACCCCCGACGGCAGCGGCAGGCGTGGAAACCTGATCGCAGCCGCCACGATCGCGACGATCGCCACGCAGGAAGCGGCGACGGCGAAGTCGTCATAGGCAGCGTGGTAGTTCGCCCTGTACCACTGCGTCAGTTCGAGAGCTTGATAGATGGCCACGGCCGTGGTGAGCGTGAGAAGGGCGAGGTTGCGCCGCGCATGTCCGTCCCGGAAGGCGGCATAGAGCAGGAGCCCAGCGCAGAAGAACGCGCTCTGATCGGTCAGGAGGAGATAGCGCAGGATTTTGCTGGACAGGAAGGCGCGATCGAGAACGGAAACCAGAAGCCAGACGAGAACGATGAGCGGATAGCGATCGCGCCGAAAAGCTCCCAGCGCCATCAGCAGGAGAACCCAGCCGTAGAAGATCACTTCGTAGAAGATCGACCAGTAGGAGCCATCCATGGCCTGATAACCGAGCAGCTCGGGCTTGATGACCAGATTCGCTGCCCATTGCGCAGCGCTGGCCTGCAGGAACGGCGCGCCCAAGGCGAGCACCACCAGAAAGGTAAGCGTCATGCAGAGCAGGAAAGTGGGATAGATCCGGGCGAAGCGGGCAATGGCGAACTGAAGCGGCGTCCGCCCCTCGGCGGAATAGGCGATCACGAAGCCACTGATCACGAAGAAAAGGGGCACGCCAAGATAGCCGTATTTCAGCACGCTCTCGCCGGCTGGCAGCGACATCTGCGTAAAGCCGATCGCCAGACCGCAGAACCCGAAATGGAACAATGCGACCGACAACGCCGCGAGAAGGCGCAGGCCGTCGAGCGTTTCGAGGCGAAGACCGGGCTGGAGGTGGTTCGGCTGACTCATGGCTCACGTCACGTTTCGGCACAGGTTCCGGGCGATGCGGCTCACGCAGCAAGCCGCGCGCCAAACCGTTGGGAGCCTTCATGGTTTCGCCAGACCGCCGCAGATCAAGGATATTGATCCTAGGTATATTTACCTAATTCGCCAATTGAGTTTATTTTCCTAAGGCTTGATCCCTTCGGGACCCCTTCCGGCTCGACAAAGGCATGATGGACGGCCTCGCCAAGGCATGCTCACATTCGCTGCATCGCAGCATGGAGCCCCCGATGACGAGCAAGACGCCACGCCAGTTCTTCCGGCCGCTCGCCATCGGCGCCCCCGAGCCCTACCGGGAACTCCCGCTCAAGCTCGAAAGAATGATCCATTTCGTGCCGCCCCACCTGGAGAAGGTGCGCGCCAAGGTCGGCGAGCTCGCCGGGCAGGTCGATATCGTGCTCGGCAATCTCGAGGATGCGATCCCGGTCGAGGCCAAGCAGGCGGCGCGCGACGGCTTCATCGCCATGGGCAAGGCGGCCGATTTCGGCAAGACCGGGCTGTGGACCCGCGTCAATGCGCTGAACTCGCCCTGGTTCCTCGACGACATCACCGCGATCATGGCCGAGATCGGCGGCAAGTTGGACGTCGTGATGGTGCCGAAGGTCGAAGGTCCCTGGGACATCCATTATGTCGACCAGTTGCTCGCGCAGTTCGAGGCACGCCATGCGCTGCCCAAGCCGATCCTGATCCACGCCATCCTGGAGACGGCCGAGGGCGTGAAGAATGTCGAGGCGATCGCCACCGCCTCGCCGCGCATGCATGGCATGAGCCTCGGCCCCGCCGACCTCGCCGCCTCGCGCGCGATGAAGACCACCCGCGTCGGCGGCGGGCACCCCGAATACAAGGTGATCGCCGACCCCTCCCCCGATGGCGGGCCGCGCGCCGTCGCCCAGCAGGATCTCTGGCACTACACGCTGGCCAAGATGGTCGATGCCTGCGCGGCGGCGGGCATCAAGCCCTTCTACGGTCCCTTCGGCGATTTCGCCGATGCGGCCGCCTGCGAGGCGCAGTTCCGCAACGCTTTCCTGCTCGGCTGCGCCGGCGCCTGGACGCTGCACCCCTCTCAGATCGAGATCGCCAAGCGGGTGTTCAGCCCGGACCCGACCGAGGTGATCTTCGCCAAGCGCATCCTCGAAGCGATGCCGGACGGCTCGGGAGCGGTCATGATCGACGGAAAAATGCAGGACGACGCGACCTGGAAGCAGGCGAAAGTGATCGTCGATCTGGCGCGGCAGGTTGCCGCAAGGGATCCGGCATTAGCAGAACGTTACGGATTGTGATGGGACTGCATCCTTGGCTCGATTGATTTTGACGCATTTACGACGCATTGCTCTCGCAAGGGCGGCGACGACCCCGGCCGGCAAAGGATCGGCGGGGATAGCGTAGGTTTGTCATGGAAGCGCGTTCGGCCAAATTCTGCATCGGGCAAGTGGTCAAACACCGCATCTATCCGTTTCGCGGGGTCATCTTCGACGTCGACCCGGTCTTCTCCAACACCGATGAGTGGTGGGAGGCGATTCCGGAGAACATGCGCCCGTCGAAGGACCAGCCCTTCTACCATCTCTTCGCGGAGAACGAGGAGACGGAATACGTCGCCTATGTCTCCGAGCAGAATCTCGTCGTCGATGATTCCGGCGAGCCGGTCCGCCATCCGCGGGCGCGCGAGTTCTTCCGCCGCGACCGCAAGGGGCGCTACCGGATCGACCGCACCGGATTGAACTGAGGGCGACGCCCCAGCGCCCAAGCCCCTGCGCGCTGACGCTTTTGCTCAAAAGAAAAAGGCCGACCCTTTCGGGCCGGCCTTTTCGATTCTCGACCTGTTGCCCGATCAGGGCTTCGGCGGCGTCGCCGGGGCAGTGCCGGGAGCGGGCGCGGCACCAGGAGCAGCGCCCGGGGCGGCATTGGCACCGCCGGCGCCGAGCCGCTGGCGCAGCTCTTCCTGGCGCTTCGCCACCTCGTCCTGAAGCTTCTTCTGCTGCTCCTCGAGCACCTTCGGGTCGATCGGCGCGCCGTCGAAGCCCTTGGCGAAATCGGCGAGCGGGATCTGGAAGGTCACCTCGCGGGCGCCCTGGTTCTGGACGCTGACGTTGAGGTTGGTGCCCTTCTTCATCGAATTGATGAAGTCATCCTTGATCTGCGCCTCGGCGAAGCAGCCGTTCGGGAAGCAGATCGCATAGCGGCCGCCGACCGGCTGGGCGCTGTCGACACCGAAGCGGATGCCCGGCTGGAGCAGGAGGCCGAGCGGCATCAGGAAGCGCACGATCTTGTTCGGATCGCCCTTCACGTCATAGATCGCGACGGCCAGCACCGGCTGGTCCTGATCCGAGACGAAGTCGCGGGTCGTGTAGCAGATTTCCTTGTTGGCGGCCTGGTCCTTGCCGCAGACCTTGGTCCAGCTGGTCTGCTCCGGATTGGACTTGACCTGCACGACGGTGGGGCCGGCAGGCGCGGCAGCGCCGGGCTGCTGGGCGGGAGCGGCCGGCTGCTGGGCCGGGGCCGCCGGACGCGCGGGCGCCGGCCGCTGGGCCGGGGCCTGAGCGAAGGCCGCGATGGGCGAAAAGCCCACGGCCGCGCTGAGCACGAGCGCCAGGGCAGACGATGACAAGCGAAACGGAGCGGGCATTCCTTGCTTTTCCTCACAGGCGAATTCGGGATCACGACTTCGCAAGCCGCGTGCGTCACCGCCGGCGGCCCAATCGCATGGTTGCGCCGGCCACCGCAAGCCGTGCACATCAAGGGCGATTGAGGCGTTTGAATGACACCCGCCCTCGCCTTTAGCGAGTTCGTCCGCCCAATTCCAGCCCGAATAACTGCCTGACGAGCCCATCCCCATGCTATTCTTCGGCAGGGAATCAGGTCGTGCGATGGATTTGCCTCGATTAATCGTGACGCCGTCGCGTCGCGAATTCAGTTTGCTGCTTGCCTTGGGCTCCTTCGCCACCGCGTCGGGCAGGCCCGCTCACGCCGATTCGGTTCCCGCAGGCCAAGCCATCGCCAGCCATGCGATCGCGATGCATGGCACGCCGGCCCTGCAGCCAGGATTCGGCCACCTGCCCTATGCCGACCCGAAGGCGCCGAAGGGCGGGCGCATCGTTTTGGGCATCCAGGGCACCTTCGACAGCCTCAACCCGCTGATCGTGCTCGGCGTCGCGCCCGACGCGGTCCCGAAATACGTCCAGCAGAGCCTGCTCTACCGCTCGGCCGACGAGCCCTTCACCGCCTATGGCCTTCTCGCCTCGCAGGTCGAGCTCGATCCCGACAGGACGATGCTTGCCTTCGAGATCGATCCGCGCGCGACCTTTTCCGACGGCAAGCCGGTCACGGCCGAGGACGTGCTCTTCACCTTCGAGATGCTGAAGACGAAGGGCAAGCCGTATCACCGCGCCAGCCTGTCCGGCGTCACCGGGGCGTCGGCGCCCTCGCCCCGGCGCGTCGTCTTCGCGCTCGGCGACGGCGCCAACCGCGAATTGCCGCTGATGATCGGCGCCATGCCGATCTTCGCGAAGCACGCCACCGACGCCGAGACCTTCGGCGACACCAGCTTCAAGCCGGCGCTCGGCTCGGGTCCCTATATCGTTAGCGAGGTCAGGCCTGGCGAATCGCTGACGCTGAAGCGGCGCAAGGATTTCTGGGGCGAAGAGCTGCCCGTGATGCGCGGCCTCTTCAACGCGGACGAGATCCGCTATGATTTCTATCGCGATTCCAACGCGCTGTTCGAGGCGTTCAAGGCGGGTCTCTACGATCTCCGGCTCGAAGGCGACCCGACCCGCTGGATGACCGGCTACGACATCCCGGCCGTCCATGACGGGCGCATCCGCCGCGAGACCCTGCATTTCGATACGCCCAAGGGCATGACCGGCCTGGTCTTCAACACGCGCCGGCCGATCTTCGCCGATATCCGGGTGCGCGAGGCGCTCGGGCTCCTGTTCGACTTCGAATGGGTCAACCGCAACCTGTTCCACGGCGCCTATCGCCGGGCGGGCAGCTTCTTCTCCGATTCGGACCTGTCGGCGCTGGGCGTGCCGGCCGATGCGCGCGAGACCGCGCTGCTCGCGGCCTTCCCCGGCGCCGTGCGCGAGGACATCCTCGCCGGAACCTGGCGGCCCTCCGAGACGGACGGTTCCGGCCGTGACCGAGAGCAGGCGCGCCGGGCGCTCGACCTGCTCAAGGATGCCGGCTTCACGCTGCAGGACGGAGCCCTGCGCAACGGCAAGGGCGAGCCCTTCAGCTTCGAGATCATGGTGACGAGCCGGTCGCAGGAGCGGCTGGCGCTGAACTTCGCGCAGTCGCTCGGCCGGCTCGGCATCGCCGCGCAGGTGCGGCTGATCGACGACGTGCAGTATTGGCGGCGGCTATCCGCCTTCGATTTCGACATGATCCAGTGGACCTGGCCCGCTTCGGCCTCGCCCGGCAACGAGCAGATCGGGCGCTGGGGCTCCGCCAATGCCGCGCGCCGGGGCTCGCTCAACTATGCCGGCGTCAAGTCGCCCGCCATCGACGCCGCGCTGCAAGGCCTGCTGAAGGCACGCGAGCGGGAGGATTTCGTCGCGGCGGCGCGCGTGCTCGACCGGCTGCTGATCTCGGGCTTCTACGTGGTGCCGCTCTATTACCTCCCGGACACATGGCTCGCCCTTGCACGCGACGTCGTGCTGAGCGGCCGGCAGCCGGCCTATTTCCTGTCCACCGAAACGCTGGCGCGGCTTCCGGCCGCTCCGCCCGCGGCGAACTGAAGGACCGTCGATGCGGGCTGAACAGGACGAAGCCACCGCCCTGCTCGACGGGCTCGACCTCGACGCGTTGCTTTCGGCGCTGACCCGTGGGCGCGGCTATGAGGCAGCCCTGCGCGATCCGCCCGGCCGGCGCGGCTGGAGCGACGTCAACCCGGCCTCGATCAACTTCCTGCAGCTCGACCAGCGCATCGACCGGCTGGCGAGGCTGCTCTCGATCAACAAGGGGCAGCCCGGCGCGAGTGTCGCGATCCTGGCTCCGCTTGGCCCCGAGGCGATCGTTTCCATTCTGGCCTGCCTGCGGGCGGGCTTGTCGCCCCTGATGCTGCCGCTCCACGGCAACGAACTCGAATTGCTCCGGCTGATCGAGGCATCGGACGCGGTGATGGCGCTCGGGGTCAGCCGGGTCGGCCCGCTGCGCCCGCTGCTGACGCTGCGCAATCTGGCGATGCGTGCCTTCAGCACCCGCTTCGTCGGCGGCTTCGGCCCCGATATCCCCGACGGCGTCGCACCGCTCGACATGCTGATGGCGAATGCCTCGCTGCATCCGCTGCCGACCATCACCGAGCGGCCGTCGCTCCAGGTCGTGGATGCGGCGACGATGGCCGGGCCGCTCGTCGTGCCCGAGCGCGACGTGCTCGGCAAGGCGCTGGAGCTGTCGCGGCTCTTGAAGCCGGTCACCTCCTCGCGCATCGTCACGACCATGGTCGGGGGCGACCTCGCGGCGCTGGCGAGCGGGCCGGGCATGGCGATGCTGACGGGGGTCGAGCTTTTACCGCTCGGCCTGTTCAACCTCGGCGATCTGCAGGCCTGCATCGAGGGCGGCCGCCATGTCCATCTCGTCCTGCCCGGCGAGATGGAGCCGGCGCTGGCGCATTCGCGGCTGGCGAGCCACACTGCGCTGGCGAGCGTCGTCTTCGTGCAACGGACCGGCCAAAGCGCCTATCCGGCGCTCGACCGGCCCGATCTCGCCATCGTCGACATCGATGCCCGCTCGGCGGCGGACATCACGGTTGCGAGACGTTAGAATCAGAGGCGGAACAGCGCCCGTATCTACGCGTTGATCAGGCCGGGCGCGCCAATGGAGAGTTCGCCATGCTCATCGTCAGCCTCGTTTCGCTTTCGCTCTCCTCCGGCCTGATGGTTCCCGTCGCCGATGGGCCGCCGAAGTTCAACATCGAGGCGACCTGTCGCGATGTCGGCAAGTCGAGCAACAGCGTCGGCGGCACGGTCAGCGCCTGCCGCACGGATGAGGAAAAGGCCCGCGACGACCTCACCGCGAAATGGTCGCAATACCCCGTTGCCAAGCGCAACACCTGCGTCGAGGGGGCGAAGCTCGGCGGGCCGCCGAGCTATGTCCAGGTGATCACCTGCCTGGAGATGTAGGCCCGGCCTCCGCGCCCCTGACTGCTTCACGGCCCGGAAGCGCCGCGCGCAGCAGGCAATAGAGCACCAGCGCGTTCAGCAGGTGCCAGAGCCAATGCGTGCCGATCGGCAGCGCCCCGCAGAGCGCGCCATCCGTGCTGCGCCATGTCAGCGAGACGGCGAAGGCGAGGCCGGCCAACGAGACGAGCCGCCGCACCCGGCCCAGTTCCGGCCGGCGCGGCAATGCAGCGGCGATGCCGAACAGCCCGAGCAGGAAGGCGGCATAGCCGGCGGAGCCGGCCATGATCGGCGGCAGCACGGCACGCCCGGCCCAGGACAGGGCCAGCGCAACGCCGAAGAAGGCGAGCGTTCCGGCCGCGGTCACGGCCGGGGAAGCGCCGAGGAAGCGGCGCAGGGCAAAAGCGAAATAGCCGAAGGCGAAGAGCTGGATCGGCACGACATCGGCCGCCAGCGTCCAGCCATCGGGCATGGTGTGGAACAGGAAGGAGCCGATGCCGATGGTCAGGACGAGCAGGATCAGCGCGAGCGTGACGGCCTCGCCCCTGCCATGGCGCCGCCAGAGCCACAGAGCGGCGAAACCGGCGATGAGAAACGCCGCATTCGTCACGGCATTGAGCGGCTCGGCCCAGAAGCCAGCATCCAGCCTCTCGCAATAGCCGAATCGCATCCGCAGGGTTCCCGGTTCGAGCCTGTGTCAGTGGAAGCCTGTCGTCATGACACGGTCATGTCGCGGTTTCCCGCTTGTTTCGGGCGCCGGGCTTCTTCACAACGTCGCGAGAACCGGCTGAGGAGGATATCGCCATGCGCCGCTGCATTTCTTCGGGCCTGCCGCTCGGCGGCGCGCTGGCCGGATCGGGCTTGGTTGGATCGGTTTTGGCGATCCTGCTGGCGGCCGGCCCGGCCCAGGCCCAGTCGGAACGCTGCGCCGATCTGTGGACATCGCGCAACGAGATCTACAAAGCGCGAGGCTACTGCTTCCGAACCCAGCGCGCGATCGACGCCTTCGGCAATGCCGGCTGCCAGTACGACGCCATCGAGGACGTGCCGCTCTCGGCCAATGACCGGCGCGCGGTCGCCGACATCGTCCGGCAGGAACGGGAGCTGCGCTGCCCGCGCTGAGCTGACCTCACTCCAACGGCGATTGCCTGTGGAATGCAGCTCTGCCCTGCGTCCGGCGGGGACGAGGCCATGCTAGAAGCGCCGGCCGCGCTTCTGCGCACCATCATTCAAGGCGATTCACGACCGGCATGACGACGGCAATCGAGATGGGAACGACACGGACCGGCGAGCCCGGTCTCATCGATCTCGCCGAATTGCTGGCGACGCGCCTGCTCGTCCAGGGCAATTCCGGCTCGGGCAAGTCGCATCTGCTGCGACGCCTGCTGGAGCAGAGCGCCCCGCTCGTGCAGCAAGCCATCATCGATCCGGAGGGAGACTTCGTCTCGCTCGCCGACCAGTTCGGCCATGTCGTGGTCGATGCCGAATGCGGCGAGGCGGAATTGCAGCGCGTCGCGCTGCGCGTGCGCCAGCACCGCGTCTCGGTGGTGCTGAACCTTGAGAACCTCGAAGCCGACGATCAGTTGCGCGCCACCGCCGCCTTCCTCGGCGGGCTTTTCGACGTCGACCGCTCGCTCTGGTTCCCGATGCTGATCGTGGTCGACGAGGCCCAGCTCTTCGCGCCGGTGATGGCGGGCGAGGCCTCCGACGAGGCGCGCCGGCTCTCACTGGGCGCCATGACCAACCTGATGTGCCGGGGCCGCAAGCGCGGGCTCGCCGGCGTCATCGCGACCCAGCGCCTCGCCAAGCTCGCCAAGAACGTCGCGGCGGAAGCCTCGAACTTCCTGATGGGCCGCACCTTCCTCGACATCGACATGCAGCGCGCCGCCGACCTGCTCGGCATGGACCGACGCCAGGCCGAGATGTTCCGCGACCTCGAGCGCGGCCAGTTCGTCGCGCTCGGCCCCGCTTTGTCGAAGCGCCCGCTGCCGATCCGGATCGGCGCGGTGAGTTCCGTAGACCGTGGCAGCGCGCCGGGGCTGATGCCCCTGCCCGAGCAGGCGCCGGAGGATGCCGGCAAGCTGATCTTCACGCCGGGCGAGGACGAGCCGCCGCCGATGGCCCGGCCGGTCCGCCCGGCTCCACGCCCACGCCCGAATCCGAGCGAGGTGCTGCGCCAGATCGAGACCTATCGCCCTGCCCCGCTGCCGGAGCCCGAGCCGGAGATCGAGCTCGAGCCAGCGGAGCGCGAGGCGATCATGGCCGAGATCCTGCGCGAGCTGATGGCCGACCCCGAGGCGCGCTCGCGCCAGGTCGCGGTGCTGTATCAGGATTTCACCGTGCGCTGCCGGATGCGGCGACTCGGCCGGACCCATCTCAGCCTCGAGGAATTTCGCCGCAAGCTCGCCGTGGCGCGCGCCGGCGTGAACGACAGCATCGCAGCGAGCGAGGGCTGGCAAGCGGCGGTGGAAGCGTCCGGCACCTTGCCGGAGGACCTGCAAGGGTTGTTCCTGTTCATTGCCCGCACGGCGATCGAAGGCGGAACCTGCCCGAGCGACGCGGAGCTGGCGCGGGTCTATGGCAGCCATTCGCCGAGCCGGGCGCGGCGGCTGCTCGGCTATATCGAGGAACGCGGGCTGATCGTCTGCCATGTCGATTTCCGCGGCCAGCGCACGCTGGCCCTGCCGACGCTCGGCGTCGAGACCGCGCCGGGACTGGCCCAGCCGCGCACCGCCGGCATGCCGCGCAGCGCGCGCGGCTGAACCGCCCTTTTCTACAAAACCTCCAGGTCATCCCGGGCTTGACCCGGGATCCATCGTAAGGCGTCCAGCTCGGCGATGGATCCCGGATCTCCGCTTCGCTGCGTCCGGGATGCCCCGCGCTCCGATGTCCGCCGCGTGGTGCGGGATCGATGACTTCAACTCACGAATGATGTTCCCCTGGACGGGCTAATCGCGCCGGCACGGCGCCTCCATGTTTGCGGCCTCACAGGAGATTCTGACCATGGACTATCGGCGTTTGGGCCATTCGGGACTGAAGGTTCCCGCCCTCAGCTTCGGTGCGGGCACCTTCGGCGGACAGGGGCCGCTCTTCAGCGCCTGGGGCAATACCGATGCCCAGGAGGCCCGCCGCCTCGTCGACATCTGCCTCGAAGCCGGGCTCAACCTCTTCGACACGGCGGATGTCTACTCGAACGGTGCCTCCGAGGAGGTGCTCGGCGAAGCGATCAAGGGCCGGCGCGACAAGGTGCTGATCTCGACCAAGACCACGCTGCCGATGGGTGACGGCCCGAACGATTCCGGCTCCTCGCGCAGCCGGCTGATCAAGGCGACCGAGGATGCGCTGCGCCGCCTCGGCACCGATTACATCGACCTGCTGCAATTGCATGCCTTCGATGCCGGCACCCCGGTCGAGGAGGTTCTCTCGACGCTCGACGAGCTCGTCCGGGCTGGCAAGCTGCGCTATGTCGGCGTCTCCAATTTCTCCGGCTGGCACGTGATGAAATCGCTCGCTGCCGCCGAGCGTCATGGCTGGCCGCGCTATGTCGCGCATCAGGTCTACTACTCGCTCGTCGGGCGCGATTATGAATGGGAATTGATGCCGCTCGGCCTCGACCAGGGCGTCGGCGCCCTGGTCTGGAGCCCGCTCGGCTGGGGCCGACTCACCGGCAAGATCCGCCGCGGCCAGCCCCTGCCCGCTTCGAGCCGCCTGCATGAGACCGCCGCATTCGGGCCGCAAGTCGAGGACGAGCAACTCTATGCCATCGTCCACGTGCTCGACGCGATCGCGCAGGAAACCGGCAAGAGCGTGCCGCAGATCGCGCTCAACTGGCTGCTGCAACGGCCGACCGTGTCCTCGGTCATCATCGGCGCCCGCAACGAGCAGCAATTGCGCGACAATCTCGGCGCCGTGGGCTGGAACCTGACGCCGGAGCAGGTCGCGAGGCTGGACGCCGTGAGCGAGCGCCCTGCGCCCTATCCCTATTCCCCCTATCGTCGACAGGAAGGTTTCGCGCGCCTCAACCCGCCTGCGGTCTGAGTTGCCTCTCAAAAAACCGAGCCCTCATCCTGAGGAGCGCCGCGAGGCGCCATTCCCAAGGGAATGCCTCCTCAGGATGAGGACTCGGAATCTTGCCCGCCGACTTGGAACCTCGTCCGCGCCCCGCGCAAAACTTGACCACCCCGCCCCCGAACGTGCATGACCTCAAGCCGCATTCACAGGTCCGGCCATGCGCGTTCTGTTGATCGACAACTACGACAGCTTCACCTGGAACCTGGTCCACCTGATCGGTGGGCTGGGCGCCGAGGTCGATGTCTGGCGTAACGACGCGCTCACGGTCGAAGAGGCGCTCAACGGCGAGCACGACGCGATCGTGCTCTCGCCCGGCCCCTGCACGCCCAACGAAGCCGGCATCTGCCTCGATCTCGTGCGCGAGGGCGCCGGCGTGAAGCCGATCTTCGGCGTCTGCCTGGGCCTGCAGGCGATGGGACAGGCCTTCGGCGGCGATGTCGTGCGGGCAGCCCTGCCCATGCACGGCAAGGTCTCACCGATCAAGCACCGGTCGCGCGGCCTGTTCCGTGGCATCAACGGCCCGCTGCAGGCGACGCGCTATCATTCGCTGGTCGTCGACCGGGCAACCTGCCCCGCGGTCTTCGACATCGAGGCGGAGACCGATGACGGGCTGATCATGGCGCTGTCGCATCGCGAATTGCCGATCCACGGCGTCCAGTTCCATCCGGAGAGCATCGCCTCCGAGCATGGCGCCACGATCCTGCGGAACTTCCTCGACCTCGCCCAGCGATGGCTCAGCGAGCACGAAGCTGCCGCCCTGTCCCCATCCGCCTGATTTCCGCAGAGTTTCCATGGACGATTTCAAACCCTTCATCGCCAAGGTCGCCACCGGTGCGAGCCTCTCGCGAGAGGAGGCGCGCGACGCCTTCGACACGATTCTTTCAGGCGAAGTCACGAACGCGCAATCCGCCGCCTTCCTGATGGCGCTGCGCGTGCGCGGCGAAACGATCGACGAGATCGCCGGCGCCGTCGGCGCCATGCGCGGCAAGATGATGTCGGTGAAGGCCCCGGCCGATGCCATCGACATTGTCGGCACCGGCGGCGATTCGTCGGGTTCCTACAATGTCTCGACGCTGGCCTCGATCATCACCGCCGCTTGCGGCGTGCCTGTCGCCAAGCACGGCAACCGCGCGGCGTCGTCACGTTCGGGCGCGGCGGACGTGCTGACCGCGCTCGGCGTCAAGGTCGGGCTCGACCCGGCCGGCACGGAACGCTGCATCCGCGAGGCCGGCGTCGGCTTCATGTTCGCGCCGACGCATCACGCCTCGATGCGCCATGTCGCGCCGGTGCGCACCGAGCTCGGCACGCGCACCATCTTCAACCTGCTCGGCCCGCTCTCCAATCCGGCCGGCGTCAAGCGCCAGCTCGTCGGGGCCTTCTCCGAGACCTGGCTGGAACCGATGGTCAAGGTGCTGGCCACGCTCGGCTCGACCCGCGTCTGGGCCGTGCACGGCTCGGATGGACTCGACGAGATCACCACCACCGGTCCGACCCGCGTCGTTTCGCTGGAGAACGGCAAGATCGAGAGCTTCTCGATCAGCCCGGCCGATATCGGCCTCGCCCTCGCCAAGCCCGAGGATCTGCGCGGCGGCACGCCCGAGCAGAACGCCGCAGCCCTCAATGCCGTGCTTGGCGGCGAGAAGACCGCCTTCCGCGACATCGCGGCCTTCAATGCGGCGGCGGGACTGCTCATCGCCGGCAAGGCGGGGGATCTGAAGGACGGCTTCGCCCAGGCCACGGCCGCGCTCGATTCCGGCAAGGCCAAGGCGACGCTCGCGAAGCTCATCGCCGTCTCGAACGGCTGAGGAGGCTGGCCATGACCGACATCCTCGCGAAGATCGAAGCCTATAAGCGCCAGGAGATCGCCGCCGCCAAGGCTGCGATCCCACAGGCCGAGATCGAGCGCCGCGCGCACGCCGCCGGCAAGCCGCGTGGCTTCGCCGACGCTCTCGCCGCCAAGGTTGCAGCCGGGACGCCGGCGCTCATCGCCGAGATCAAGAAGGCGAGCCCGTCCAAGGGGCTGATCCGCGCCGATTTCGACCCGCCGGCGCTGGCACGCGCCTATGCGGCGGGCGGCGCGGCCTGCATCTCGGTGCTGACCGACGCGCCCTCCTTCCAGGGCCAGCCGGAATTCCTGACGCAAGCGCGCGAGGCTTGCGGCCTGCCGGGGCTGCGCAAGGATTTCCTCTACGACCCCTATCAGGTCTTCGAGGCCCGCGCCTGGGGCGCCGATTGCATCCTGATCATCATGGCCGGCGTCGACGACGCCACCGCCCGGGTGCTCAACGACACGGCGCGCGAACTCGGCATGGATGTCCTCGTCGAGATCCATGACGATGCCGAGCTCGACCGGGCGCTCAAGCTCGAAAGCCGGCTGCTCGGCATCAACAACCGCGACCTGCGCAGCTTCAACGTCGATCTCGCCGTGACCGAGCGGCTGGCGCCGCGCGTGCCGTCCGACCGCATCGTCATCAGCGAGAGCGGCATCTTCACCCACGCCGACATTCAGCGTCTCGGCAAGGTCGGCGTCGAAACATTCCTCGTCGGTGAAAGCCTGATGCGACAGGCCGATGTCGCGGCCGCGACCGCGCTGCTGCTCACCGGCAAGGCGCGCGAGAACGCGGCGTGAGCCGGCTCAGCCATCTCGACGCGCAAGGCGCCGCGCATATGGTCGATGTCGGCGACAAGGCCGAGACCGGCCGCATCGCCGTCGCCGAAGGCTGCGTCGTGATGGCGCCTGAAACCATCGCGATCGTGCGCGACGGCAACGCCAAGAAAGGCGATGTGCTCGGCACAGCCCGGCTCGCCGGCATCATGGCGGCCAAGCGCACCCATGAACTGATCCCGCTCTGCCACCCGCTGCTGCTGAGCAAGATCGCTGTCGATCTCGAACTGGACGAGGCCCTGCCCGGCGTGCGCGTCCGCGCCGAGGTCAAGATGAAGGGGCAGACCGGCGTCGAGATGGAGGCGCTGACCGCCGTCTCCGTCGCCTGCCTGACCGTCTACGACATGGTCAAGGCCGTCGACCGGGCGATGCGGATCGAAGGCATCCGCCTGCTGCACAAATCCGGCGGACAATCCGGCGATTACGACGCCAAGGCGCTCTGACATGGCTCTCACCCCGGTTCCCGTCGCGCTCAAGGCCCTGCTCGACAGCGTTCCGGGGCCGACGGGCAGCGAGATGCTGCCCCTGGCGCGCTGCGCCTGGCGCGTGCTCGCGGCCGATGTGAAGGCGCTGCGCACCCAACCGCCTTTCGCCAACTCCGCCATGGACGGCTATGCCGTCCGCGCCGCCGACATGGAAGCCGGCAAGCAACTCCGCGTGATCGGCGAATCCGCGGCGGGGCGGCGTTTCGACGGCAGCGTCCGCCCGGGCGAGGCTGTGCGGATCTTCACCGGCGCGCCGATGCCGGAGGGCGCAGACAGCGTCCTCATGCAGGAGAATGCCGATGGCGTCGGCAGCGAAACCATCACGGTGCGCGTGCCGGCCCATAAGGGCCAGTTCGTCAGGGCGGCCGGGCTCGATTTCCGTCACGGCGACGTGCCATTGACGGCTGGGCGCGTGCTCGACAGCGCCGCGCTTGGCCTCGCCGCCGCGATGGGGCATCCGCAATTGCCGGTACGCTGCAAGCCGCGCGTCGCCATCCTCGCCACCGGCGACGAATTGGTGGCGCCGGGCGAGCCGACCGGGCCGGACCAGATCGTCGCCTCGAACTCCTTCTCGCTGATGGCACTGGTGGAAAAGGCCGGCGGCGAGGCGCTCGACCTCGGCATCGCCCGCGACGATCACGACGACCTCGCGGCGCGGATCGCCGCCGCCCAGGCCGCGGAAGCCGACGTCCTGATCACCCTCGGCGGCGCCTCCGTCGGCGATCACGACCTCGTGCAGGAGGCGCTGAAGCGGGCCGGCATGAGCCTCGGTTTCTGGAAGATCGCGATGCGGCCGGGCAAGCCGATGATGACCGGCCGGCTTGGCCGCATGGTGGTGCTCGGGCTGCCCGGCAATCCGGTCTCGTCGATCGTCTGCGGCCATCTCTTCCTGCTGCCGCTGATCGAGGCGCTGCTGGGCATGGCCGATCCGGATCGTGACCGCAGCATTCCGGCGATTCTCGGAAAAGATATGCCGGCTAATGATGAGCGCGAGGACTATCTTCGCTCGGATCTTGCCCTGACGCCGGCCGGCTGGATGGTGACGCCCTTCGACAGGCAGGATTCCTCGATGCTGGGCACCTTGGCGCGCGCCAAGGCCCTGACGATCCGGCCGGCGCATGCAGAGCCGGCTCACAAAGGCGATATCTGCCGCATTCTGCCGCTGCGGTAGCAGTCGCTTGCGGAACACAAGGCGAACAGTTATAGTGTTCTGGCTTTGTTTCGAATCTGTATCGCGGGCACCGGCGGGGACCATGCTGACACGCAAGCAACACGAACTCCTGCGCTTCATCCAGGAACGCTTGCGCGAAAGCGGCGTGCCCCCTTCCTTCGACGAGATGAAGGATGCGCTCGACCTGCGCTCGAAATCCGGCATCCACCGGCTGATCATGGCGCTGGAAGAGCGCGGTTTCATCCGCCGCCTGCCCAATCGGGCGCGGGCCCTCGAAGTCATCAAGATGCCGGACGGGCTCGCTGGCCCGCAGCCGCGACGCTTCAACCCGGCCGTCGTACAGGGCGGCCTCGGCTCGCAGCCCTCCCTCGCCAAGCCGCGCCCTGCCCCGGCCGATGACGACGCCCGTTCCCCGGTCGCGATTCCCGTCATGGGCCGCATCGCCGCCGGCACGCCGATCTCGGCGATCCAGAGCCGCAGCCATACGGTTTCGCTGCCGCCCGACATGCTCGGTTCGGGCGAGCATTATGCGCTCGAGGTGCGCGGCGATTCGATGGTCGAGGCCGGCATCCTCGACGGCGACACCGTGATCATCCGCAAGCAGGACACGGCAAACACCGGCGACATCATCGTTGCGCTGATCGACGAGGAGGAGGCGACGCTGAAGCGTCTGCGCCGGCGTGGCTCCTCGATCGCGCTCGAAGCCGCCAATCCGGCCTATGAGACACGCGTGCTGGGCCCCGACCGCGTCAAGATCCAGGGCCGGCTGGTCAACCTGCTGCGCCGCTACTGAGCGAACTCGGCCTCGTCCGACGCGACCTCCGGAGCAGCAGAGGCCCGTGTCGCAGCGGGGGCCGGCGCGCTGGGCCGAGCTGCGGCTTCGGAAGGCTTGCGGCGGCTCCAGGGCCGGTCTGCGACGGCGTTTTCCGAGGAATGGCTGCGCCAGCCGAAGGCGGCGCGGTAGAGCGAGGTTGCACCGTCCCGCGACAGCGCCATCCGATCGACGAGCCTGGCCTCGCAAGGCGCGCTCCAGGGAATGTTGGTGACGACGAGATCGGCGCGGCGGCAATCCTCGATGATGGCGATCCGATCCCGGGCATAGGAGATGCTGCGCCCGTCGGCGGTTCGGACGATGCAGGCATTGGCGTCGCAGGCGATGCCGGCACGCAGGGTCGCGTCGTCCGGCGCGCGGCTGTCGCCATCGGAAGCGAGCCATTGCTGCAGGACGAAGCGGCTCGGCCGGCCGGCGATGGCGAGGCGGCCGTCGCTGCCGCGCACGGCGATGCCGGAGCCGTCACGCTCGATCAGGATCTCGGGCCGCTCCGGCTTCGCGGCGAAGGCGACGCCGAAGATGAGCGGCAGCGCCGCCAGCCAGCGCAGCCCCGTGGTCCAGAGCGTGATCCAGAGCAGCGAAGCGGCAAAGGAGAGCAGCACGGCCTGGCCGAATGCCACCACCGTCACGGTCGAATGGTCGATGGTGGCGACCCAATGCGCGACTTTCAACACGATGTCGGAAGCGAGCCCCATCAGCGCCCAGGCCGGCCAGTCCAGACCGAAGGGGTAGGCCAGCACGCCGAACACCGCCGCCGGCATCACGAAGAGCGAGACGAAGGGCAGCGCCATGGCATTGCCGAGCAGGCCGAAGGGATTGAAAGTCTGGAAATGATAGGCGCCGAAGGGCGCCGTCGCGGCCGTGGCGAGGAGCGTCGTCACCACGATGCCGAGCGAGGCCGTCCAGAGCGTGCCCAAGGGCCAGGGCAAGGCCGTCGGCGGCTTCGACCGGTCGCGCTTCTCCCAGCGCTCGGCGAAAGCGACCAGCGCCGCGACCGCACCGAAGGACATCTGGAAGCTCGGGCCGAGCAGGGCCTCGGGCTCGCGCAGCAGCACGATGATCGCGGCGAGCGCGAGATTGCGCATGCTGAGCGCCGCCCGGTCGACGAGGATCGCGCCGAGCATGACCAGCGTCATGATGAGCGAACGTTCCGTCGCGACGTCGCTGCCGGAGAAGATGCAATAGGCGGTGGCGCCGATCATCGCCGCGATCGCCGCGATCTTCTTCACCGGCCAGCCGAGCGCCAGCGTCTGCGACAGCGCCAGCAGAGCCCGCACGAGCCAGAAGATCGTCCCGGCTGCAAGCACCATGTGCAGGCCGGAGATCGAGACGATATGATAGATACCGGCGGCGCGCAGATCGTTGTTCGACGCCTCGGTGATGAGGCCGCGCTTGCCGGTGACGAGCGCGGCCGCGACCGCCCCGCCCTGCCCGCCGCCGACGCTGGCGATGCGCTGCGTGAGGATGTTGCGCGCCTTGTCGATCTCCACGTCGAGCGCGAGGCGCCATGGCAGGGGATGCGGCGCCGGGACGAGTGCGATCTTGCCGGCGATGCTGCCGACGGCGCCGATGCCGCGGAAGAAGGCGTCGCGCCCGAAATCATAGCCTCCGGCGCGGGCCGGCCCCGGTGGCGGCAGGAGCCGCGCGGTGCCGGCGATATGGTCGCCGGGCGCGACCGTGCCGCTGCGAATGTTGACGCGCACGCGCTTCGGCCGGCTCTCGGGCGGCACGCCGGCGATGTCCGTCACCACCAGGACGAGGCGGGCGCCGGCATCGCGCGCCTCGACGCTCTCGACGAAGCCGGTGATCTTGCCGATGCGCGGCCGCTCCAGCATCGGCGCGGCGATATCGGCCGTGCGCCAGACGCCTGCTGCGAAGCCGGCGAAGGCCGCGGCGAAGGCGATGCAGACTGCGGCAGCGGCGGGTCGCAGACGCAGTGCGACAGCGAGGCCGCCGGACAGGACGAAGCCCGCGAGCGGCGCCCAGAGTGCGGGTTCCCGATCGGCGGCGAAATAGAGCAGGATGCCGAAGCCCATCGCCACGGGCAGCCACAGGAACGGGCGGCGGCGCTCGGCCTCCTGCGCCAACGACGCGCCAAGCCAGTCCCGCAGCGCCTGGAGGCGCTCGGCCAGCGGCAGGCTTCCCAGCGCGACTGGCGGCAGGCGCGCCGGCAGGATGCCGGCGACGGCCCTCAGCGCGCTCCGGCGCTCCGGCGATGCAGGTTGCCGCGCCATCCCCCTTCCCAGCCCCTGCCTGTCGGTTGCGCATTGAACGCTTAACCGCCCGGCGAAGCCATGTTACAGGGCGCGCGCTGGTTGTCATGCACGCTTTGGCGTGAAGGCCGGCGCCACATCCTCAAGTCTTGCCCCGGGCGGTTTCATCGCCCGGTCGGAGCTGCCTTCCATGAGCAACGCCGTCGTCACGCGCTTTGCGCCGTCCCCCACCGGATTCCTGCATATCGGCGGCGCCCGCACCGCGCTGTTCAACTGGCTCTATGCCCGCCGGCACGGCGGCAAGATGCTGCTGCGAATCGAGGACACCGACCGCGAACGCTCGACCGACGCCGCCATCGCCGCGATCCTCGACGGGCTGGAATGGCTCGGCCTCGATTGGGACGGACAGACGGTCTACCAGTTCCAGCGCGCGGCACGGCACCGCGAGGTGGCCGAGCAGATGCTCGCCGCCGGCAAGGCCTATTATTGCTACGCCAGCCAGGCCGAGCTCGAGGAGATGCGCGAGAAGGCGCGCGCCGAAGGCAAGCCGCTGCGCTATGACGGGCGCTGGCGTGACCGCGATCCGGCGACCGCCCCGGAAGGCGTGAAGCCGGTGATCCGGCTCAAGGCGCCGCAGACCGGCGAGACGGTGGTGAATGACGAGGTGCAGGGCCGCGTCGTCTGGCAGAACGAGAATCTCGACGACCTCGTGCTGCTGCGCTCGGACGGGACGCCGACCTATATGCTCGCGGTCGTCGTCGACGATCACGACATGGGCGTCACCCACATCATCCGCGGCGACGACCACCTGACCAACGCAGCTCGCCAGACCCAGATCTACGATGCGCTGGGCTGGGACGTGCCGAGCATGTCGCATATCCCTCTGATCCACGGGCCTGACGGAGCCAAGCTGTCCAAGCGCCACGGCGCGCTCGGCATCGATGCCTATCGCTCGATGGGTTATCTGCCGGCGGCGCTGCGCAACTATCTCGTGCGGCTGGGCTGGAGCCATGGCGATCAGGAGATCTTCTCGACGCAGGAGATGATCGACGCCTTCAACCTCTCCTCGATCGGCCGCTCGCCGGCTCGCTTCGACTACGCCAAGCTGGAGAACCTCAACGGGCTCTATATGCGCCAGTCGAGCGATCGTGATCTGCTCGAGGCCCTCAAGGTCATCCTGCCCGAGATCGGTCCGGCACGGGAGCTCGGCCCCACGCTCTCGCCCGAGCTGGAGGCGAAGTTCCTGGCCGCCATGCCGGGGCTGAAGGAGCGCGCCAAGACCCTGATCGAACTGCTCGACAGCGCCTTCTATCTCTATGCGCAGCGCCCGCTGCAGCTCGACGACAAGGCCAAGAGCCTGCTCGACGAGGCCGCGCGCGGCCGCCTGCCCGCGATCGCCGGGAAGCTCGCCGCCGTCGGCGACTGGGCGGCGGCGTCGCTGGAAGCCGCCGTGCGCGCCTTTGCCGAGGAGAACGGGCTCAAGCTCGGCCAGGCCGCTCAGCCGCTGCGGGCCGCCCTGACGGGCCGGGCGATGTCGCCGGGATTGTTCGACGTCATGGCGGTTCTGGGCCGCGAGGAGACGCTGGCGCGGCTGGCCGACCAGGGTTGAGGCGGCGCCTGCGCGTGCCTGGCGCGACAGCCGGATCGCTATGCTTGGGAGGCGGCACAAACCGCCTTTCGGCTCGGTTGAATGCATGGGGCAAATGGTCTAGTGACGCGCAAGTGCATTGCGCCGCACAACGGCACAGGGCACGAAAATTGCTTGTAAATCAGTCGCATGGATTGCCTTTGCCCCTTCCGTTGACATGCTCTCGTCACGTCAGGCTATTCGGATGAAGGACCTTCCGCGGAGAACCGCGGACGGGGCGCGCAAAACACGGCCGAACAGCAGCGAGCCTTGAAAGGATCGGTATCGATGAGCGGAAACACCAGCCAGCTGAAGGTCGGCGACAAGACCGTCGACATGGCGATCAAGGAGGGGTCGGTCGGCCCCGCCGTCATCGACATCGCCAAGCTCTACGCCCAGACGGGCATGTTCACCTATGACCCCGGCTTCACCTCCACGGCGAGCTGCGAGTCGCAGATCACCTATATCGACGGCGATGCGGGCGTGCTGCTCTATCGCGGCTATCCGATCGAGCAGCTCGCCGAGCATGGCGACTTCCTCGAGACCTGCTATCTGCTGCTCTACGGGGAGCTGCCGACGGCCGCGCAGAAGGCCGATTTCGACTATCGCATCACGCGCCACACCATGGTGCACGAGCAGATGGCCCGCTTTTTCCAGGGCTTCCGCCGCGACGCGCACCCGATGGCCGTCATGGTCGGCTCGATCGGCGCGATGTCGGCCTTCTATCACGACTCGACCGATATTTCGGACCCGCAGCAGCGCATGATCGCCTCGATGCGGATGATCGCGAAGGTGCCGACGCTCGCGGCGATGGCCTATAAGTACACGGTCGGCCAGCCCTTCGTGTATCCGCTGAACTCGCTGGACTACACCTCGAACTTCCTGCGCATGTGCTTCGCCGTCCCGGCCGAGGAGTACAAGGTCAATCCGGTGCTGTCGCGCGCGCTCGACCGCATCTTCATCCTGCACGCCGACCACGAGCAGAACGCCTCGACCTCGACGGTGCGTCTGGCGGGCTCGTCGGGCGCCAACCCCTTCGCCTGCATCGCGGCCGGCACGGCCTGCCTCTGGGGCCCGGCCCATGGCGGCGCCAACGAGGCGGCGCTGAAGATGCTGGAGGAGATCGGGACGGTCGACAACATCCCGAAATTCATCGCCAAGGCGAAGGACAAGAACGATCCGTTCCGCCTGATGGGCTTCGGCCACCGGGTCTATAAGAACTACGATCCGCGCGCCAAGATCATGCAGAAGACCACGCATGAGGTGCTGAACGAGCTCGGCATCAAGGACGATCCGCTGCTCGACGTCGCGATCGAGCTGGAGCGCATCGCGCTCTCGGACGAGTACTTCATCGAGAAGAAGCTCTATCCGAACATCGACTTCTATTCGGGCATCACGCTGAAGGCGATGGGCTTCCCGACCTCGATGTTCACCGTGCTCTTCGCCGTCGCCCGCACGGTCGGCTGGATCGCGCAGTGGAAGGAGATGATCGAGGATCCGTCCCAGAAGATCGGCCGTCCGCGCCAGCTCTACACCGGCTCGCCGAAGCGCGACTACACGCCGATCGGCCGCCGCTGAGAGCAATGCCAGCGTAAGAACGACAGGGCGCGGCCAGATGGCCGCGCCCTTATTGTTTCGGATAATTGATATCGCCGGCGGCGATGACGCTCAGGACGAGGCCGCTACAGTCGTCTCTCTTTTCGGGAGACGCTTCATGACCAGCCATAGCTTTATCGACCGCCGCTCGTTCCTGGTCGGCGCCGGCGCCGCCGGACTCGCGGCAACCTCGGCCAGCGCGCAGGACAAGTATCCGACCCGCCCGATCACGCTGATCGTGCCCTTCGCCGCAGGCGGCTCGACCGACATCGTCGCCCGGCTGGTCGGGCAGAAGATGAGCGAACTGCTCGGCCAGAACGTCGTGATCGAGAACCGCAGCGGAGCCGGCGGCAATGTTGGCTCCACCGCCGTCGCCCGCGCGGCGCCCGATGGCTATACGCTGCTGCTCGGCACGATCTCGACGCACGCCCTCAACCCGGCGATCCTGAAGACCGTCACCTTCGACGCCGTGAAGGACTTCACCCCGATCTCGCTCCTGGCGATCGTCCCTAATGTGATGGTGGTGAACCCGAGCTTCCCGGCCAAGACGGTCAAGGAGGTGCTGCAGGTGCTGAAGGACAATCCGGGCAAGTATTCATACGCCTCCTCCGGCGTCGGCACGCCGCTGCATCTCTCCGGCGAATTATTCAAGTCGATCGGCAACGTCCAGATGAACCATGTGCCCTATCGCGGCGCCGGCCCGGCGCTGAACGACGTCGTCGCCGGCGCGGTGCCGATCATGTTCGACAACCTGCCCTCCTCCGCCGGATTCATCCGGAACGGGCAATTGCGGGCGATCGGCGTCACCACCCGGGAACGGGTCGCCTCCTTCCCGGATGTTCCGACCATCGCCGAGGGCGGCCTCACCGGCTATGAGACCTATACCTGGAACGCTCTCTTCGGGCCGGCGAACCTGCCGCGCCCCATCGTCGAGAGGATCAATCAGGCCGCGAACCAGGCGCTCAAGGACGAGACCGTGAAGAAGCGGCTCAACGATGTCAGCGCCGATATCGTCGGCTCGACGCCGGAGCAGCTTGGCGAGCACGTCAAGACCGAGCTCGCCAAATGGGGGCCGATCGCCAAGGCGTCCGGCGCGGTCGTCGAGTAAGCCGGCTTACAGGCTCAAGCTTCGCGGCGCGGCCGCGAGGCGACGAGTGCCAGCGCCGCTTCGACGGCGTTGGCGGCTGGGCTCGGGCCGGCCGAGCGCATGATGTTCTCGACCTCGGCGAAACCGTCGAGCTGCACTTGCCGGTCGGGTCCCTCGATGAGCGCCGCCAGCATATGCCGGCTCAAGGCCTCCGCCGTCGCATCGTCCTGAATGAACTCCGGGACGACATTCCGCCCGAGGATCAGGTTGGGCAGGATCACGCTTGGCAGTTTGACGAGCCGTCGGGCCAGTACGGCCTCCCAACCTGCCCCGCGATAGGCCGCAACAGTCGGGACGCCGGACAGGGCCAGTTCGAGCGTGACCGTACCGGAAGCGGCCAGGGCCGCGCGAGCATTGCGGAACGCTGCGAGCTTGCCCGCCTCGCCGGTGACGATCTCCGGCGCGACCGGCCAGCGCGCCGCCGCCTCCGCAATCATGGGCTGGAGCCGGGCGACGGCCGGCAGGATAAAGCGCGCGCCGGGAACAGACGCCGCGATCCGGGCAACCGCCTCGCCAAAAACCGGCATCAAATGATGGATTTCGGAGCGCCGGCTGCCGGGCAGGACCAGCACCTGCGGCCGCAATGCATCATCCCGCACGGCCTGCTCGACCGGGCCCGGCCGAAATTCGGCGAGACGCTCCATCAAGGGATGGCCGACATAGATCGTTTCAGGGCCGTGCAGCCGCGCGAGAGCCGCCGGCTCGAAAGGCAGCAGCGCCAGGATGCGGTCGACATGCGGCGCCATGCGGCGCGCCCGGCCGGAGCGCCAAGCCCAGACGCTGGGGCAAACCCAGTGCGCAATCGGGATATGAGGAGCGCGCGCGCGAACTTTCTTCGCCACCCGCAAGCAGAAATCAGGACTGTCGATGGTCAGCAGCAGATCCGGCTGAAAATCGGCGATTCCGCGCGCGGCATCCTCCATCCGCCGCAGCAGCAGCGGCAGGCGCGCGATCACCGGGCCAAAGCCCATCACCGCGATATCGGCCTGCGGAAAGAACGGCTGCAGCCCCGCTTGCGGCAGGCCGTGATCGCCGACCCCGCGCAATTCGACGGGGCGATCCCCCAACCGCCCTCGAAGCGCCGCAAGAAAACGCAGGGCGAGCGCGTCGCCGGAGGCCTCGCCCGCGATGATGGCGAGCTTGAAGGGCCGCATCAGGCGCTGCCCTCGATGAACAGGCCGAGCTGATCGGCCTGCCGCCCAAGCGCCGCACGGTCACCGACCAGCACCTCGCCCGCCCTGAGACCGATGCCCGACAGGCCCGCTTCGGCAATGTTGCGCAGGGTATCCGGGCCGATGGCCGGCATGTCGACGCGAAGATCCTGCCCCTTCTTCGGAGCCTTCACGAGAACACCGTCGCCCTTGCCGATCTTGAGACGTCCCCGCGCGACGAGATCCGCCACGCGCTTGATCATCGCGTCGGTCCCTTCGGCGGCCTCGACCGCGATGATGCGATGGTCGGCGAGGATTGCCGCCTGGCCGATATCGAATGGCGACAGCGCCGCCAGCAACGAGAATCCGTGTTCGAGCAGAGCCTGCTGCTTTGCCGTGGCCGGCTTGCGGCCGAGCGGCCCCCGCGGCGCCGTCAGCTCCGGTGCGATCTCCGCAGGACCGTGGACGCGGAAGCCCTGCTCCTCGAAGAAACGTACGACGCCGCGCAGAAGGTGGTCGTCACCACCGCGGAAGGCGCGGGCGAAATAGGGCAGATATTGCAAGGTCGAGGCTTCGGGCCGCAGCGACCCAAAGCTGGGGCGCGGCAGGCTCCCGAGCATGACGATGTCGCTGACGCCGCGTCGGCGCAATTCGCCCAGCAAGCTGCCGAGCTGGCCAAGACGGTAGCTCCGCACATCGGCATCGCCGAAAGCAGCCGGATCGGCCGCGCCCTCCAGCGCCGCAATAAAGGGAGCCTCGCCCTGATCGGAAAGGATTCGCGCCAGCCGAAGCGGGTACTCGCCTGCACCGGCGATCAGGACGAGAGGGCCGCGTGCGGTTCCCGCGGCGCTCACCTGTCCGCGGCGGTGACGTCGCGCGGCACGCACAGCGCCTTGTCGCCGCCCTCCCTGATGAAATCGAGAATCTCGTGGATCAGCGGGTGCGCGGCGAATTCGCTTGCGACATCCTCGACGCGCTCCGCGAGCGTGCCTTCATCCGCAAACAGCAGACGATAGGCGCGGCGCAGCTCATGGATCTGCTCCCGTGTGAAGCCGCGGCGCTTCAGGCCGATCAGGTTCAGGCCTGCCAGATGCGCGGGGTTGTCGCGGATGGTGCCGAAGGGAATGACATCGCTCAGCACCCCGGCGCCGCCGCCGATGAAAGCATGGTCGCCAACGCGGATGAACTGCTGCAAGCCCGCGCCGCCACCGACGACGACGAAGTTGCCGATGGTCACGTGCCCCGCGCACATGACATTGTTCGAGAAGATGATGTTGTTGCCGAGCCGGCAATCATGACCGACATGGGAATTGGCCAGGAAGAAGCAGCGGTCGCCGACGGAGGTGACCATGCCGCCGCCCTCGGTGCCGGGGTTCATCGTGACGCCTTCGCGGATCTGACAATCCGCGCCGATGGTCAGCGTCGATGGCTCGCCGCGATACTTCACATCCTGCGGCGGGTGGCCGATCGATGCGAAGGGGTAGATGCGCGTGCGCGGGCCGATCGTGGTCCGGCCGGCGACGACGACATGGCTGACCAGCTCGACACCCTCGCCGAGCACGACGTCCGGGCCGACCATGCAGAAGGGGCCGATGCTAACCCCGTCCCCAAGCTGTGCCTTGGGGTCGACGATCGACATGGGGTGGATGGTAACGCTCATCGAAAGCTGCCCGACCTTAGTGGCACGACAATGGGTTCAGGACACCATGGCCGAGATCTCGGCCTCGGCGACGAGCGCGCCGTCGACCTTGGCCTCGCCGCGATAGAACCAGATGTTGCGCTTGCGTGCGATCTTGGTGAGGTGGAAGCGAATCTGATCGCCCGGGATGACCGGCTTGCGGAACTTCGCCTTGTCGATGGTGGTGAAGAGCACCGTGTTGACGTGCTGCTCGCCGTCGGGGCGGGCATTCACGACCAGAACGCCGGCCGTCTGCGCCATGCCTTCGATCATCAGCACGCCCGGGAAGACCGGCCGTCCGGGAAAATGGCCGGTGAACTGGGGCTCATTGGCGGTGACGTTCTTGATGCCGACGCCGGAATCGTCGCCGTTGATCTCGACGACGCGGTCGACCAGCAGGAACGGATAGCGATGCGGGATGCTGGTCATGATCTTCTGGATGTCGATCACATCCAGCGTCGTCTTCGGCTCGCTCATCGCCCTTGTTCTCCACAACTGCGGCGCGCCGCCGAAGCGCTCGCGCCGTTTGATCTATCGTCCTGCTGATGCGGGCTTTTCACGCCGTGCAGGTTTTCGGAAATTCATGCCCCTTTGCCGGAAACCTGACGCCTTCGGCAACAGAAATCTCCCGCCAGCACGCCGGAGATGCAGGTTTCCAGCCACTCATTCCTGGTTATCGCCCGCCTTGCGGCCGCGTCGCGCCACGGCCGCCTTGAGCCAGGCGCTTTCGCGGGCCCAGCTCAGCGCCGGCTGGGCGGGGTAGCCGCCGTAACGAGCGCCGCGCGGAACATCGCCGGCAACGCCGCTCTGTGCGGCAATCTGGGCGCCGGCGCCGATGGTCAGGTGACCGGCGAGGCCGACCTGGCCGCCAAGGACCGCGAAATCCTCCAGCGTCGAGGACCCGGCCAGGCCCGATTGGGCACAGATCACGCAATGGCGCCCGATGACGCAATTATGGCCGATCTGGACGAGATTATCGATCTTGGTGCCCTCGCCGATCACCGTGTCGCGGCTGGCGCCACGGTCGATCGTGGTGTTGGCGCCGATCTCGACATCGTCCTGGATGATGACGCGGCCGATCTGCGGCACCTTCATGTGGCCCTTCGGGCTCATGGCGAAGCCGAAGCCGTCCTGGCCGATGCGGACACCGGGATGAACGATGACGCGGTTGCCGAGGAGCGCCGCCTGGATCGTGCTGCCGGCGCCGATCGAGCAATTGCGGCCGATCCGGACCTGCGGGCCGATGACGGCATGCGAAGCCACGACCGTTCCCGCGCCGATCTCGGCGCCCGGCCCGATCACGGCGCCCGGATCGACCGTGACGCCCGCCTCGAGCACCGCCGTGGCATGGACGATGGCGCCGGGGGCCACGCCTTGCGAGGCGAAGACCGATTCAGGCCGCAATGCCGTCGGGAAGAAGCGTGCGAGGATGCGCGCGAAGGCGTGATAAGGCGTCGGGGAAATCAGGGCGACGGTGCCGGCCGGCACCCGATCGGCGAAGCGGGCCGAGACGAGGCACAGCCCGGCCTTGGTGGCCGCCAGCGCCTCGACATATTTCGGGTTGTCCATATAGGCGAGATCGGCCGGGCCGGCCGTCTCGAGCGCCGCGGCGCCTTCGACGCGGCGGCCCGCCTCGACGCCCTCCGGCAAGGAGGCGCCGCAAATGCTTGCGACCTCGCCGAAGTCGAGCGAGGTCGCGAACGGAAAGAAAACGGGATCTGCCATCGGATTGATCCGAAGCGGGGCCGAAGCCCCGCCCCGTCAGAAGCGCGTGCCGCCCGAGAAGCGGAAGGCCTGGAGGCGGTCGCCGCCATACTTGGCGAAGCCGAGCGGGCCGAGGCCGTACTGGCCGTCATCCTTGCTGAGCGCATAGGCGTAGTCGAAGCGGATCGGTCCCAGCGGCGACTGCCAGAGGATCGAGGCGCCGATCGACGAGCGGAGCACGTTCTTGTCGCGCACGCAGGCGATGCTCGACTGCGCACCACCGGTGACGACGTTGAAGGCTCGCGCCTCGGAGCCGGCGGGGCAGCCACCGAGCGCCGTCTTGGTGCCGCCGTCATAATTGAACAGCGTACCGGCGTCGGCGAAGATCGCGCCGCGCAGGCCGATGTCGCGCGGCAGGCCCCAGATCGGGAACTGCACTTCGAGCGTGCCACCGAAATAGGTCGTGCCGCCGAGAGCGTTGGCCGTCGGATCGTTCAGCACGTCGCGCGGACCGATGCCCGAGGGCGCGAAACCGCGGACCAGTGTCGGTCCGAGGAAGTAGTGATCGGCCATGCGGAGATTGCCGCTGGTCGCCTGGACGTGGCCACCCTGAAGCCGGACGAAGCCGACGACGTCGTCGAAGATCTCGCGGTAGTAGCGCGCATCCGCCGCGACGCGAAGGAACTTCGAGTCGCCGCCCACACCGGCGAATTCCGGCTTCAGCTCGGCGATGAAGCCGTTGCGCGGGTTCTGAACGCTGTCGAGCGAGTTGTAGTTGAAGTTCAGGCCGACGAGCGAGGTCAGGGTGTCGCCCTGCGCTTCCTTGACCGCGACCGAGGCCTCGCCGTTGGTGACGCAGTTGTAGAGCTGGTCCGAAGCGACAGCGCCAGCCGTACCGGGAGTAATGCCCGGGATCGGGTTGGTACAGTCGTTATACGGCCGGCTGACGTCGTTCGGGATCTTGATGTTCGTCACGTAGAGCGAATAGCGCGGCGTGATCGAGAATTCTTCCGTGATCGGGAAGGTGAAACGCACCTGACCGCCGGTCACACGGCTCTGGAAGCGGCCGACATTGTAGTTGTCGTTGTACTTCGAGAACAGGTCGAAGCCGGCCGCAACGCGGTAGCCGAGGAAATACGGCTCGGTGAACGAGAAGTCGATGCCCTGGGTACGCTGGCCGAGTGTGCCGGCGATGCGGACGAACTGGCCGCGACCGAGGAAGTTCGACTCCGAGAGCGAGACCTCGCCGATCATGCCGTCCGAGGTCGAGTAGCCGCCGGCGATCGAGAAGGAGCCCGTCGCCTTGTCCTCGACGTCGATGTTGACGACGACGCGGTCCGGAGCCGAGCCCGGCTCGTTCGTGACGCGGACCTTGTTGAAGAAGCCGAGATTGTTCAGGCGCCGCTCGGCGCGGTCGATCATGACCTTGTTGTAGGCGTCGCCTTCGCCGAGATCGAGTTCGCGACGGATGACGTAGTCGCGGGTGCGGGTGTTGCCGCGCACATTGATGCGCTCGACATAGACCCGCGGGCCCTCATCGACGACATAGGTGATGCCGATCAGGTGGCCGGAGGCGTCGCGATCGCCACGCGGACGAACCTGCGCGAAGGCGTGCCCCTCGCGGTTGACCTCGGTGGTCAGCGCGACGAGCGACTTCTCGACCGCCTCGGCATTGTAGGTGTCACCCGTCGAGGTCGCCAGATAGCGCTGCAGGCGCGCCGCATCGACGCCCGGCACCGAGGAATCGACGGAGACGTTGCCGACCTTGTACTGCGGGCCTTCCTCGACCTGGACATCGACGACCCAGCCGCCGGCAGACTCGTCGAAGCGCGCGGTGTTGTTGACGATCTGGAAGTCGGCATAGCCGTTCTTCAGATAGAAACGGCGGATCAGCTCGAGATCGGAATTGATGCGATCCGGATCGTAGACGTCGGACGTCTTGATCCAGCTCAGGAAGTTCGATTCGGTCGACGTCATCAAGCCGCGCAGGCGACCCGCCGAATAGACGTTGTTGCCCGAGAAGTTGATCGACTTGATGCCGGTCTTGCCGCTCTCGTTGATGGTGAAGACCACGTCCTGCCGGCCATTCGGCAGCGGCGCGATGCGGCCGCTGACCGAGGACAGGCCGTAGCCGGCGCGGCGATAGGCCTCGCGCAGGCGCTCGACGTCGGAATCGATCAGGGCCTGGCTCAGCGGGCCGCCGGCCTTGGACTGCACCAGCGGCGTGAGCTGGTCGCTCTTGAGGCGGCGATTGCCCTCGAAGGCGACGCGGTTGACGGTGCCGTTCTGCTCCTGGACGGAGATCACGGTCTGCGCGCCGCGGCGGCTGACCTGAACGTTGGAGAACAGCCCCGTCGCCAGCAGGCTCTCGCGAATCTCCTGCGGGTTGTCGCGGCCGACCGCGTAGGAGCGGATCGTCTCGGCATCGACTCGCCGGTTGCCGTGGACAACCACGGCCTGAGCGAACGCAACGCCACCACTCACGGCCAAGATCAAGGCCGAAAGTCCGATCGATCGAGAGAGCCGCGTCTTGGTCGTCCGGCTCTTTTGGGTCGACGTCATCGGGTCGCCTATTCCATTTCTCTGGTCACCACCCCAACAGGGGTCCGCCATCCGGGAGATGGCGGCAGGGCAAGATTTGCAGTGCAATCGCTTCTACAAAGTTTCCCGCGGGGTGCAAACCGCCATCGTCGTTAATAAAGTATTTTTAGATGGCTCGTTGCCAGGACGCCACGCGCGCTGCCGTGATTCCGCCGCAAAGCGGCCACGCAGCGAGGCGGTAACCGTCAGAGCAGGCCCTTGACGTGGACGAGGTCGTTCCAGGTCACGAACAGCATCAGCATCAGAACGAGCGCCAATCCGAACCGGAAGCCGATCTCCTGCGCGCGCGGGCTCAAGGGGCGCCCGCGAACCGCCTCATAGAGATAGAAGAGCAGATGCCCGCCATCGAGCATCGGCACGGGCAGCAGATTCATCAACCCGATCGAGACCGAGAGGATGGCCGCGAGGTTGATGAGCCCGAACAGGCCGCCATTCTGGGCGACCGCTCCGGACACCTGCGCGATCCGAATCGGACCCGAGAGCTGGTCGGTCGAGGCGCGCCCCTGCACCAGCTTGGCGACGTAGTCATAAGTCTGCGCGACGATGAACCAGCTTTCGGAGACGCCCTGCTTGACGGAATCGACCAGGCCGAAATGCTGCGTCGTCCAGTCTTCCGGCCGGGGCGAAGCCTTGACGCCGATCACGCCGATGCGCTGCTTGCCGAGCGGGGAATCCATCTCGAGCAGCGCCGGCGTCACCGGCAAAGTGACCGTATCCGCTCCGCGCTCGACGGTGACCGACAGGCGCTCGTCGGGCCGTGTCGAGACGATACGCTGCATATCGGAGAAGCTGACGATCCGCTGCCCGTCGATGGCGATCACGAGATCGCCCGGCCGCAGGCCCGCGCGCTCGGCCGCGCTGCCGGCCACGATCTCGTCGACTCGCGGCGTCAGCACCTGCTTGCCGAAGATGAAGGCCGAGCCGGCGAAGATCAGGATTGCCAGCACGAAATTGGCGATCGGTCCGGCTGCGACGATGGCGGCCCGCTCTCCGATCGACTGCGCCGGGAAGGAGCGGGCGCGCTCCTGCGCGGTCATCCGGCTCACGGCCTCATCGTCCGGCGCACTGGAGGCATCCGCGTCACCCGAGAACTTGACGTAGCCGCCGAGCGGAATCAGCGCGAAGCGCCAGCGCGTGCCGTGCCGGTCGTTGAACCCGAAGATCTCGCGCCCGAAGCCGATGGAGAAGGTCTTCACATCGACGCCGCACCAGCGGCCCACCAGGAAATGCCCGAGTTCGTGGACGAAGACCACCAGGGTGAGAACGAAAAGGAAAGGCACGAGATAGCCGAGCACGAAATGGCCCGCGCTGCCGATCGACCCCAAGATTTCCATCGAACTCTCCTGCTACGTTCCCCTAGGTGGCAGCGAATGGCGCTCGCGACAAGAGCAAGGCAGCCCGCTGGCGTGCGTCATGGTCAACAGCCAGCGCCTCGGCGACGTCCTGCGGCGCGCGCGCGGCGCCGAAATCCTGCGCGCAGACCGCCTCGACGAGCGCGGCGATCCCCGGGAACCGGATCCGGCCGGCGAGAAAGGCCGCGACCGCCATCTCGTTTACGGCATTGAGAATGGCAGGCTTGGCCCCGCCTTCGGCCAGGGCCGCCAGCGCAAGGCCCAGCGCCGGGAAGCGCTGCAAATCAGGCCGTTCGAAGGTCAGCGGCTCGCCGGAGGCGAGATCGAGGAAGCGAGCCGGCGGCGCGTCGAGCCGGCCATCGATCCCCAGGCAATGAGCGGCCGCGACCCGCATGTCGGGCACCGCCATGCCGGCGCTCACCGAACCGTCCCGGAACGTCACGAGGCCGTGGACGACCTGCTGGGGATGCACGAGGACATCGAGCTGCGCCGGCTCCAGGCCGAAGAGGAAGCGGGCCTCGATCACCTCCAGCCCCTTGTTCATCAGGCTGGCGGAATCGACCGTGATCTTGGCGCCCATGGCATAGTTCGGATGCCGCAGCGCCTGCTCGGGGCCTGCATTCGCGATCGCCTCCGCACTCCAGGTGCGGAACGGGCCGCCCGAGGCGGTGAGCGTCATGCTCCGGATCGAATCCAGCGGCTCGTGCCCGAGCACCTGGAACAGGGCGTTGTGCTCGGAGTCGAGCGGGAGCATCCGGGCTCCGGCGGCGGCGGCGCGCGCCATCACCGCCTCGCCGGCGCAGACGAGGCTTTCCTTGTTGGCGAGGGCGATCGTCCGGCCCGGCAGGAGGGCGGCGAAGGTCGCCTCCAGGCCCGCCGCCCCGGAGATCGCGCTGACGACGATATCGGCCGGGCGGGCGACAGCCTCGAGCACGGCCGAACGCCCTGCCCCGCTTTCGATGCCGCTTCCGGCGAGTGCGCGCTTCAGCGCGTCGCCGGCGGTCGCGTCGGCAAGCGCCGCGAAACGTGCTCCCGTCTCGACCGCGACACGGGCCAGCGCCTCGGCATCGCGGCCGCCGACGACCGTTCCGATGGCCAGGCGCTGCGGATTCTCGGCGACGACATCGCGGACGGAACGGCCAACGGAGCCAGTGGCGCCCAGGAGCGTGATGGTGCGAAGCGGCATCGGATCAAATGTCGATCTGGAACGCGAAGAGCGCGAGCCCGGCCAGGACCAGCACGGCCCAGTAGCCGTCGAGCCTGTCGAGGAAGCCGCCATGGCCCGGAATGAGATGGCTGGAATCCTTGGTGTCGAAACGGCGCTTGAGTGCGGATTCGAACAGGTCTCCGGCCTGGCTCGCGACCGAGGCGGCGAGCGAGGCGGCGATCACCCAGCCATTCGCGCCCGGCGCGCCGAGGGTCGCGAGGCTCCAGATCAGCGTGCCCGCGACCGTTCCCGCCAGGGTGCCGCCGATGGCACCGGACCAGGTCTTCTTGGGGCTGACACGCGGCATCAGTTTCGGGCCGCCGAGGCTGCGGCCGGTGAAATAGGCGGCGATGTCGGTCAGCCAGACGACGGCAAAGCTCCACAGGATGAGCGCGAGCCCGACCACGGGCCAATCGCGCAGGGCCGGCGTGATCAGGGCGAAGGCGAGCGCATAGGCGACGCCGCATAATTCGAGCGCCAGGCGCGCCCGCACGAAAGGCGCCGCCAGCGCGCCGATGAGAGCGGCGGCGGCCGTCGCGCCCGCGAGGGCGGCGGGAGCGATCGGCAGGAAGGACAGGGCGAGCCCGGCCACGACGACGCCGGCTCCGGCCGCGACCGCGTTGCCCCGGCTGACGATCGAGAACCATTCATAGGCGACGATACCGGCGACCAGCACCCAGACCAGCCGGAACGGCCAGCCGCCCCACAGCGTCAGGGCCAGGACGACGGCTGCGAGGACGAGCGCCGAGACGACGCGCCGCTTCAGTTCGCCCGAGCCCGATCCGGGCGAGGCGGGAGCAGGTTCATTCACGCGACGTCCACGCTGCGGTCTGGCGGCGCCGCGACGCCGCCGAAGCGGCGCTCGCGCTGCCGGTATTGTGCCAGCGCGTCCTCGAAGGCGGCGCGGTCGAAATCCGGCCACATCACCGGCGTGAAGACGAATTCGGCATAGGCCGCCTGCCAGAGCAGGAAATTGGAGATGCGCGTCTCACCCGAGGTGCGGATCACCAGTTCGGGATCGGGCAGGTCATGGGTATCGAGCCGGGCGGTGAGCGCCGCGTCGTCGATGGCGGCCGGATCGATCCGCCCGGCCGCGGCATCGGCCGCGAGTTGGCGCGCTGCGCGGACGATCTCGTCGCGCGAGCCGTAATTGAAGGCGATCGCCAGGATGAGCCCGGTATTGCCGCGCGTGCGCGTCTCGGCATGCTCGACCAGGCGGCGCAAATCCGGCGCCAGATCCAACCGGCTGCCGATGATGCGCACCTGCACATTGGCGGCGGAGAGCTCGGCCAGATCCTTCTCGACGAAGTGCTTGAGCAACCCCATCAGGAAGCTGACCTCGGCATGGGGCCGCCGCCAGTTCTCGGTCGAGAAGCTGTAGAGCGTCAGCACCGCGATGCCGAGATCGCTGGCGTTGCGCACCGTGCGGCGCAGGGCCTCGAGGCCACGCCGGTGCCCTTCCTGGCGCGGCAGGCCGCGCATCTGCGCCCAGCGGCCGTTTCCATCCATGATGATGGCGACATGGGCCGGGTTGGAAACGCCTGCGTCGCGCTGGCCAGATGACATGCGATTGAGCCTCGTTGGGCCTTGGCAGAAACCGATGCGCGCAGCCCCGAAGGGCTGCGGATCAGACGTGCAGGATTTCCTTTTCCTTCGCCGCCAGCGCCTGATCAATCTCGGCGATATGCTGGTCGGTCGCCTTCTGGACCTGGTCGGTGTGGCGGGTCACGTCATCCTTGGTGATGTGACCGTCCTTCTCCAGCTTCTTGATCACATCGATGCCGTCGCGGCGGACATGGCGGACCGAAACCTTGGAATCCTCGGCATATTTATGCGCGACCTTGACCATCTCCTTGCGGCGCTGCTCGTTCAGCTCGGGGATGCGGATGCGCAGCACCTGACCCTCGGTCTGGGGGTTGAGGCCAAGATCGGATTCGCGGATCGCCTTGTCGACGGCCTGGACCATCGAACGGTCCCAGACCTGGACGGAAAGCAGGCGCGGCTCCGGCACGCTCACCGTCGCGAGCTGGCTGAGCGGCGTGCGCGCGCCGTAGGCCTCGACCTGGATCGGATCGAGCATGTTCGAAGAAGCGCGACCACTACGCAGCGAAGCCAGATCACTCTTGAAGGACTGCACGGCACCCGCCATGCGGCGCTTTATGTCATCGAGGTCGAACGTCGTCTGGGCCATTTCAATCAAGACCTTACGGAACATCAAAAATCGGCGCGACCATGGCGGGACGGCCGCGCAGGGTCAAGAACTACCTGCCGGAACAGCATTTTCCCCGCCGAGGGGCAAGGATAAAGCTGTCGGTGCAGGCAAATCATAGCCGGGCGGCGGGACAGGCCGTTGGCGGACCGCTCGCGGAAACCCATCTGCACCCTACCGCCTCGCCTTGCGGCGAGCCAGTTCCGGCTTGCAGAAACCTTGGGAGAAACAGAGTGCCCCGCCTGAACCGCATCATCGAGACCGCGCTCTATGTCGATGATCTCGAACGCGCCCGCGACTTCTACGAGACGAAGCTCGGCCTCGCGCCGCTGCTCAAGACCGCGACGCTGTTCGCCTATGATGTCGGAGGGCAGAGCGTGCTGCTGCTGTTCCAGCGCGGGGCGTCGCTGCAGACGCAGCGCTCCGACAACGGCAGTATCCCGCCGCATGACGGCAGCGGGCCGCTGCACATCGCCTTCGCCGTCGAGGAGGCGGAGCTGGCCGCCTGGGAAGAGAAGCTGGAACAGCTCGGCATCGCCGTCGAGGGGCGCATGCAGTGGGGCGGCGGCGGCAAGAGCCTCTATTTCCGCGATCCGGACGGGCACATGCTCGAGCTGGTGACGCCCGGCCTCTGGCGTACTTACTGAGAATTCGTCCGCTCTTCCGCAGCCCTCATCCCGAGAAGTGCTCGAAGGATGAGGGCTTGAGCTCTTCAAGCGGGGCCAGTGAAGGTGCGCCCCGCTCAGGGCGTCACATAGGTCGCCCGCCCCTCGCCCCGAAGCACGGCCGCGAGCGCGCCCGACTCGGCGATGGAGAAGACGACGATGGTGAGGCCGGCATCGCGGGCGAGCGCGAAGGCGGCGGTGTCCATCACCTTGAGATCGCGCCGGATCGCGTCCTCATGGGTCAGGGTGTCGTAGCGGGTCGCGGTCGGATCCTTCTTCGGATCGGCGCTGTAGACGCCGTCGACCTGCGTCGCCTTGAGCAGGTGGCTGCAATCGAGCTCCGCCGCGCGCAGGGCCGCGCCGGTGTCGGTGGTGAAATAGGGATTGCCGGTGCCGCCGCCGAGGATGACGACCTTGCCGTTGCTGAGATGGTCGAGCGCGCGCTTGCGGGCATAGCTCTCGCAGAGCGAGGGCATCGGCACCGCCGACATGGCGCGGGCCGGCGCACCGGCCGCCTCGATGGCGTGCTCCAGCGCGAGCGCATTCATCACCGTGCCGAGCATGCCGATCGAATCGGCGGTGGTGCGGTCCAGCCCCTTGTTGAGCCCCTGCACGCCGCGGAAGAAGTTGCCGCCGCCGACGACGATGCCGACCTCGACGCCTTCGCGCGAGGCATGGGCGATGTCGGCCGCCAGCGCCACCAGCGTGCCGCCGTCGAGGCCATAGCCCTGCGCTCCCGCAAGGGCTTCGCCGGAGAGCTTCACGAGAACGCGTTTGGGTCGCATCGATGATCTCTCCGTCCATTCGGGCCGCCGCCGGGAATCGGCGCGGCCCTTCTTCCTACAAAAAAGGCCGCGCGATGCGCGGCCTTTCTGTCATTCCTGAACAGGCTTGTCAGCCCGTGGTGCCGCCGGCGGCAGCGACTTCGGCAGCGAAGTCCTGCTCTTCCTTCTCGATGCCCTCGCCGAGCGCGTAGCGGACGAAGCCGGTGAGCTTCACCGGAGCGCCGAGCTTGCCTTCGAGCTCCTTGAGCACCTGCGCGACCGACTTCGAGCCGTCATGGATATAGGCCTGCTCGAGCAGGCAGTATTCCTTGGCGTAGCTCTTCAGGCCGCTCTCGGTGATCTTCTCGAGCACATGGGCGGGCTTGCCGGCATTCTTCTCGGCCAGGATCGCCTTCTCGCGCTCCAGCACGTCGGGAGCGACCGAGGCGAGGTCGAGCGCGACCGGGTTGGTCGCGGCGACGTGCATGGCGAGCTGGCGGCCGAGCGCGACGAGCTCATCGCTCTTGGAGGTCGTCTCCAGCGCGACGATGACGCCGATCTTGCCGAGGCCCTCGGCGATCGCGCCGTGGACATAGGAGCCGATCAGGCCCGAGGAGACCTTGAGCGCGGCGACCCGGCGCAGCGTCATGTTCTCGCCGATGGTGGCGATGGCGTTGGCGATGGCTTCCTGCACCGTGCCGCCACCCGGATAGTGATGGCCGAGCAGCGCCTCGGCGTCGCCGCCACGCTCCAGCGCGACATCGGCGATGCTCTTGGCGAGCGCCTGGAATTCGGGGTTGCGGGCGACGAAGTCGGTCTCGGAGTTGACCTCGACCACGACACCCTCATGGCCCTGCACGGCGACGGCGACAAGGCCCTCGGCGGCGACGCGGCCGGCCTTCTTGGCGGCCTTGGAGAGGCCCTTGGCGCGCAGCCAGTCGATGGCGGCCTCGAGGTTGCCGTCATTGGCGGAGAGCGCGGCCTTGCAATCCATCATGCCCGCGCCAGTCTTGTCGCGGAGTTCCTTCACGAGTGCGGCGGTGATCGCTGCCATTGTCTCAAATCCTTAGCTGTCGTGCGGCGCGGGCCCGGTAGGCCGGCCGCGGATCTCTCGTTGCGACGCCATCGATGGGGAAACGCCGACGCTCCGTTTCCGGCCGTCGGCGCTGTTTGGCATCACATCAGAAGCCTGATTGCGACGCGCGAATGACGCGCCGCCATCATTCATTCGGCCGATCAGGCGTCGGCGAGCTCGCGCGCCTGGGCGACCCAGCCCTCGCGCTCGATCTTGCCGCCGAGCTTGAGGTCGTGGTCGATCTTGGTCACGTCGGCCGGCGACATCGCCGCGATCTGCCAGAAGTGGTAGATGCCGCCGTCGTTCAGCTTCTGGACCGCGTCGGGGCCCATGCCGGAGAGCTTGGTGAGATCGTCCGGAGCGCCGCGCGGCGTGGTCAGCACCTCGAAGACCTGGCCTTCGGCCGCAACCGGCTCCAGGGCCTCCTCGACGATCGGAGCTTCCGACGCGCCGAGATCGACGCCGTGGTCACCCGAGGCGCGGCCGATGCCGTCGATCGCCGAACGAGCGATCAGGTCGCAATAGAACTGGATGGCGCGGCCGGCGTCGTCATTGGCCGGGACCGGGAAGGTGATGCCGTCCGGATCCGAGTTCGAATCGACGATGGCGGCGACCGGGATGCCGAGGCGCTGGGCCTCCTTGATCGCGAGCGCTTCCTTGTTGGTATCGATCACGAAGATCATGTCCGGCGTGCCGCCCATGTCCTTGATGCCGCCGAGCGCCTTCTCGAGCTTGTCGCGCTCACGCGACAGCATCAGACGCTCCTTCTTGGTCAGGCCGGAGCCGCCGCCGTTGAGCAGCTCGTCGACCTTGCGCAGGCGCTGGATCGAGGCCGAGATGGTCTTCCAGTTGGTCAGCATGCCGCCGAGCCAGCGGGAGTTGACATAATACTGGGCCGAACGCTTGGCGGCATCGGCGATGGCATCCTGCGCCTGGCGCTTGGTGCCGACGAAGAGGACGCGACCGCCCTTGGCGACGGTGTCCGACACGGCCTGCAGGGCGCGATGCAGCATCGGCACCGACTGCGACAGGTCGAGGATGTGGATGTTGTTGCGGACGCCGAAGATGTACGGGGACATCTTGGGGTTCCAGCGGTGGGCCTGGTGGCCGAAATGGGCGCCGGCCTCAAGGAGCTGGCGCATCGAGAAATCAGGCAGAGCCATGGTATTCGTTATCCTTCCGGTTGAGCCTCTGGAGCGCGAATGAACAGGCATAGGCTGCCGCGTCACCGGAACGCCTCTTAGGACAGAGGCGATGCGCTCCATGTGGGATGGCGTGCGCCATACAAGGGATAGCGCCGCAATGCAAGCCGGCAAGGCATAGAAAAGCCGATGGAGCCGGCAAATACCCGCGCGAGCGGCTCGCGCGGGGTCGTTCCTGACGGAATCGGTGCCCGATCCGCCCCTTACTGCGGCAGCTTGGCGCCCATCTGCTTCACGAGATCGCCGATCTGCTTACAATAGACGGCCGAAGTGCCGTTCTGCGCCTTGGCGATGGCCTCGATGTCCTGCTCCATCCCCATGGCGGAGATCTTGCCCTTGCGGCCGGCAGCCTCGGCGGCATCACCGCCGCTGAGATCGGCCGGGGCCGGGATCAGCGCGACCAGCTTCTTCTGGACCTCGACCGCACCGCCATCGGTGTAGCCCTTGTCGACGCAATAGCCGAGAAGGCCGAGCTGATTGCGCGCCGCCTGATAGGCGAGCTTGAGCTGGTCGGCCTGGGTCTGGGCGAAGGACGGCACGGCGGAAGACAGCAGCGTGGCGGCCGCGACGACAACCTTCAATGACATTTTCGAGATCATTTTGGAGTATCCTTCAAGCTTTCAAATCAATCGCATGCGAGACATGCGCTCCCTCCCCCCGCCTCGTGCCT
>NZ_JACXWY010000024.1:0-59436 GCF_014764685.1 Allobosea spartocytisi
GGTGAAGGTCACCGGACTGCTTCGCGCAAGCGAGCCGGACGGCGGCTTTTTGCGTCGCAACGCGCCTGCGGCCAATCGATGGTATTCGCGCGACGTGATAGCGATCGCCAGAACATATGGTCTATCAACGGTAGCGCCTTATTTCGTAGATGCTGATGCGACAACTGGTTACGCTGGTTGGCCGGCCGGCGGCATGACAGTGGTAGACTTTCGCAATGCTCACCTCAGCTACGCTTTAACATGGTTCAGCTTGGCAGCGATGCTGATGGGCTTTGGCGTGTGGACGATGCGCCGCCCACGCTCGACAAGGTGAGCGCCTTGAGCGCCGCTGTCGCCGGCCGAAAAAACATGCAGCAGCTTATCCAGCTGCGCTGGCTCGCCGTCGGCGGCCAGGTCGCGACGATTATCACGGCATTGATGGTCTTTCATATTGCCCTGCCGTTACCCGCGATGTCGCTCGTCTTGGTGTTTCTGGTTGTGCTGAACGTCCTGAGCATTGCGCGGCTAAAGTTGCCATCCGCAGTGCGCAATAGCGAACTTCTCCTCTCGTTGCTGCTGGATGTCGTTGCGCTCACGGCTCAACTGTACTTGAGCGGCGGGGCCACCAATCCTTTCATTTATCTTTATCTCCTGCAGGTGACGCTCGGCGCTGTGCTTGTAGAAGCTTGGTCGACTTGGGCGGTGGTCGCTGTCTCCGGCGCTGGGTTTGCTTTGCTAACGATCCTTTACGAGCCGCTAGGCTTGCCTCCTGGCGCAAGGCTCGATCTCTTCCAACTGCACATTTTCGGGATGCTCACCTGCTTTCTGCTCGACGCCGCACTCGTGGTGATATTCATGAACCGGATCACTCTGAATTTGCGCGAGCGTGATGCTCGTCTAGCGGACTTGCGCCAACAAGCGGCCGAGGAGGGACACATCGTTCGCATGGGGTTACTGGCTTCCGGCGCCGCGCACGAGTTAGGCACGCCGTTGGCAACCCTGTCGGTTATTCTGAATGATTGGGGGCGTGAGCCGGCCTTAAGAGCAAACGCGGAATGGCTTCAGGAACTGCAGGATATGGAAGAGGAGGTGAAGCGCTGCAAGGCGATCGTGACCGGAGTTCTGGTGTCAGCGGGACAAGCGCGCGGAGAAAGGGCCGATGTTACAACGGTCAAAGCGTTTCTCGATGACGTGGTCGACGACTGGCGCGCCAAGAAGATGGCGTCGAACATAAACTATCAGCGCGAATTCACGGATGACGTGCTCATCGTAGCTGACTCCGCGCTGAAACAGGTCATCTTCAACGTCCTTGACAATGCTGCTGAAGCGTCGAGGGACCAGGTCACCCTCCGAGCGTCTCGCGTCGAGGATGCGCTGACAATCACCGTCTCGGATCATGGACCGGGTTTTTCGGCTGAAGTCCTTGAGCAGCTTGGTAGGCCGTATCAGTCCACGAAAGGTCGACTCGGTGGCGGCCTTGGTCTCTTCCTTGTCGTCAACGTGCTACGCAAGCTTGGCGGGCATGTCGACGCGCGGAATACTGGCTCTGGCGCCGTAGTGACCATGAGCCTTCCCTTAGCGGCGCTTTCGCCGAGCGCCCTCTCGCAGACCACCCTCGACGGCAACGCGACCGTCAACCACGGCTCAATGTCACGCGGCCCGTAAAGCGCGCTGCACAGGCGCCCCGCGGAGGCGCCTTGGACGTCAATTGACCTGCCTCTTGTACAGTTTGCGGGCAAGGGTGCGCCTATGCAGGCCGAGGCGGCGGGCGGTTTCAGAAATGTTGAAGTCGGTTTCTGCCAGCGTCTGATGTATTCGCTCCCATTCCAGGGTCTTTAGCGATGTCTGGCGGGCCGTTAGCGGGGTGGATGCGTTGCCTGACTCTCGGCCGAATGCTGCTTCGATATCATCGGTGTTGGAGGGTTTGGCTAGGTAATGGCAAGCCCCCAGTTTGATCGACTCCACTGCCGTCGCGATGCTGGCGTAACCCGTGAGAACGACGATCAGCATGTCAGGGTCATGGGCGTGCAAGGCTTCGACGGCAGCGAGGCCGCTGGCGTTCTCTAGCTTCAGATCGACAACCGCGTAGCGTGGAGCAAATCGATCCAAGACCGATGTCATCTCGGCGAGCTGAGCAGCGTGTTCCACCGCATAGCCCCGTCGCTCCAATGAGCGGCGGAGAGCTCGCGCGAACTTGACGTCGTCTTCGACGATCAACAGGCGTCGGTCATCGTGTTCAGTCAGCACGAGTGCCTCCGATAAACTCAAATCACGGGATCAAACGCGTCGGCCTGTTGCAGCCTTTCGATCGCCCCCAATATTTCGGTAAACACGCTCTCTGCCGCACTCGCGGGATAGGTAGCGATGTGGCGCACTTGCTTTGTGGGATCGATGACGAATATCGATCGGGACGAGACCGCGGGATCGTTTTCGACGTAGACAGCGCCGTAGAGCTTGGAAACTTTCGCGTCGTTGTCTGTGATTATCGGAGGGTAGGCAGCCTTTTGCCTATCTGCGAGGCGAGGCTGCTGTGGCTGATCCGTTTCGACGTCATCCGCCGATAATCCGATCGGCTTGACACCGAACCGTTCCCATTCATCCCGAAGTTTCGCCATTTCCGTAAGGTCTGTTGCGGCACTTCGAGTGAATTGTTTGGGGCCGCTGACCAACATCCCCCAGCTCGATCCGAGCCAGTCGTAAAAGCGGATTGGACCGTGAGTAGTGTCCTGCTCGAAATCGGGGGCGATCTGCCCAAGTTGGATAGCCATGGTGGACTCCTGTTTGTGCATGCGATGGATCTGTGCGCGACTAGGCTTGGCCTAGTCACAACAGAGCCGACACGATGCTGAAGTCCAAAACTCCATAGCGGGGCTTCCTAGTCTTCGTTCATCAATCTGGCCATTGCGGTCGGTATTGCCGGTGGCCGCTCTTATCAGTCTGCCAATGTCCTCATAATGTCAAAGATCGATATCGAATAGGTGTCATAAGGCGAATCTTATAGGTATGCCTTTGCGGCGGTTGGCAGGATGCAATCAGGCTGCCGTTAGGCGCATCGGGACAGGGGGACGCTCGAGGGCCAGCTTCCGGCAGAGATTGAGCAGGTGCGCCGTTCCTAAGGGCTTTCCAAGACGACGTCGGAAGCAGTGTTGACGGATGGCTGCCGCCACCCGTCCCGCCGATCGGAAAAATCCCAATCGCGAAAATGAGCGTATAAGGTAAATCTTATTGGGTTCATCATAAATCGGTCTTTGACATTATGAAGCTATTGACCGATTACGCACACATAGTGGGTGTCGGCTGCCAGCCGAATTGGCCCGGGTGTTACACGAACGAGCACTGGAAAGCCTGCCCTCTCGGGAGAGGCGATCCGCGACAGCGTCTGGATTCTAGGTTGGATCTGCATTCATTGGGCCTCCAGAGCCCAGCATTCGCCATAAGACCAATGGTGCCTCTTCTCTCGCCGCGCCGCGCCGATCGCTTAATCGGCACTGTTCGGGTCAACCCCGCTTTTGGACTGCTTGCGCGCGGGGTCACGTCACCAGCTCGGCGCATGAGCCCGATGCGCGCGCCACGTTGTGTGTGCGCTCTGCCGGGCCGCCGAAGCCCTAATGAGCATGTCGGCTGCACTGGGCTCTATCGTCCAATCCATCGACGAGGCGCGCGTCGCGCTAGCCCTCGGGAAATAACACGTTGAGATATCAGAAAGGACCAGTCGAATGGTCAATTTAGGTGGAATTGCCAGGAAGCTGTTCGGCTCGGCAAACGACCGTCGCGTCAAGTCTTTCCAAGCAAATGTCGTTGCCATCAACGCACTTGAGCAAGAAATGAGGGAGCTGTCGGACGAGGCGTTGGCGGCTAAGACGATAGAATTTCGCAAGCTGCTTGCCGATGGCAAACAGCTGGACGATCTCCTCGTCCCGGCTTTCGCAGTCGTTCGAGAAGCTTCGCAACGTGTGCTGGGGTTGCGTCCATTTGACGTTCAGCTGATCGGCGGCATGATTTTACACGCAAACGCCATCGCCGAAATGAAAACCGGAGAAGGCAAGACTCTTGTCGCCGCGTTACCGCTTTATCTGAACGCGCTTCTCGGCAAGGGCGTACATGTGGTGATTGTCAACGATTACTTGGCGCAGCGCGACAGCGTCTACATGGGGCGCCTGTATGGCTTCCTTGGCCTGACGACAGGCGTCATCGTGCACGGTCTGGATGATGACGAACGCCGAGCAGCCTACGCTTGCGACATCACGTATGCCACGAACAACGAACTCGGCTTTGACTATCTGCGCGACAACATGAAACATGAACGCGTGCAGATGGTTCAGCGGGACCATAGCTACGCCCTCATCGATGAGGTGGATTCAATCCTCATAGATGAGGCTCGGACCCCGCTGATCATCTCCGGCCCGCTCGATGATCGGTCCGATCTCTATTTGACCCTCGACACGTTTGTCCCGCGTTTGTCGAAGGACGACTACGAAATCGACGAGAAGCAACGCTCTGCCAGCTTTTCCGAAGACGGAAACGAAAAGCTCGAGAACATGCTTCGAGAGGCTGGGCTGCTAAAAGGCGAATCCCTTTACGACATCGAAAACGTTGCAATCGTTCATCACATCAACAACGCCCTCAAGGCTCATAAGCTCTTCCAGCGCGAAAAGGACTATATCGTCAGAAATGGCGAAGTCGTCATCATCGACGAATCGACCGGTCGCATGATGCCCGGCCGCCGCTATTCGGACGGATTGCATCAAGCGTTGGAAGCGAAGGAGAGGGTTCAGGTCCAACCTGAAAATCAGACCCTGTCGCAGATCACCTTTCAGAATTACTTCCGAATGTATCAAAAGCTCGCCGGGATGACTGGAACCGCTTCGACGGAGGCGGAAGAATTCGGCGATGTCTATGGCCTTGATGTGATCGAGGTGCCGACGAATCTGCCCATTCGACGCATCGACGAGGACGATGAAGTCTATCGCACCGACAAAGAGAAATACAACGCGATCGTTGTGGAGATTTTGGACGCGCACCGGCGCGAACAGCCAATTCTCGTTGGTACCACTTCGATCGGAAAATCGGAACATCTCGCCGATCTCATGCGCGCGAAGGGTTTCAACGAGTTTCAGGTCCTAAATGCACGCTATCACGAGCAGGAGGCTTATATCGTTAGCCAGGCGGGTGTTCCCGGCGCGGTGACGATCGCCACCAACATGGCCGGTCGCGGCACGGACATCCAGCTTGGTGGAAATGCCGAAATGCGTATCGAACAGGAATTGGCCGACATGCCGGCTGGTCCTGAGCGCCAGACGCGTGAGCAGGCAATCCGTGAGGATGTGGCGAGGCTCAAGGAGAAGGCGCTAAACGCCGGCGGCCTCTACGTCCTCGCTACGGAGCGCCACGAGTCTCGCCGGATTGACAACCAGCTGCGCGGCCGGTCAGGCCGCCAGGGCGACCCCGGCCGATCGAAATTCTTCCTGTCGCTCCAAGACGATCTGATGCGAATCTTTGGCTCTGAGCAGATGGATGGCATGCTGCAGCGGCTCGGCCTGATGGAAGGCGAAGCCATCGTCCATCCTTGGATCAACAAGGCGGTCGAACGCGCTCAGAAGAAGGTCGAAGCTCGCAACTTCGATATTCGTAAGAACGTCCTCAAATACGACGAAGTGCTCAACGATCAGCGCAAGGTCATCTTCGATGAGCGCGTGGAGCTGATGGAATCAAAGGATCTGTCGGAATTCGTCCGGGAGCTGCGCTATGATCTCATCGATAACCTTGTTTCCCAACATGTACCCTCGACGGCCTATGCCGAGCAGTGGGACGTCGATGGTCTGAAGGCCGAAGTCAGCCAGCATTTCGACTTGGACCTTCCCATCCATGAATGGGTCAAGGAAGAGGGAATCGCGGAGGACGATATTCGCTTTCGCCTCGAGGAGGCTACCGAAAAGGCGGCCGCTCAGAAGGCGGAGCGCTTTGGGCCTGACATCATGAACTATGTCGAACGCTCCATAGTCCTACAGACGCTGGATGGTCTTTGGCGGGAACATATTGTGAGCCTCGACCATCTACGTTCGGTCATCGGATTCCGCGGTTACGCACAGCGAGACCCGTTGCAGGAATACAAGGCCGAGGCATTCGACCTGTTTCAGGCGATGCTAAATAACCTTCGCTTCGCGGTCATCGGACAACTCTCACGCGTCGAAATCGTTCAGGAACAGCAGCCCGAGCCGGAGTTGCCGCCCATGCGGCTGGACCATCCCAGCGTGGATCTGGGCGTCGATGGCTTCGCGAGCGGTTTCATAGCGAACGGTCCCCTGGTCGCCGAACCGGAAAGAGACCCGGACAAGCCTTCAACGTGGGGTCGTATCGGCCGAAATCAGGCCTGCCCGTGCGGTTCAGGCAGGAAATATAAACATTGCCACGGATCATTTGCGCAGGCCGAGCCCGTCTGATCCGCGCGCGAGTTGATGTTATCTGAATATCCAACGCGGAGAGCGGAAAGCGGGTGGTGATCGAGTCGGATATAAAAAGTCAAACGCGCGCCGAAAGGTCGACTCTCGGACATAGTGTCCTCGCGCGCAAATACCGCCCAGCCACCTTCGATGATCTAGTCGGCCAAGAAGGAATGGTTCGCACGGTAGCGAATTCGTTCGAAACGAGACGCATTCCACAGGCTTGGATTTTGACGGGGGTTCGCGGGATTGGCAAAACAACGACCGCTCGAATTCTCGCCCGCGCGCTCAATTATGAACTGGCCGACGGCTCGGTCAAAGAGCCCACGATCCAAATGCCGATCAGGGGCGTGCATTGCGACGCGATCATCGACGCCCGTCATGATGATGTCGTTGAAATGGACGCAGCCTCCAACACCGGCATCGCTGACGTACGAAGAATCATCGACAGCGTACGCTACGCGCCGGTCACTGCCCGTTATAAGGTCTATATCATCGACGAAGTGCATATGCTGTCGGAGAGTGCGTTCAACGCCTTCTTGAAGACACTCGAAGAGCCTCCAGAGCATGCAAAGTTCGTTTTTGCGACGACGGAGATCCGCAAGGTGCCAGTGACCATCCTGTCCCGGTGTCAACGGTTCGACATGAGGCGCGTTGATTCCGATGTGCTGATGCAGCATCTCGCAGATATTGCGCAAAAAGAAAGGGTCCAGACGGATGGCGAAGCGCTGCGGTTGATCGCCCGCACGGCTGAAGGCTCCGTTCGCGATGCCTTGTCATTGCTCGACCAGGCCATCGCTTATGCGGCCGGCACAATCCGCGGAGCGGACGTACGGCAGATGCTAAGCCTTCCAGACCACACGCAGATTATTGAGCTCTTTACTGCCCTCGTGCAAGGCAACACATGCGCGGCATTCCAGGGCTTTCGTAGTCAATACGAGATGGGCGCCGATCCGGTCTCCGTATTGGTCGGCGTCGCCGAGTTCGTGAATCTTGTGACTCGAGTTAAGATCCTCCCGACGGCCGCGAATAAACTTATACTAAACGAGATCGAGCGAGATCGCGCTCGAGACTTCTCGACGGCGCTTTCTATACGTGTCCTCATGCGGCTCTGGCAAATGCTCGTCAAGGGGATCAGCGAGGTTCAGTCAGCTCGTCGACCGGACGCAGCAACTGAGATGGTGCTGGCTCGAGTTGCCTACGTCGCAAATCTTCCAACTCCAGACGAACTTGTCAGAGCACTCCAGGCGCTTGGCTTTCCGCTGGGACGGTGAGAGCTAATCGGAGGCGAAGGGATGGCTCCTCGCCGTCGAACGGACTGTCATGGGTGCGATCGCGGTTGCCGTTGGTGTGGCGCTTGTCCAGTAGCGGTTGATCGCCTACGTACCGCGGCACGAACGTCGGACCGCCTCATAGCAAGACTCAGTACCGGAGCGATCGGCGATGCTGACGACCAATGAAATCGAGCGATACGCTCGCCACATCGTCTTGCACCAGGTCGGTGGCCCGGGTCAGCAGAAGCTAAAGGCATCTCGTGTGCTGGTGATCGGTGCCGGGGGACTTGGCGCGCCCGGGCTGATGTATCTGGCTGCCGCTGGGGTCGGTACGCTCGGCGTCGTCGACAATGACGTTGTGTCGCTTTCAAACCTGCAACGTCAGATTATTCACGCCACGCCCGATATCGGCCGTGCAAAAGTGGTAAGTGCCGCCGAGACGCTACAAGCACTCAATCCGCACGTCGCGGTGCGCGCCCATAACGTCCGGCTCGATGCCCATAATGCCGTCGCGCTGTTCAATCAGTACGATCTGGTTGCCGACGGTTCGGATAATTTTGCAACGCGCTATTTGGTGTCGGATGCCTGTTATTTGGCGCGCAAGACTCTGATCACCGGCGCGCTCGGCGTGTTCGACGCATCCCTCACGACAATACCGGCGCACGAGACGAACGCTCGTGGTGACCCAAATCCGCCATATCGCTGCCTGTTTCCGGAGCCGCCGCCGCTCGGCACCGTTCCCGCTTGTGCCGAGGCCGGCATCATGGGCGCGTCGGCGGGGATGCTCGGATCGATGATGGCGTTGGAGGTCATCCGAGAGATCGTCGGCTTCGGCGAAGGAATGGTCGGGCGGTTCCTGATGATCGACGCCCTGGCAATGCGCTTCGAGATGCTGCGTTATTCGCGTGATCCCTCTAATCCGCTCAACGGCGATTGTCCGACGATCACCGACCTGTCCCTACACGAGCAAGCGGCCTAGAACGCGGGCGTCTGTCGCCAATACCCCTTGTGGCCGAGCGGAATCAGGAAGCGGCGCCTGGCGCCGGCCGCTCAGTGAGACGCCCGAACGACGGAATTAACCGGGACGATTGAGTAAGCGGAGCGAAGGCTAGTGCTTATCGACGACCAGCGTTGGCTTTTGCACGGATTGGCACTGCTACGATGGGCGCATCCGAGGAGTGGGATCCTTTCGCTGCGGACTTCACTTCCAATTCCGCATCAGTTCCTGAAAAGCTCTCGTGGCGGCACTCAGATAAGAATCCGCGCGGAGAAGAATCGAAACCGTTCTCGGCGCCATGGCCGGCGTAAGCGGGATCGCGCGCAGATGATCGTCATGTCTCGCTATGGAGGCGGGCAGGATAGTGGCTAGCGAACTGTCCTTCACGACTGCGACGATCGAATCTACGGAGTTTGCTTCCACTGCGATGCGCGGATGTACTGAGTGTTCTCGGAGGAAAAGGTCGATCGGCACGCGCGTGATGAATGCGGGCGTGAACAGCGCGAGGTCCGTTCGGTCGAGTGCTTTTACCGGATACGTCTTTCGTGAAAACGCTGGATGTTTCTTCCCCACAACGAGGTGCAGCTCCTCGTCGCGCAATGGTTCTACGGTAATGGAGTCCAGCTCAACGGTGCTGAAACCGACGCCAACATCGATTTGGTCGTCCGCAAGAGCCGCCTCTATTCTGGCCTGGGCCAAGATCTCAACTGACAGCGTGACGCCGGGGTAGCGCCTATAGAACTCCGCGACGACCGGCCCGACCAAGTAGGGTGTGAAGAGGGGTAGAAACGCGATCCTCAACGTTCCTTCCGCGAGGTTCTCCACGTCATGTACGGCTCGTCCGGCGGCATCGATACTCTGGAGCGCTCGGCGGAGGTGCTCGATGTAGATGCGGCCTGCATCGGTCGGCTTGAGCCTAGCATGACTCCGGTCGAGCAGCTTGACGCCCAGCGACTCTTCAAGCTGCTTCACTTGCTGCGACATCGCGGGCTGCGAGACGTGCAGCGCCGCTGCCGCGCGGGTGAAACTGCCATGATCGGCAACGGCGATGAGGTAGCGGGCAGGGCGTAGCACTATAACAGGCACCTTATGGGTTCGATCGGAAATCGGTCTTTGACATTATGAAGAAACTGGATGCATTAGGCAATGCACGCCAATGATGCCGCCGACCGAGCGGACGAGCCGGGACACGCGCGGCGAGCGGGCGACAACCTCCCTCAAAGCGCCCCCTCGTCTTACCGTCTCGTGCGACGCGGCAAACCCGTCAACCTGGAGACTGATGCGTAATAATACGTGCGGCTCCGCAAAAGCCGACAAGGGCATAAGTGCTCGCCAATAGTTTGAACCGCGTGATCTTCAATCGAGGGACTTACGCTGCGGCAGCAGTGGCGGTCTGCCACGGGTCGCTCCATCTCGGCTCAATGCATCGCTTCATTGCGATCGCGATTGAAGTGCGGTTGCTGAAAGCGAGCAATCGCTTCTTCTCATTCACGGCGCGCCTTTCGCGATCGTCAACAACGTTATCCTTTCCAAGGCCTACGGCGATTAGTTCAAATGCCGGACCTCATTTGCAAGGAAATCAATAGTGATCGAGGATCTGTTCGAAGCAAATCGGTGTTGGTCTGCAGCGCGCATTGCAGAGAGGCCCGACTATTTCGAGCGTTTAGCGAAGCTGCAGGAACCGGAATATCTTTGGATTGGATGCTCCGATAGCCGCGTTCCCGCGAATGTCATCACAGGACTAGAGCCCGGCGAGGTATTCGTTCATCGCAATGTGGCAAATGTCATCCATCCGACAGACCTTAACATGCTGTCGGTTGTCGAGTTTGCAGTCAACCAGCTCTGCGTCAAACACATCATTATATGCGGCCACTACGGCTGCGGCGGTGTCGCTGCGGCGGTCGGCGCCAAGCGTTCCGGATTGGTGGACAATTGGCTTCAGCCAATACGCGACGTCGCCGAACTAAGTTGCGGCTTCCAAGAAGGGAGCGCGCCAACCGATGTCGATATCGATCAGTTATGCGAAGAATCTGTCGTGTCGCAAGTTAAACGTCTCGCCGCCACGTCTACCTTACAAGAGGCGTGGTGGAAGGGGAGAAACGTTTCAATCCACGGGTGGATCTATGGCCTACGGGATGGACTCATCACTGATTTAAACTGTTCTTGCAACGGTGCGAGGTTGTGAGTTCTTCCGACCCCGTCAGCCCCGTCGACGACCGGTGTGCGTACGATGCTCGCGCGTTTCTTGACGCGTGCGTGCGGAGGCCCGGGCTGCGTCGGAAATACCTCAACCGTCCGCCTCGTGCGTACTCTCCCTACCGAATCTCGTCAGAAAAGCAGTTCCATCTATGATCACGTTCGCTGAGCTTGGCCTGAGCCAAAGGGTCCTCTCTGCTGTTACGGAGGCCGGGTACACGATCCCGACGCCAATCCAGGCCGGTGCCATCCCGTTGGTGCTTCAGGGCCGCGACGTCTGCGGTATAGCACAGACAGGCACGGGCAAGACTGCTTCGTTTGTTCTCCCGATGTTGACCCTTCTCGAAAGCGGACGAGCACGTAATCGCATGCCGCGCACGCTGATCCTCGCGCCGACACGGGAACTCGCAGCGCAGGTTGCCGAAAACTTTGAAAAATATGGCAAGAATCAACGCTTGAACGTGGCCCTTCTGATCGGCGGTGTATCGTTCGAAGACCAGAACAAGAAGCTCGAGCGCGGCGCAGACGTCCTAATTTGCACTCCGGGCCGATTGCTTGATCATTTCAAGCGCGGCAAGCTACTGATGAGCGCCGTGGAAATCTTCGTCATCGACGAAGCCGACCGTATGCTCGACATGGGCTTCATTCCCGACATCGAGCGCATCGCCAAGCTCATTCCGATCACGCGACAAACTCTCTTCTTCTCGGCTACCATGCCGCCGGAAATTCAAAAGCTGGCTGACCGTTTCCTTCAAAATGCCGAACGCGTCGAAGTCTCCCTCCCGGCATCGACGGCGGTGACGGTGACCCAGCGATTCGTTGCGACTCATGGGAAGTCAAACGAGAAGCGGGCGACGTTGCGCGATTTGATCAAAGCCCAAGCCGATCTTAAGAATGCGATCATCTTTTGCAATCGCAAGAGGGACGTCGCCGATCTCTCGCGTTCGCTGGAGGCTGACGGCTTCTCAGTCGGCGCTCTGCACGGCGATATGGACCAGCGCTCACGCACCGCGATGCTTCAAAGCTTCCGCGACGGGCAGGTCCAGCTTCTTATCGCATCCGATGTCGCCGCTCGAGGTCTCGATCTTCCCGATGTTGGCCACGTGTTCAATTTCGACGTTCCGATCCATTCGGAGGACTACGTCCATCGGATCGGACGCACCGGCAGAGCGGGTCGGTCGGGCGCCGCGTTCACCCTTGTGACCAAGCGCGACACCAAGGACGCCGACAAGATCGAGAAGTTGATTGGTCAGAAGATTCAGTGGCTCAGCGGCGATTGTAATGCGTTGCCGCCAAGCGAAGATGGCGAGGGCGATGAACGTGTCCGTGATGGGGTTACTCGCGACAAGCATCGGTCAGTCAGGGGCCGTGGCGCTGTGGCTCGGAAATCTGAGGTCGGTCCGGCTCGCCCCCGCATCGAGCGACCGGTAGCAGCCACGCCGCCGCCATCCCTAGCAGGGCCAGTGCCAGTAAAGGATGAATTGGTGGGAGAAGAACGCAAGTCCGAGTATAGCGTGTCCGAACGGACCCGGCCACACGACAACGGGGGACTTGGCAGCGGCAGAAACCATAATGGCTCTCGCACGGACAATCGACGGCCAATTCCCGGTGCAAGCGACGACAAACGTCCCGCCCTCGATAGTAGGGATCGCGACGGTGGCCCGACCACTGTCGGCTTCGGCGAAGATGTTCCAGCCTTCATGCTGACAGTCTTCGGCGCCGGCGCTAAGCGCTGACGATTTCCAGCGCGCCCGCAGCGGCTAAGGAGGCGCATGCTTGTCGTCCGTCACAAATACCTTGGGCCATCTAAATGACGAATGATCCTATCGTCTTCTAGGCTATGGAATTCACGATGCCGAGCTTCCGCAACGGCCCTGTTGAAATTGCTTATCTGGACGAAGGTGAGGGCTACCCGATTGTTCTTGTCCACGGCTTTGCGTCGAACAAGAATATCACTTGGGTTTATCCGAGGTGGGTCTCGGAATTGAAGAGGCATGGCCGGCGGGTCATCGCGCTGGATAATCGGGGGCATGGCGAGTCGACGAAGCTTTACGACCCAAACGACTACGATCTGAACGCGATGGTTGGCGATGTGCGGGCTCTCCTGGACCATCTTGGTTTGGATCGCGTCGACATGATGGGCTATTCGTTAGGATCGCGCGTCACCGGCTGCCTGGCGCGGAGCGAACCCCAACGCGTTCGTTCTGCCATTTTGGGCGGGTTGGGCGTCGACATGATTGAAGGCGGTGGGCCCGGGGAGAACGTCGCCAACGCGCTTGAGGCCGTTTCGTTGGACGGAATTACCGATTCTGTCGGCCGGACGTTTCGCGCTTTCGCGGACCAGACCCGCTCGGACCTTAAGGCACTTGCGGCTTGTCTGCGTGGGTCGCGATGCTTGGCAACTCGCGAAGAGATCGCCAGCATTGCGGTGCCGGTGCTAATCGCGGTGGGGACCATCGACGAGATCGCCGGTTCGGCCCGGGCACTCGCCGCCCTCATTCCCGGTGCTGAGGTGCTCGATATTCCAGACCGCGACCACATGCGGGCTGTCGGAGATCGGGCTTTTTCGGCCGGCGTGCTGGATTTCCTGTCTCGGCGCCCGTGAAATGGTATGGACTCGCGGTTCGCGGCGGTCCGCTGGTCGATGGAAGTCCCCGACAATCTACCAACACCGCAACTCATGCGATGCGACCCCCGCGAGACAAAAATCTCGCATCGGCCAGGGGCGATCCGCCGCGGATCGTTAGCACATCATCTGCGCCCGTTTTTTAGACATAAGCAAAAACTTATGAAGGTTATCAAAATCCAGTCTTTGACATTATAGACCAATGGGCGGATTAGCTACGAGTGGCCAATGACGCGGCCGTCTCCGGACACGCAAGCGTCGCTATGCTGACACTGATGGTCGCGGAAGAGCGTCCGGTCACTATCAGCAGGCCCGAACCGCTACCGACCTGATCCGCCATGCGAGCGACGCGACGCGCGTCAGGTCCGCTGAACGGGGCCCTACGCTCGTGCCAATTCTGGCAGGCGTCTGAGGACACCCGCAAATGAAAGTGAGGAGGAGCGATGTCCGCCATAGCCCGTATCAACGCGCGCCACGAGCGGCCGTCCGGTCTGCTGCGGTTTATGTATTCGACCAACCATAAAGATATTGGCACGATGTACTTCGTCTTCGCGATTTTAGGCGGGACAATCGGAGGAATCCTGTCGCTGTGCATTCGCTATGAACTGGCGCATCCAGGCCTGCAGCTATTCGGGGACCCGCACGTCTACAATGTATTCGTGACTAACCATGGTCTGGTCATGATCTTCTTCACGATCATGCCGGCGATGATGGGCGGATTCGCAAACTGGATGGTGCCGCTGATGATCGGCGCGCCCGATATGGCGTTTCCGCGCATGAACAACATCTCGTTCTGGTTGCTGGTGGCCTCGTTCGCTCTCCTTGTCTGCTCCGTCTTCGTCGAAGGCCCTGCCGGCGCCAATGGCGCGGGAACCGGGTGGACACTTTATGCTCCGCTGTCAACGGCTGGTCACCCGGGGCCAGCGGTGGATTTCGTCATCCTGTCGGTTCACCTCGCGGGAGCCTCGTCGATCTTGGGTGCGATAAATCTCATCACCACGATCTTCAACATGCGAGCGCCAGGAATGACCATGCACAAGATGCCGTTGTTCGCCTGGGCCGTTCTGGTGACTGGCTTCCTAGTGCTGCTTTCGCTGCCGGTCCTCGCCGGCGCAATCACTATGCTGCTCACGGACCGCAATTTCGGGACCAGCTTCTTTGCCGCAGAAGGCGGGGGCGATCCGGTGCTCTACCAGCATCTGTTCTGGTTTTTCGGCCATCCCGAAGTCTACATCATGATCTTGCCCGGCTTCGGCATAGTCAGCCACGTGATCTCGACGTTCAGCCGCAAGCCGATCTTCGGCTATCTCGGCATGGTGTATGCCATGGTTGCCATCGGAGCCGTTGGGTTCGTCGTGTGGGGGCACCACATGTACACCGCCGGCATGTCGGCCAGTTCGCAGGCCTATTTCGCCGCCGCGAGCGCGGTCATCGCAGTTCCGACCGGCATCAAGGTCTTCTCCTGGATCGCGACCATGTGGGGAGGCTCGATCACGTTCAAAACGCCGATGCTGTGGTCGATCGGCTTCGTGCTATTGTTCACCGTCGGAGGCGTGACCGGAGTTGCGCTCGCCAGCGCTGGCCTCGACAGGTCGCTGCAGGATACCTACTACGTGGTCGCGCACTTCCACTACGTCCTTTCGCTCGGAGCAGTTTTTTCAATCTTCGCGGGATGGTACTATTGGTTTCCGAAAATTACTGGCTATATGTATTCGGAACGACTCGGAAAGCTGCACTTCTGGCTCACGTTTGTCGGCGTTAACTTCGCATTTTTCCCGATGCATTTTCTCGGTCTGGCCGGCATGCCACGGCGTGTCGTCGACTATCCAGACGCTTTCACGCCTTGGAACGAGATTTCGTCTGCAGGTGCCTTTCTCTCCGGGCTGGGCCTTGTCGTATTTTTCGTTGTGATGGCAGAAGCTTTCCTGCGGAAGCGGGTTGCAGGGGATAATCCGTGGGGGGTTGGAGCAACAACCCTCGAGTGGACTCTATCCTCGCCGCCTCTTTTCCATCAGTTTAGCGTGCTGCCGATGATCCGTTGAGCGCGCATTGCCGTGGCCGCATTCGTCGCCTCCGATCTTTTTCGCAGTCGAACCGAGGCGCGCCAAGACCGGTCTGCCATCAGCAGTCCTACCCCACTGAGAAGCTCCTCGCCCTGGCGCGAGCGCTCTTCAGTATTCTCGTCAACCTTCGCATTGGGAAGAATCCGGCGCGTGAAGCCGCATCTCCTCACCCTCTCCTCAAGTTCGAAAGCCTCGGGCCTCGCTGAGTAATGAAAAAATGCGCAAGACCTCTATGGAATGGAATCCAGCGTGGGCATCAATGAAAAGCTAAGCCTCCGGGAGCTGATGTTCGGCTTCGACGGTCGAATTGGCCGCTGCGGATTTCTCAAATACACTGGTATTCTCTGTATAAGTCTCTTCATAGGCTTTGTGCTCTGTTCGGCATTGGTCGATGAGCTGGTTGTGGTCTTGCAACCCGCTAAGGTGTCCGCAATTTCCATCATGTGTGCGATAGGGGCTTGGCCTGCTGCCGCCATCATTTGCAAGCGTCTTCACGATATGGATCGTTCAGGCTTCCACAGCATGTGGATCTGTCCTTTATTCTTGCTCCCTTTGGGTTGGATGGCTCCGAGTTGGGCGATGGCAGACATTGGAGCGCTGTCAACTGTACTTAGCTGGCTAGCACTGGCACCAGGAACGATCGGACCGAATGTTCACGGCTTGAAAGGCGGTATGCGGGTTGATCGCATCATCGACACCCCGCGTACTGACAACACGATCGGGAAAGTGCAAGCCTTCCAAGAACAGGCGGCGGAATAGAGCGCCTGTGAAGCACTTGAAGCAGGTTATAACGCTGCCGGAAGGCGGACCCGAGCGCCAACGATTGCCAGAAGTTCTAGCACTTCTCGCGCATGTAGACCGCGTGACTCAGACCATCGGCAGAGCGCGATATCGCCCCTGTTGCGGTTTATTAAGGCGCGGCGGCGCTTACGACCCGAGATCAAACAAAACATCCGTCCCTAATTTGTTGCCGGCCGTCACCCGGAGGCAGCCCCTTACACTCGAAGAAAGAATATCGAATGCACAATGAAATCATCGAAATCGATGCGCTGGCGGAAATGCCAGCGTCGACGTCCGGTGCCATCCTAATATGTACCTTGGGTGGCGTCGGCGGCATCGGAATGAATTGGACCCTGTATGGCACCGAGGGAGGATTCATTCTTGTCGATGCTGGGACGACCTTCGCGCCGCGCACCGTCGCCGGAGTAGCGGCTGTGATGCCCGACCCGCGAATCCTCACCACGCTCGGCGACAGACTGAAGGGACTCGTCGTCACCCATTTCCACGAGGACCACGTCGGTGCGATTCACCGGCTGTGGCCGGGCTACGCGAAATGTCCAATCTTCGCCCCGCCGTTTGCCGCGCGAATGCTGACCGGCCGCTTTCAAGAAGCCGGAACCCAGGGCCAGATCTCTCTAAAGACATTCGACCCCGGCTCGTCGTTCCGGGTCGGCCCATTTCGAATCAAGACGATACCGGTTGCGCACTCGACGCCAGACTGTGTTGCCCTGTCGATCGAGACGAAGCAAACGCGCGTTCTGCACACCGGCGACTGGAAGATTGATGCCAAGCCCGGCGTTGGCAGCGTGACAGATTTGAAGGCTCTCGCCGAGCTCGGAGTGAAGGGCGTCGACGTTATGCTTTGCGATTCGACCAATGCCGACCGTGAAGTGCCTCAGACGACGGAAGCCGCCGTGCGGCGCGCGATGGAGAGTGTGTTTCGCCGTACGAAAGGAATGGTCTTCGTCTCGTCGTTTGGCTCGAACGTAGCGCGCATGGCCTCGGTGGCCCATGCTGCTAAAGCTACACGTCGCAAAGTCGCCCTTGCCGGTCGCTCTCTCCGGAGTGCTGCCGACGCCGCACAGGCGCTTGGCTTGACCAAGGATGTCCCCGCCTTTCTAGAGGACGCCGCAAAATTCAAGGGCACGGACCGGCGGGCTCGGGTATTGATGTGCACTGGGACGCAGGGGGAGGACAACGCCGCCCTCGCCAAGCTCGCTGCCGACCACGGTCCTGGTGGTGACGCGCGGCTGCCACGCGTCCTACCAGGCGACGTCGTTGTCCACTCGGCGCGCATCATTCCAGGGAATGAGGATTACATTCGGCCTATACTCGACAGATTGAAAGAACTCGGGGCGGAGGTTTTGACTGCAGACAGTCTTGTCGGAGGCGACCCTCTCCATGTTACCGGACACCCGTGCCGAGAGGATCTTCGTACGATCTATGCGGCGGTCCAGCCACGATTTGCCTTGCCAATTCACGGGAGCCCCTCTCACCTTGCCGCGCACGCGCAACTCGCAGAATCGCTGGGCATCCCGTCCCTCGAACCGGTCCCAGGTGGGGTCTATGAGGTTCACAACCATCAACTCTCATTTATCGGCCGGTTGGCGGCGGATCTCGTCGCCGTCATGGAAGACGGCGAAGGTTCGATTGTCCCATGGGACGGAGCAGCTGAGAGCCCTGTCCTGGATGCGGCTGCACGAAGTCGCTTCGAAGCGCACACGGAGCATCAGCGCGACCGCACAGCGCGCCGGACGTCTCGCACTTCCCGCAACGACCTCCAGACATCCGGAAGGAGAGGGGCGAAGCGGGATGTCGGCCAGGGTCGGAGTGAGCGGGCCGGGTCTCCACGGGAGAAGATGGGACGCAGCCGAAATTCCGCTGTGGCGAGCACCGCCAAGGTCGAACGTAACGACAAGCCTGGAGCCCAAAGGCGACAAAGGGAGCCAGTGACCGTCGCCGAAGCACACGTGAAGGAGACGCGGGCAGGGCGGAGTAGCGGGCTCGCGCGGAAAGCCTCGATAGCGCTCGACAGTAAATTCATCCAGCAGTTCGGAGGGTACCGCGAGATGGGAATATAACCGGTCGTCGGACAACGATGTCGCGGCCTAGCAATGCTTACCTGCGCATCAGACCTCGCCGCTCACACCTGCTGCGCTCAATTCAGGATCATTTTCGGCGGCGTCTCCCCCAGCGTCTCGAACACCGAGATCTCACAGGCATTGAAGAGACCGTCGAGGCCGGGATGGTCGGACGCGGCAGCGAACGGATCCTCGAGTTCTTCAGACAGCGCGTCGAGGCCGAAGAAGGAATAGGCGATCATCGCGGTGAACACCGGAGATGCCCAACCGGTCGTCGAGTTCAGCGCAATCGGGAGCAACAGGCAGGCGATGAAGGCCATGCGGTGCACCAGCAACGAGTGAGCAAAAGCCATAGGTCTGGCGGCGATCTGCTCGCATTCGCTCTGGATCCCCGAGATCGATGTCAGTCTCTCATCCAGAATACCAAAGCCGATCGAATCCACGGCGCCGAGGCTGCGATATGACTGAGTGCGACTGCACATGCGCCTGATCATTTCGTCGGCCGGATTCGCAAGCCTCGCCTCCATATCAGCAAAGGCGGCATCATTCGTGCTGCCGGTCTTGCGCAATTGTCCGCGCAGGAAATGGCAGAAGGCAAGCGCCTCCATGAGTAGGGCACGTTGCTCTGACCGTTCAGGAATGAAAGAGGTCGCGGCCCGAGCCAGATTGCGGATCTCGGAAACAAGGGTGCACGCTAGTTTGCGCGCCGCCCAGCATCGCTCGTAAGCAGCGTTGTTCCGGACCATCATATGAATCCAAAGAGGCGCGGCCGCCAACGTGAGCGGCGCGATGCGGAACGCACTTAAGTTGAGGTCGTACTGGCGCAACACGAAGCAGACGGTCATCGAATAGAGCGCAAACCCCAGGACGCGTGGCAGAATCCGCAGCAAGAGTGGGTCGAGCGCGAGAAGGTCAAGGTGCGCAGATATCACGCGGCGGCAGATGGCCATCGAAGGTCTTTCAGGGACCAGCGTCGGTCCTCAGCTGTCCGATCGTACGCAACCAATGCTCATTCAGTGCAGCCGCCAGCGACATCACTTGTCGCTCGTGAAGCTACGCACGATGATTTCGTAAGTCGCGATGCGACTCCGTTGACGCGACCAGCATTGCGGGCTCTCCGGTATGATCCGACTCGCAATCTTCAAAGCAGGTCAGAACGAGCACCAAGCAATGTTGCTATCACCAGCTCCCGCCCGGTTCGGTTTATCCCGATGCCGCTCGCCCTTTCTTCCGCCAGTCCGAGAAAAATAAGGCGTTCCGCCAAGGCCTTCGAGAGAGAGGGGTAGGGGCCGCGGTTCATTCGCTTAAGTGCGGTTCGTTCTTCGTCGGTGAGATCGCTCCAGGTAACTGTCACGATGGCCTCCTTGCGTGTGGTGGGCGATAAATAGGACACGCCTATGAAAGGGTTAGGGAGCTTATCATTCTCTTATGGGTCATCGCCTGTCATCGTCCTCCCGAACCAACCAATCGACGCGAAGCCATTCCGCTCGCGAACCGTCGATCCGTAGTTGGATACTAACCTCGACAGGAGACTGAGATGGACGCACGAGTCGGTGAGGGTGCCGCAAAATGCCCGGTGTTACATGGTGGAAATACATCCACCGAGAAATCCTCCACGGACTGGTGGCCCAAAGGTCTCAACCTCGACATCCTGCATCAGCACGATACCAAGACGAATCCCATGGGCCAGATTTTCGATTATCGTGAAGCGGTAAAGACGCTCGACGTTCAAGCGCTCAAGGACGATCTGGTCGCGTTGATGACCGACAGTCAGGAGTGGTGGCCGGCAGACTGGGGCCACTACGGCGGCCTGATGATCCGCATGGCGTGGCACTCGGCTGGGAGCTACCGCATCGCCGATGGGCGGGGCGGCGGAGGCCGGGGCAATCAGCGCTTCGCGCCGCTGAACTCGTGGCCGGATAACGTCAACCTGGACAAGGCGCGTCGCTTGTTGTGGCCGATCAAGAAAAAGTACGGCAACAAGGTCAGCTGGGCAGACCTGATCATTCTCGCTGGCACGATGGCTTATGAATCCATGGGCCTGAAGACCTTCGGTTTTGCCTTCGGTCGCGAGGATATCTGGAGTCCGGAGAAAGACGTCTATTGGGGGTCGGAGAAGGAATGGCTCTCACCGAGCAGTAGTCCTAACAGTCGGTACACCGGTGAGCGGGAGTTGGAAAATCCTCTCGCGGCCGTGATGATGGGTCTGATCTACGTGAACCCGGAAGGTGTCGACGGCAAACCTGACCCACTCTTGAGCGCAAAGGACGTGCGCGAGACCTTTGCTCGCATGGCCATGGATGATGAGGAGACCGTCGCGCTCACCGCTGGGGGTCACACTGTCGGGAAGTGCCACGGAAACGGCAACGCAAGCCTTCTCGGTGCCGAACCCGAAGCTGCCGATCTCGAAGAGCAAGGGCTTGGATGGAATACCGCTGGCGGTGCCGGCAAGGGGCGCCATACCGTCACGAGTGGCATCGAGGGGGCGTGGACCGCGCATCCAACAAGGTGGGACAACGGCTATTTCCATTTGCTGTTCAAATACGATTGGGAGCTCCGGAAAAGCCCTGCGGGCGCTTGGCAGTGGGAGCCCATTAATATCGCGGAGGAAGACAAGCCAGTTGACGTCGAGGATCCTTCGATCCGGTACAATCCGGTGATGACTGACGCCGATATGGCGATGATAAAGGACCCGATTTACCGAGAAATATCCGAACGCTTCCATAAAGATCAGGCCTACTTCACGAAAACCTTTGCGCGAGCTTGGTTCAAGCTCACGCACCGCGATTTGGGGCCGAGGACGCGCTACATTGGTCCGGATGTGCCGGCGGAAGCTCTGATTTGGCAGGATCACGTGCCGGCGGGCCGGACGGATTATGATGTCGCCGCTGTCCGAGCCGGCATCGCAGCCAGCGGTCTTTCCATCAAAGATAGGTTGACGACAGCCTGGGACAGTGCCCGGACTTTCCGCGGCTCGGACTTGCGTGGAGGCGCCAATGGCGCGCGCATCAAGCTTGCGCCGCAGAAGGCATGGGAGGGCAACGAGCCCGCGCGCCTGTGCAAAGTGATACCGGTGCTTGAGGGCATCGCAGCCGAAACAGGCGCAAGCGTCGCCGACGTCATCGTCATTGCTGGTAATCTGGCGATTGAACAAGCGGCTAGAGCCGGAGGTTTCGATATTTCCGTGCCCTTCGCCCCAGGCCGCGGCGATGCAACAGACGAGATGACAGACGCCGCGTCCTTCGACGTTCTGGAGCCCCTTGCAGACGGATTCCGCAACTGGATGAAGAAGGACTATGTCGTTAGCCCGGAAGAGTTGTTGCTGGAACGGAGTCAGCTCATGGGTCTCACGGCCCCCGAAATGACCGTATTAGTCGGTGGGTTGCGGGTGCTCGGCGCTAACTATGGCGGGGTCAAGCATGGTGTCTTCACGGATCGGGAAGGCGTCTTGACCAACGATTTCTTCGTCAATCTGGTTGACATGGCTAATACGTGGAAGCCAACCGCCGCCGGGCATTATGACGTGCGCGATCGCAAGACCGGGATGCTCAAGTGGACAGCGACGCGGGTAGATCTCGTCTTCGGTTCCAATTCGATCCTTCGCGCTTACTCCGAAGTCTACGCTCAAGATGACAACAAGGCGAAATTCGTCACGGACTTCGTGGCGGCATGGACCAAGGTAATGAACGCTGATCGCTTTGATCTGCACTGAGCCTGGATCCTACTACACCTCGATTGGGCGAGGATCACGAGCGGTTCGCCGCACCCGCGTTGTCCCGTCCAGAGCTCGGCGACAAGCCGGCCGACCGCTCGGATGGATCCGTCCGCGTCTCCCGCGGGCGGATGCGCTTATTGGCGAGCCACGAGCAGAGTCTGTTGGTCTGGGCGCGCAGCCTCGTGTGAGGCGACCTCTCGGCGCATAAATGGTGCGCCTACAAGTTTGCTGCGCCCGCAGCTGTCGGACCCGGTTGATGTGACGTGGCCACGCCGCCAGGGGCCAAGACATAAATAGGGCTCGTATATTTATTCGTTCCAATTCGTAAGCACGAGCGGCATAATCGCCAAATGAATTTGTCCAGCATCTCTCTCCGCGACCTCGAGTATGTGGTCGCTATCGCTGAACTCGGTAGTTTCGTGAAGGCGGCAGAACGGTGCCACGTCGCGCAGCCATCTCTCTCGGTGCAAATAAGTAAACTTGAAGCCCGGCTCGGGACCGTCATCTTCGAACGAACTACGCGACGGGTGATTGTGACGCAGAAGGGACGCGTTCTCATTGAGCAAATGCGAAAGGTCCTGCTTGAGGCCCAAGATCTTGTTGTCCTTGCCACCCGCTCGAAGCGGCCGTTCGGTGGTTCGCTTCGGCTCTCCGCAATTTCGACGTTGGGACCTTATTACTTTCCCCAGATCCTCCAGGGTTTGCGAGCGAACTACGCCGACCTTTCCCTCGTGTTGGGGGAGGGCAAAACCGGAGATCTCGTGAGTGCGTTGGTGGGCGGCGGCCTAGATGCCGTGCTCATTGCGGCTCCAGTTGCAGATCCTGCGCTTGCGCACGTCCCATTGTTTCGCGAGCCGCTCGTGATGGCCTGTCCAAGCGGACATGCGGCCGCCTCCAAAGCGGCCGTTGGCTGGAAAGGTTTGGCATCTCACGAGCGCTTATTGCTTGAGGAAGGGCACTGCCTTCGCGACCATGCGATTGCCGCGTGCGCCGATGTGGATCCTTCTGCTCGCCATGCCACTAGCCTCGAGACACTCAAATACATGGTCGCGGCCGGCGAAGGATGTACGTTGATTCCGGCGCTTGCGGTCCGCCCCTTCAACGGCCTGGAGTATGTGCCGTTACACCAGGCGCAGTATGCCCGCACGATTGTTTTGGCCTGGCGACTGAGCGACCCGCGGGATGATGAATTCCGAGCTCTCGCCACTTACCTGCAGGAGTTGAGCCCTGAAGGTATTGATATGGCATCAACACCTCAACAGAGGAAACGCGCTTCCGGCGGCGATAAAAGACCTTTGAAGAAGATCTAAGGCGCGCGAATCTCGGCGGCAGCTGCAACTCGTGGCGCCGACGATGACTAGATCATACCGTTGGCGTGCGCGAGAGTTTCGGGAATCGGTTGCGTTACATCCCAATGCTCGACGATTTTGCCAGCGTCGAGGCGGAAAATGTCAACCACGGCATCGCCACGATCGTCCGGATGACGGCGCTCCAATACGTGAAGGATGACATAATCGCCATCTGCCCATATCCGCTTAATGATGCCCCGCGATAGCGGATGATTCTCACGCAGGAATGCCAGGAATCCAGCGAAGCCCGCGATATCGTCGGATGCGTTCGGGTTGTGCTGTGTATAGGTCGGGCCGATATATTGTAGCGCCTTCTCAAAGTTGTGCTCGTTGAGCGCCGCCTCGTAGAAGGCGATCGAGGTCGCCTTGTTAGCCTCTTCCTGACGCGTCCCCACGCTCGAGACAATCCGACTGCTGTCCATCTCGAAATCCTCCTTATAACTTCCGTTCGCTTCGTGGACGCGGTTAGGCGAATGCGATCGCGTTCCGGTCGCCACCTCGTCTGAGAAGCCCTTTTCCGGACCAGACATGATCCCGCGTTCGACCAAATCAGCGCCTTTGGCCGAATACGCGTTAGGGCTCTGCAGAAACCGCAGCCTTCGGCGGGCGGCGAAATCCGATCGCGAAACGATTGAAGGTGTTCATGAGTCCAATCGCGAGGGTGAGATCGACGATTTCCTTCTCGCTAAAGGCGGCAGAAACGGTCTGAAAATCCTTGTCTGGAATCGATGTTTCAGCCACGAGAGTGACCGTTTCGGCCCATGCCAGTGCCGCCCTTTCCCGAGAGTCGAAAACCGGGCCTGCCTCTCGCCAGACCTGTACAAGAGCCAGCTTCTCAGGCGTGACGCCGCTTTTGATAAGGTCGCGAGTGTGGAGATCGAGGCAGTAAGCACAGCCATTGATCTGCGACACACGCAGATACACCAGCTCGACCAGAACTTTGTCTAGGCCCGACTGCGTGATGTAGCCGTACACACCGCCTAATGCCTTGTAGCCGGCAGGCGCAACCTTCTCATAGTCGATACGAACGCTCACGAAACACCACTCCTTGCTTTTTGGGCGGTACTCCCGCCGCTATGGACGGCAAAGACTGCGAGCAGCTTGGCGAGCTCGTCTGTGCCGTGGCTTCAGATACTGCGCGCGGGGCGCCTCGGGGGGAGCACCGCCACCCTCGGGAAAGAACGCCCGCTTGCCCGCCACAATGAGCCGGCGCCGTCGTCTTAAACAGAACCAAAATCGGTTCTTCGCAATGGGCCATCAGCCCACGAGAGACCGTTGCTTCAGCCGTGGCCCGTGTCCGATGTCAGCGGGCGCACAACAGATGGTCGCCACCTGAGCCATTGCCATGGTCCACTCCGGTTAGCGGTTCCTGGTCCTGACGTCGCGCACGGACTCCGCGTATCTCCTCATCGATGTACCCATGCATGAGGAGCATAATGCCGGATCCCATTTCAGCGCCGGATGCCGCCCAGGAAAATGGCCTCCCCGAGAAGGTCACGTTTCGGCATGCGCAAACCCCAAACGAGCTCGCCGCCTGTTTTCCCGTGATTTCGCAGCTGCGCCCCCGACTCAAAGGCTCGGACGAATGGCTGGAACGAGCATCCGAAATGGCGGGAGACGGATACCGTATCCTTGCGGCATGGGAAAACAATCGCGTAGTGGCGGTGGCGGGCTATCGCATTACGCAGAACCTGATTCACGATCGCTTCCTCTACGTCGACGATCTGGTGACATCCGACGAACAAAGGGGGCGGGGGCTTGGAGCGTCACTCTTGACAGAGCTCTCGGCGATTGCCGTCGACCAGCAATGCAATCGCTTGGTGCTCGACACCGCCGCAACGAACGAGAAGGCCCGCCGCTTTTATAAACGCGAAGGATTGATCGATGCCGTGATTGGGTTCGTCAAGCCATTAGGACAGCAGACATGAACATCCTCCATATCGATTGCAGCCCGCGGATAGAGTCGCATAGCCGAAAGATCTCCGCTGCTATTGTCGAGAGACTCCTCCGAATTGCTCCTGGATCGATCGTCACACGGCGAAACCTTGGCGCAGAACCGCTGCCACATGCTGCTCCCGAATACGCCGCCGCGTTATCGTGCGCAGCGGCATCGTCGGCTGCGTCGAAGGAGGCAACCGCACTATCGGAAGCCCTCATCCAAGAACTCGAGGCGTCCGATGTCATCGTCATCGGAACGCCGATGAATAACTTTACCGTACCCTCGGTGCTGAAAGCGTGGATTGACCAGATTTTACGGGTCGGTCGAACGATCATGCCAACACCCGAAGGTAAGGTGGGCACTTTGCAGGACCGCCCCGTTTTCGTCGCGATCGCCTCAGGCGGGGTGTTTTCGGGAGAGGGCGCCAATCAACCGGACTTCCTTACGCCATATCTTTCCGCGGCTCTTGGCTGCGTTGGCCTTCTGAGCCTGCAATTTGTTCCGGTGCAGGCGACTGCATTCATCGACGAAAACCAAGCGGCGTCGGCGCGGGAAGCGGCCTTGTCGAACATCAACCTCTCGATGATCGAGCAATCACAATGACGGAGAAAGCGGACGTGCACAGAACATCTCGACGATCGGTAATGGCCGCGATGGGATTGTCGGCCGCGATGTTGGCGCTTCCACGCGCGAGCCATGCCGCGCCAGCGACATCACGGTCTAGCAACACGCAGGAGGGCGAGCAGATGATCCTCGGGATGCTTATTTTTGACGGCTTCCAGTTGCTCGATGTCTTCGGGCCGCTTGAGATGTTTGGAGATATGCGCGATCAGGTCCGAATTGTCATGCTCGCCGAGCGTCAAGGTCCGATTGCAAGCAGCGCCGGCCCGCAGGTCATGGTCGACGCCACCATCGCGTCTGCACCGAAACTCGACATCCTCATGATCCCAGGAGGCGGAGGGACGCGTCGCGAGGTCAACAACACGGCGCTCATCGACGTGTTGCGATCGGTGGCAGAGGCCACGCCGCACGTTGCTTCCATATGCACAGGAGCCGCGCTTCTCGCTAGAACCGGGCTACTCGACGGAGTCCGCGCAACGACGAACAAGCGTGCGTTCAAGTGGGCGAGCAGCCAAGGCCAAAATGTCCAGTGGGTACGCCAAGCTCGCTGGATCGAGGACGGTAAGTATTTCACGTCGTCCGGCATCTCTGCCGGCACCGACATGGCCTTGGCACTCATCGTTAAGCTTTATGGTCCCGAGCGGGCGCAGGAGGTTGCGAATGGCGCTGAGTATCGGTGGAACCGTGATTCTTTGGATGATCCCTTCGCTAAACTGAATGGCCTGATAGAGTAGTTTCGTCGACCGCGAGATTCAGGAGACTTGGGGGAGCGCAGCTGGAAGACGCGCGGGCTGTATGCCGTGGCGCTTAATTAAGGGAATGCGGTGTTGCGAATATTCTTAGCTGGGGCCACCGGCGTAATAGGCCGGAATCTCATCCCGCTGCTTCTGAAGACCGGGCATAGAGTCACCGGCACCAGCCGAACAACCGAAGGCGTGCGGACGCTTAACGTTTTGGGCGCAGATGCGCTGATTGTGGACGTATTCGACCGGGATGCGCTGGATGAAGCGATGCTGACATCAGCTCCAAACGTGGTCATTCACCAGCTTACTGACCTGGCGGGTGGCACTGACCTGCAATCTCTGGTTCGCAATGCTCGCCTACGGCGCGAAGGAACGAAAAACCTTGTGGATGCGGCGCGCAAAACGGGGGTCACACGCATAATTGCACAAAGCATAGCTTGGGCGTATGCCCCGAAGACACCGCCTTATTCCGAAATCGATCCCCTTGATGCCGCCGCTCAAGGTCCCCGCGGTGTATCGGTGCGAGACGGCGTTGTGCCCCTGGAGGCAGCGGTGCTGCAGCCGGATGATCTCGACGGCATCGTGCTCCGATATGGCCAGCTGTATGGGCCTGGGACCTGGACACAGACGCCGACAGGCTCGTCTCCAGTGCATGTTGAGGCGGCAGCCTACGCCGCGTCACTGGCGGTCGATCGCGGGTCGCGCGGTGTATACAATATTGCGGATTCGGGAGGCGAAGTGGTTATCGACAAGGCACTGCGTGAGCTGCGCTGGAGCCCCGACTTTCGCTGCCGCGGGGATAGCGATGGGAACTGACGGGCCCTGGAAAACAACGGCTTTGACGCTGGATCGCGTCAGCCGGACCACGCTCGTCGATCAGATTGCCCACCATATTGAGGTCGCTATTTCGGAAGGCTCATTGCAACCGGGGGGCCGTCTTCCCTCCTGGCGGGATCTCGCGGGCCAACTCGGGGTGGCTCGCGGCACAGTAAGCGCCGCGTATGAAAAACTGATCGATCGGGGATTGCTCGTCGCGGCGGGGTCAGCGGGGACCCGCGTAGCGGCATCTTTTCCTCCAACCACGGTCACAACGGTTTCAGATGCAGAGAGCCTTCGCCCCCCGGACTTCCAATTTGGTGCGACCCGGGGTTTGATCTTCCAGATGGGAATTCCGGCTAACGACGCATTTCCGGCAACCCTCTGGGCGCGGCTCTATCGACAAGCGGTGCAATCGACCTCGACGCGCATTGACTATGGCGATCCACGCGGACTTTCCGAGCTTCGATCTGCGATCGCCTCCCATGTCGCGATAGCGCGAGGGATTGAGTGCTCGCCCGAGCAGATTCTCGTGACGAGCGGTTTCCGCAGCGGCCTCGGAATCGCATTGCGCGCGATAGGCGCGACGGGTAGGCAGGCGTGGGTAGAAGATCCCGGCTATCCTGTGACCCGCTTTGCTCTCGAGCTGGCTGGCGTACATCCCGTCTCCGTCGAGGTCGACGAAGACGGCCTCATCGTCGAGCAGGGCCGCGCGCTGGCTCCGCACGCGGCCCTTGCAATCGTCACGCCAGGCCAGCAGGCTCCGACCGGGGTACCACTTGGGGAAGGTCGCCGCCAGGAACTGCTTCAATGGGCGGCTTCTCGCGATGCGTGGATCGTCGAAGATGATTACCTTGCCGAACTACACTTGTCAGGTCGTTCGCCGCCGGCCCTTGCATCGGGAGAGGGCGCCAATCACGTCATCCACGTCGGTACCTTCAGTAAAACGATAGCGCCGATGATCGGGCTCGGCTTCATCGTAGCGCCCAGGCCACTTGCTCGACGTTTGATCGACGTGACCACGTGGTTAGGCGGCCCCCCAACAGCGGCGGTTCAGCTCGCCCTAGCGACGTTCATTCGCGAAGGCCATTATCTTCGCCACCTCAGGAAGATGCGGCGACTTTATGAGGAGCGCAGAAGCTGCGTCCTGGCCACCATAGCAAAACTTGGAGTGTATACGTCGGTGCCGGCAGCGCTTTCGGCTATGCTGCCGTTGCCCGACGGCTTCGACGATCAGCGTCTTTCGCTCGATGCACGAGCTATCGATCTAGCCCCCGCTCCACTGTCACCTTGGTTCGCGGCTTCATCACGGCCACGCTCCGGATTGCTTCTCGGCGTAGCCAACGTGCTCGAGCATCGAATTGAACAGGACTGCCGAAACCTTCTGGCGTTGCTCCGCAACCCAGGCCAGCGCCCCGGATATGCAAATGTTCTTTCTCAATGACGCGAGGCCTATGAGAATAGCGTCTTCACGTCGCAAAGGCGCGTTGAAGAGGATTGATCGCCGATCGCCATGTCCCGCTGGATGGCTTGCTACGAAATGATGGTGATGCCGGCGCGCTGGCCGAACCCGCGCAGTTCGAGCAGAAGGGTTGCGTCCGCGCTCACCTCGATGCAATCGAGCGCCTCGAAGTCAGCCTCGCGGACGCGATCCTCGAAGAGGATGACGCATTGGTCGGGATCGCACTGCCGCGATGTCCATATCAAGCCGTCGATATCCGGCCTGGCACGGTGGATCGCCTCGGCCCAAAGGACAGTTCGGACATAGGTCGATTTGGGGGTCTCGATGAGCTCGCCGCGGCTCAATCCCCACAGCTTGAGATCGGGTGCGAACATGCCCGCCACTAGCAGATCCCGTGTCGGTGAAATACGGCTAACGCTGCGCGCTTCTACGACGTCGAGGCGCACCGTCTTAAAAGCGGCAGTCGCATCGATGTCGTGGAAAATCGATTCAAAGGCTGCGGCCTCGCGCGACGTCGCCGCATAAAGTGTCGGTACGCAGGCGCCGGATGCGTCAGCGAATGGAGCGAAACGGGTAGGCTGGCCCATACACGGGTTGAACTGCGCCGATCGATAGCCAGAGCCGTGCGTCCGATGGAGGATCGTGCCTTTCGCGACCGTTTGGGTATTGATGCTTGGAAAAGGCGAGGGCGGGGAGGGTACGCTTACAACGCTCACCCAACCACCTCTTCGCCCTCTCTTTCAGCGGCGGCGACCACGGAGTGTGATTCGTCGAGCGCGTCGGCAGGAGCCCTGTCATCCAGCCAACCATTCGTCGACACGAACCAGAACGCTCGCTGCCACGAAGACATCCGGGCGGGGAGGGCCGCGAGCGCCTTCTTGATCGTTGGATGGGGCCGTCCCTCGCGGAATTGGAAAGCCGGGAAATACTCCTTGCCACGGTGCTGAACCGAGAAGATGTCGCCACTCTTTTTCCAACGAGCTGCCGTCGCATAAGGATTCTTGGTCTTCAGCCCAGCCTGCGCGCTGATCTCGGCGCTTGTGAACTGAGGGACTTCGGTAATGAAGCGGTCGCGGAGCTCGAGGTTATCTGCGGCTAGCGCCCCGCGCGCGTCGGCAAGGTCGTCGGGCAGGAGAACCTCGGCGAGCTTACTGATCGCGGACTCGAGACGACTCTCGTCCAACGTAGCGCTCACGCGCAGCACCATTTCGAGGAAAGCGCGCACCGCTCCTCGATGGCCTTCGCCGAGATCGGGCTTAAGCTGGAGAACGACGGACTGGCCGAGCGCGATATCCGCGGCCGCGGCCGCGAGATCCCCGATGCTTGGCGAGACGGAAGCTTGCGTTCCCCCGCCGGACGGCGCAGCTTCCTCAAGCGCCCGCAGGATCGCCGCAAGAAGGCGCTCGCGATCATTTAGCAAAGGACGCTCGTGGCGCTCCGATGCATCGGTTCCGCCAAACGTGTGTCCACCCGCGACCGGCGAAACGGGCCGGTCGACCATCAGAAAGGATGAGAACAAAGCGTCGGACATGGCGACCACGTGATATTGCGTATGACAGGTCTTATATCACGTATGTCACGCGGCGTCTATTGCAAGGACAGAACGAAGGCAAGTCCGAAATTGTCGTTCGCATAATCAACATTATGGAACAAAAACAATGGGTTAACAGGACACCGAGGTTACTGTCGCGGACCCAAATGTCAAGGATTGTTTACCCGTCCGTCCGCGGATCGGCGCCCCGCAGCGCCACCAGCCATTCCTCGAAATGATCGAGGCCGTATTGGTTCTTGGCCAAATTGCAGGCTAGGTGCGTGACATGGACGTTCGAGGCGTCGTAGGCGCCGTTGGAGCTGTCGATGCGGTCGGCCGAAGGTTGCACCATCTTGTTCATTGTTGTCGCCACAAGCACTCCATTGCACAGCGCGCAGAGTCCCCGTTGCTCGGTCTGCCACTTGTCGACCAGTAGTTTGTAAAGGTCGGCAAAACCCGGTGCTGTACGCTGTGGGTTGATAACGACGCGAGGCTCGCCGCCTTTCTTGACGCGCTCGATGATGAGCCCGGCCATTCGGGTCGCCTGCTCTTTGACATTCTTCGGAATGTCGGCGCTGTAGCTGGCGCGGAGGCCGACATAGGCCTGTACATTCGGTGCAAGATGGATCGCAAGCGGATCCGCCGCCAGTGCCATGACCGCAGCGCGCTCATCTCCTTCAGCGAGAACAACACCGCCTCGGTTCTCGACATTGCCGAAAGACCGGTAGGCATCGGGGACGACATTATGGGCATCTGGAAACGGCGGCCCCTTCAGGATGGCCGCGTTGAGCACCGCCATGGAATGCGGCCAGCGCTCGTCGCTGTTGGCCCACGCCGTCGACGACACGATCTTACGGGTTTCGAGGATCTGGCTCGGCTCGATGACAACCGCCGCGATGAGGCGGCCTCTGTGGTCGGGATCGTGGGTCAGCTCCCGGTTGAGGGTCCCGACGTACATCATGACGTCCCTGCCCGGTACGAACTCCTGTCGCAGGCGCGTACCGACAGATGGCCTTGAGAATGAGACACACGGCCAGTCGTCCCCGATCTGGCCGAATACGCTTTTCAGGAAGACGCGGCCGCCGGACTGCATCATATCGGCGACGATCATTTCGCTTTCCCAAATTTGCTGGACACGATCGCATCGAATATAGCGGCCGAAAACTTCTGGTACGCAGAGAGATGGTATTCCATCAACTCGACGATCGGGACATGCGAATCGGCCGGGGTAAAAACAACTTCGTGGTTCCAGACCTCCTTAGTTCCGTCCGGCAGAGACACCGCCCCATGCGATTCCCAGCGTTCAAGCCCGAAGGGAGGATCGAGATCCTCCGTCATCCGAGACCGTCTGGTGTCCGATGCTCTCTCCGGCGTTTTCCGAGGCACTACGATGGGAAGCACGGTTTTCGAGGTCTTGCCCTTGGTGGAGATCAGCCAGCCCTCGGCCGGCGCCTGGACGACGAGGCGATGTACGACCTCATCACGGTATTCCCTGAGCTCAGCCAGCCAAGCGTGATGTGCTCTGACGGCATCGAGGACGTGACCGGTGTGGCCCTTGGCCGCCATCTTTTCGAGATCATGAACCGAATGCGCCTTAACCCCCTTGATCGTGCGCGCCGCCGCAACAGTGAGGAAATCGAGGCCGGACCTAATTGCGGCCAGGAAGGCGGACAGCTCATGGATGTAGCCGGCGGCGGAGCCGCCGTTGACAATCATGGATGCTGTTGAAGCGATGGCATTCTTTCCCGGTTTCTTGTGCTTTTTCATCGCAGTCATGGCTTGGGCTTTCGATTTCTCGAGCATACCCTCGACATTCTCGAGGTGATGGCGGCCTGCCTCCAACTTCCGGTACGCGAACATCAGCTGCGTCTCGTAATATTCCTTGTCAGCCGCATTCTTAAAAATGGGATGATCCGCTGCGGTGGGAGCCTTATCCATAGACTCAAAGAGATGGTCGAGCGTTTCCTTCAACGTGGATTTCTTTGGTGACTCCATCTTCGATCACGGTCAGCTGGGTTTATAATGTTAAGCCTTACCGGATACGTTCAGCAAAGCAGCGAGCTTCGTTGTCATAGCGCATGTCTCGAACGATCTCCAACGCTACGCTTCGCCGTGGAAAGCGGTCGAAGATCCTCGAAAAACACAACGGCTGCCTCACCAGACCAAACGAGCGCCTGTGTGTGCGTTAGCGGATGAGGTTTTTCCGGATCGCCATCGCAATAGCATGTGCCCGGTTGGCTGCACCAAGCTTCTCTCGAGCCGAGGTGATGTGCTTGATCACGGTAGACCTGGAAATGCCGAGTATGACGGAGATCTCCCAATCCGTCTTCCCCTCGCCCGCCCACAGGAGGCAATCCCATTCGCGTGGCGTCAGATCCGGTCGCGGATTGCGGGTGGCCAGGCGATGCAGATGGCGACCGACTACATAGCTCGCCGCGAAGTTTAAAACTGACAAATCCGCGGAATCCGGGATTCCCCCTTCGCCGCCGAACGATAACGCAGCGATATGGCCATCAATAGTTGAGACCGGCACAACGTAGCCGTCGCGCAGTCCAAACTCTGAAGCCTCGCCCCGGATCAGCTCCACATTTTGCTTTTGAGTGCCGGTTTCGTAGCTTTCGTGCCAAGTGAATGGGTTGCGCGCGGATGAGAGCCGCTCAACGACGGGATCAAGAAAGATGTAACCTCGCGCGTTGTAGCGAGCAGCCCACTCCGCCGGATACCGCTGAAACAAAACGCGCGATGAAATCTCGTTCAGAGGCAACGGTCGTGTCGGCAATATGCCCCCAAAAACCCCGGTAAAGCCGAACTCTCCTGCCAGTGCTAACAAGCAATCTTCGACATCGGCCGCCGTATTCGTCCGCTCCACGGTGTCGATAAAGTGGATGGTTCGTATGAAACGGTCCGACAATTCCCGAAACTCCCGTGGGATGCGAACGCCGCGCGGGCAGCGTCATGCGTGCCGGCCGGCCCACCCCGAGCATCGCCAACGTCCGCGCGCTACATTCGCATGATCGAAAGCGACTAACCGTCGGCGTTGTACGCACTGAGGGGGCCAGCCTTCCCCGTTCCTCTTCGCCCTCGATGGGCGATCAGAGTCCGCGCCGCAAGGCGGAGACCGCATAGGCCTCGCTGCGAGAATCAAAAATTGGGTCGCCAGCGGGCGCTATGCCTTGGGGAAGGTTCATTGGATCAAATACCGTCCCGTCAGAATCTTCCACCGTTCCAAGAGCAGCCAATGAAGTCACCGTGAGCATGCCAAGCTCGACAGTCTCCCTTGTCTCTGGCCAATTCGCAGTCGGGTTATGAAGTGGATCTATTGCCTGCGGAATCATAGCAAGGACGCGCCATTGAGCCGGCCCTTCCCTCAGCCGCGCGCGCAACTCATCAACCAGGAAATGATCAGGGATCCCATTTAATTCTGCGGGCGAAAAGCCGATGCGACCGGCAACGGGCTCGAAAATCCACCGCGCCGGACGTTTGGTGCCATTCGACTGGTCGAACAGATAGGTATGCACCGCGAAATATGGTGCCGTGGCGTAGCTGATCGACGGAGCCGTTGATGCGAGCCACCGACGTTGTGCCTCGCTGTCAGTGTGGGTCATGTTCGATTCGTCGATCTTTTGGGGGTTGGGCTTACCGGTTTCAGGGTCAGGGCGTCGCGCTTCCAAAAAAGACACGAAACTCGCACGGCTTGCTGCAAAGAAAACCGGCGCGCTGATCATAACCAGGGTCAAGCGTTCGCCTCGAGGCCCGTCGATCCGAATGGCCATGCCCCGAGCGGCCGGCGCTTTGTCGGGAACGTTGGGATTTCCACCAGCAATCGAAAATCTCACTCTGGCGGGGTAGTGGCCGGGCTCAAAAATGGCGCTCGTAGAGAATGTATGAGCGGTTGGGTTCGGTTCGAAAAATCCCAGAGCCGAGACTCCCTTCGGGTGTGACGCCCGCTTCCCGTGAGAGCCAAAAGTATTGTTCAAAGCATCCACCATCGCAGTGGCGCTTGGCTGATCGTGAGACACGTCGCTCATTATCGGTGACCCCTCTTGCTGTCCTAAGAGCGATCTAACCGGACGCCTAAATTATGTCAATAAGCGTTGTCATTATTGTTTGATCTTGCCGATAGGGCCTGCCCTGCTTATAGCTACGACATGAGCGAAATCCGATCGACGAAAACAGAGATTCTCACCAAGCTGCGGCACCGCCCGATGACAATCAGCGAGCTCGGCCACGAACTCAAAGTGACGCGCAATGCTGTGCTTGTCCCTCTCACGGACCTGGAGTCACGTGGGTTGATTCGGCGAGTATCCGTTGAGCGAACAGGGCGCGCCGGTAAGCCAGCCCAACGTTACGAGATCGTCCCAGAAATGTTCGAGGCTACGTCGCCGGCCTACCAATCGATATCGCCTCATCTCCTCGCGGTTCTGGCGAGTGGCACGACCTCGTCAACCGGCGAGGCGATGGAAGCAGTCGGCAAAAGCATGCACAAGGAAGTCAACGAGGCCGTCGGCCGCTCCGAGCGTCTCGGACTTGCCGCAGCGCTGAAATTTCTGTCGCAGCAAGGCGCTGAAATAGAAATCTCCCCGGATGGGAAGGACATCCTGGTGATGAGCCATTCTTGCCCGGTTGGCCGTCTTGTGCGTACCGATACATGCATATGTTCTGCGATCGCATCCTTTCTGGCGGCGGCATCGGGATGCCCCGCCTCCGCCGAATGCGATTATGCGGACAAGCTCACATGTTGCTTCCGCATCGAAGCTGGCAAAACGCAGCGAGATCTTCTCAAGCAGCTCAGACACGCGTCAACATAGGCTTGGCGCTGCGTCGCTGAGTGGCCGTCGGCGCTCCTCATCCGATCGCCTTCGTCGTCCTTTAAATGGTCTCGCGCCGAACGACCTGAAAATCCACGATCAATAATGACAATAAAGATTGACGTAATTGGTGATAACGCCTAGCGTTAAGCATCGGTGGTCACGGGGGTTTGAGCTACGGCGAAAACTTCTTCGTCGCGCCGCACCGGTCAGCAGCTTCCAACGCTCGGCTGGGCTCATGTGAAACAACCCGCGTAGATGCGCTCGCCGCATCGAACGGAACACGAAATCGGAGGATAAAATGCGAACCAATATCGGTGTAACAGCCCTCGGCCTTGCGCTGTTGGCATCTAGCGCGTGTGCGGTCTCCGCGAAACAGCACGAGGTGTATCAGGCCGACCTCGTGGCGCTGAATTCCGCCAAGGCGGGGGCCACCGCAACCGGGACGGCGACGATCGAAGTGGTGGGGTCGCGCCTCAAGGTCCACATCAAGATGACGGGTACCCCGCCGAACATGCAGCATTGGGAGCATTTCCATGGATATCCGGACGGCAAAAGTGCCGCATGCGCAACGTCTGCCCAGGATGCCAACCATGACGGCTACGTGGATCTGGTCGAAACGGGCGCGGTGTCCGGAACGACAATGGTGCCCTTCGATGGGGCACCCGAAAAGATGAACATCCCGAATGATTCCTATCCGAACGCGGACTCAAGCGGATCCTTCGATTACACCAAGACGGTGCCGCTGCAGCAGCTGCGCGATAAATTCGCCAGCGTATACAGCGGGGGGAAGCTCGATCTCGACAAGAGGGTCATTTACGTTCATGGCGTCGTAAGTACGAACGATCTGCCCTCCACAGTGGATGGTCACGTCGGCCCTTACGATCCACATGTGACGTTGCCCATCGCCTGCGGCAAGATTAGGCGCGTTCGGTAGAACGCGCCTGGCCGCACTGACGGGCGCACCGACGAACAACGGCAGACGATGTTCTGCCGTGAAGTCATCGGCGTCTGATTGCCCCCAGCGTTTAGCCAATAGGATGCGTGCCTCGCACGCTGCCTTCAGCGATCGCTGATCCCGCTCCGGATGCTTCCCAATCACAACCGGAAAACGTGCCCGCATCGGCGAGCCCGGGAGTTCACACATCGGCAAACATGCGGCAGATAATGACAATAAGAGATGTCGGTAATGTCGTTAAAATGGTGTTACAGATCAAAGGGAGACCTAACCTTATGCGTTATACGAAAAAACTTGCCTTACTGATCGCCCCCCTGGCGGCGCTGGCGTTTTCAGGTAGCGGTGCCTGGGCACAGTCCACGAGCCCGGCTCCTTCCGCTTCGGATGCGCCATTGGCAGAGCAATTGGTGAACGCCCTCAACAGCGCGTTCGGGCAGCATCCCGATACACGTGCCGTGCACGCGAAGGGCATCGTATTGACGGGTGAATTCGTTCCAAGCAGTGCCGCGCAGACGGTGTCTAAAGCAGACTTCCTGCAGAAGGACACTGGCCAGATCCCGATCACCGTTCGCTTCTCAAACTTCGCGGGATTGCTTGATGTTGCGGATAACGATCCAAACTTGGCGTCTCCACGCGGGATGGCCATCAAATTCGAAATGAAGGACGGCTCCTCTGCCGACATCGTCTCCCACTCGGTCAACGGCTTCCCGGCTAAAACCGGAGCAGAATTCCGAGACTTATTTTTCGCAATCGGTGCCAGCGGTCCGAATGCCCAAAAGCCGACACCGCTTGACAAATTTCTCGACGGCCACCCGGCGGCGAAGACGTTTCTGACGTCTGTAAAACCTGCTCCGGCCAGCTACGGGACGCTTCCATATTTCGGCGTAAACGCGTTCAAATTCACGAACGCTCGTGGTGATGCGGTTTATGGCAGGTATCAAATCGTGCCAATCGCCGGCGAGCATTATCTCACCGACGATCAGCGAGCAAAGAGCGCCGAGGATTATCTCCACTCGGAAATGGCGGAGCGGCTCAAATCCGGCCCGGTGAAATTTAGACTCCTGCTGCAAATTGCTAACGCAGGGGATCCAATAGCCGATCCAACACGCCCATGGCCCGACAGCCGCAAACTCATAAATCTCGGCGAGATCCAAGTGTCGAAGCTCGCGCCTGACAGCCTGGTGGCACAACGCGATCTGTTGTTCGTGCCCGACAATGTACCAGACGGAATTGAGCCGGCAGACCCAATGATATCGGAAAGGTCAGGCGCCTATGCCGTCTCGTACGGCCGGCGCCATCAGTAACGGACACCTCACTACGTCGATCAAGCAGAAACGAGAAACGGTATACGCACTATGATCATGTCTAAGCAACGGATCCCGCAGAGACGACGTCTCGCAGTGATGCCCCTAGGTCTCGCCGCGATCGTCTGGCTGGCAGTGAGCGCGTCAACGGCGCTAGCGGACCCCGTCACCGTGACGGTACAAGGTCTGTCGTTCAAGCCCGCGTCAGTGACGGTGCACGCGGGAGACAAGGTCACCTTCGTGAATAAGGACAACATGGCCCACACCGTCACGGCTCAAGGCATATGGGATGAAAAACTCCCGCCGCGCCAGTCCATCACGGTGCTCGCCGCAAAACCCGGTGAGATCGACTACCAATGCAGCATACATCCCACCATGAAGGGGCGAGTGCTGGTCGAACCCTAACTCTTGGCGACGCCTGGCTAGAACGGCTCCCGCCAGTGCAGGCAAACAGCGGCGTGGCACTCGCCGCTAATGACGACAGCGGGAAGTAATGTGCTTCCCGTAATCGGTTATCCGAACGAGCCGTGATTGCGCCCTTGAACCTCATGACAGGAGGCAGTCGAGTTCGGCGCGTGGAATGCCGCATTTAGCGGCGTGTTGTAAAAGAAAAGGAATGGCCATGCATACTATCAGAGAATCGCGCTCCGATCCTGATGCACCCCCGACCACTGACTATGCGGGTCGATCGCTTCCGATGGGGCTCGAACGTCGGCAGTTTCTCGGCGCTGCCATCGCACTAGCAGCGGCGGCGGCTTCTGACAGCGCATTTGGACACGTCCTCGATCGCTCAAAACCGCTGGGCGGGATGCCATTCGCCCTGCCCTCGCTGCCATACCCCTATGACAGTCTGGAGGCTTGTATCGATGCACAGACCGTTGAGCTGCACCATGACAAGCACCACGCAGCCTACGTCAACAATCTCAACGAAGCCGCAAAAGCAGTTCCGCAGATTGCGAGCCAGCCCATGGAGCTGATCCTAGCTAATCTAATGGAGCTCCCAGAGGAGTTTCGCTCGATCGTGCGCAACAATATGGGCGGCCACGCCAATCATACAATGTATTGGGATGTCTTGGGCGGCAAAGGCGGCACGCCGCAAGGTGACGTCCTCAGCGCAATAGACCGAGATCTTGGAGGGATCGAGAAGTTGCGGGCGGACTTTGATGCCGCTGGCATGCGAGTCTTTGGGTCAGGCTGGGTGTTCGTCACGGTGACCCGCGATGGAAAGTTGGCACTGGAATCCCGCCCCAACCAGGATTCCCCGCTTATGGACGGCAAGCGCGTTTTGTTCGGCAACGACGTCTGGGAACACGCTTATTATCTCAGATATCAAAATCGTCGCACAGATTACCTGCATGCATGGTGGAGCGTGGTCAACTGGTCGAGGATCAGCGACCGCTACGAGGCGGCTCGAGCGGGCACCCTAACGATCTGACGGGGGGGCTTCGGGCAACCCGATCCGCGCCTCGGAGGACGCCGCATCAGGCCGAAATACGGGGCGGCTCGCCTACCTCAAACAGGCGACTCGTCGAGCTGGTCTACAGACTTCCGGCTCGTACTTGTCGCTTCGGCAGCGGCGAGAAGGATGACCTTGCAAAACATATATTCGTAACGCATCTTTGTCGCCAGGGCCGGATCGCCTACCCGCGTCGAAGGATAATGGATGCGTCTGACAGACTTTTCCGACTACTCACTGCGGCTGCTCATGTACGCCGCAGCTCAGCAAGCTCGGCTGATCACGATCGAGGAGACCGCGGAGGTATACGGGATTTCTCGCGCCCATCTGATGAAGGTCGCCAATCAATTGACACGCGCGGGCTTTCTGCGGGCCGTGCGCGGCCGCTCCGGAGGACTTGCTCTCGCCAAGCTTCCTGAGCGGATACGGCTGGGCGATGTTTTGCGAGTGACGGAACCAGATTTTGCTCTGGTGGAATGTTTCCGAGCCGACAATGGATGCCTCATCACTCCGCGCTGTCGCCTCAGGGGCGTGCTCGGCGAGGCGCTCGCTGCCTTCATCGATATTCTTGATCGCCATACACTTGCTGATCTTATGCTGAGTCCAAAAACCTTCGGCTTGGAACCTGTAGCATAGACGTAGACGCCCGTTCACGCGCGGGTCCACCTGCAATCGTCCATACTGTGAGATCGGTGATCGATGGTGCAGGGACATATCCCTGGCCTCCGATAAAGCCTGCACTCCTTTCTCTGCTCGGAATTTGCGCCGCCACTCAAGAGCGCGACCAACTCGAATCCTATGTCTGCGCGATGAGAAGATCTCGAACACGCCGGACATAACGGGCTTGCTTAAAAGATACATCGGCAATATATGTTTATGCAAACAACGCGCGCAGCGTTTCGCGCAGGCAAGGCGACGTTACGATGACACTCGATCCAGTCCTCCTCTCAAGAATGCAGTTCGCATGGCTCATCGCCTGGCATATCTTGCTGCCGGCGTTCACCGTCGGGCTCGCGTCCTATATAGCGTTCGTAGAAGGCCTGTATTTCTTCCGTAAACGAGAAGTCTACCTACGCATCTCGATCTTCTGGACGAAGATATTTTCAATCGCTTTCGGGATGGGTGTCGTCTCCGGAATCATCATGCCGTTTCAATTCGGTACGAACTGGAGCCGATTCTCGGATGCAACCGCAAACATCATTTCGCCATTGCTCGCGTATGAAGGACTGACAGCATTCTTCCTAGAGGCGACGTTTCTCGGCGTCCTTCTCTTCGGCCGCAAGCTCGTGCCGCGATGGGCGCACTTCTTTGCCAGCCTCATGGTGGCGCTTGGGACGTTATTGTCATCCTTCTGGATTCTGGCGACCAACAGCTGGATGCAAACTCCTGCTGGCTCGGAGTTGATAGACGGACGCTTCTTTCCGAAGAGTTGGCTGGAGATCATTTTCAACCCGTCTTTTCCCTATCGTCTGGCCCATACGGTCGTCGGGTTCTACGTGACAACCGGCTTTGTTGTTGTCGCGGTGGCGGCCTACCTCATCAGATCGCGTCGTTCGCCTGAAGAAGGCCGCGTTATGCTCTCGACGACTATGTGGGTGTTGCTTGGACTCGTACCGCTCCAGATTGTGCTCGGCGATGCACACGGCCTGAACACTTTGGAATATCAGCCGACCAAGCTCGCAGCGATCGAAGCACGATGGGATACGGCCAAGCAGGTGCCACTGACGCTGTTCGCTATTCCTGACCAGGCGGGGGAGACGAACCGTTTCAGCGTGGATATTCCGGATCTTGGAAGTCTCATCCTGACCCATCGCATGGACGGCGTCGTTCACGGTCTGAAAGACGTGCCGCCCGATCAGCGACCGCCGGTCGCTGTCGTGTTCTTCGCGTTCCGCATTATGGTTGGCCTCGGCTTCTTCATGCTCGGGCTGGTCCTGGTGGGCCTGATCTTACGCCTGCGCCGCACTCAACACGAGAACGCTTTTTTCTTGCGAGCTTGCGAAATCGCAGGTCCTTTCGGCTTCATAGCAGTTCTTGCCGGGTGGACCGTTACGGAGGTGGGTCGCCAACCCTGGCTCGTTTATGGAATCCTGCGGACACAAGACTCTGTCGCACCGTCGCTCACCGGACCGGATGTCCTCCTTAGCCTTATCGGCTACATCCTGGCGTACGTGATCATGTATCCAGCGGGTATCGCTCTGATGGCGCGGATCGTACGTCGCGGCGTCGCAAGATCGGACGCCCACGAGGACATGATCGAAAGCGGTCGTCCGCAGTTACCGATCTTGGCAGCTGCTACGGGCTCGACGGAGCAAGGCCAATGAACATGACGCTTGATTTTGTCCCGCTCTGGACACTCATCCTTGGCCTCGGCGTGCTTTTCTACGTGTTGCTCGACGGCTTCGATCTCGGTGTGGGCATGTTGTTCGGCCTTGCGCCAGACACCGCGTCGCGCAACCTGATCATGAATTCTATCGCACCGGTTTGGGATGGAAACGAAACCTGGCTGATCCTCGGAAGCGTCGGCCTATTCGCCGCCTTCCCCCTCGCTTTCGCCATCATCATCCCCGCCGTCTATTTCCCAATTGCGGCCATGCTGCTTGCGCTCGTGTTCCGCGGAGTCGCTTTCGAGTTCCGTTATCGCGACGCCGAGCACAAGACGTTCTGGGACCACGGGTTCTGCTACGGATCGGTGATCGCAACATTCATGCAGGGCATCGTGCTGGGCGCCTTCATACAAGGCTTCAAGGTCGACGGCCGACACTTCGTCGGTTCGAGCTGGGATTGCTTCACACCATTTTCGCTTTTGACGGGCTTGGGACTTGTCTTCGGCTACGGGCTCCTTGGCGCATGTTGGCTGGTAATGAAGACTGAGGGGCCATTACAGGCGAGAATGCGCCGATACGGGGTACGCTGTCTTGCCGGCGTTCTGCTTGCCATTGGTGCCGTGAGCGTCTGGACACCACTGATGAGCGCGGATATCGCCGCGCGCTGGTTTTCTGGGCCGAACATGGTTTTTGTCGCGCCAGTCCCCATCGCCGCCGGCTTGTTTGCGCTTTGGATTTGGCGCGCGCTTGCCAAGGATGGCGAAGTGGCGCCATTCCTCGCGACCGTCGGCCTCTTCGTGATGTCCTATATCGGCATCGCGGTCAGCCTATTTCCTATGATCGTGCCGCATCGCTACACGCTCTGGCAGGCTGCATCGGCCCCCGACACTCAGGCTTTCCTCCTCATTGGAACGCTCATTCTTCTACCAATCATTCTCGTCTATACGGGCTGGTCCTATTGGGTCTTCCGCGGAAAAGTCAGAGCCGACGTCGGCTACCATTAACTGCCATCGGCCAAGACGCCCGGCCCGTGCAGATGGGGGCGCGGGTAAGCCACCTTGGCAGGAGAGAATACGCACATGACCTACGTCGTCACCGAGAACTGCATCAAATGCAAATACATGGATTGCGTTGAGGTCTGTCCTGTCGATTGCTTTTACGCGGGCGAGAACATGCTCGTCATCCATCCCGACGAGTGCATCGACTGCGGCGTCTGCGAGCCAGAGTGCCCGGCTGAAGCAATTGTGTCCGATAGCGACCCGCAGGCGACCCCTGATTGGTTGGCGCTGAATGCAAAATACGCAATGGTCTGGCCGAACCTCGCTGCCAAGGAAACGCCTCCGCAGGATGCTGCGGAATGGGACGGGGTGGCGGGCAAGCTTGCCCATTTGAGCACAAAGCCACACCCCGAGAGCACGCCATGACCGCGTTCGGCGATGCTCGTTTGCCGGGGAATAGCATAGCATACAAGCGCACGCCTATCTTCGCGACAGACACGGTCCCTGTTGCGTTGCTCAAAGCGCACTCGACAAAGGCTGGTTGCTGGGCGCTGATCCATGTGCTGGAAGGCGAGCTTCTCTATGTCGTCGACGATCCCCGCCGCCCGGCTTCACGTGCCATGCTCAAATGCGGCGAGCCGCCCGGCCTGGTCGAGCCGATGATCCTTCACAGAGTCGAACCTGGCGTAGGAGCTCGGTTTCAAGTCGAATTCTACCGGATCCTCGACCAGTCCGACGCTAATGAGAAAACGAAAAGATGAAAGCGGATCCGTTGCAGACACGTTCGCAAATCCTTGGCCCGTGCGCTCTATTAATCTGGGCGGGCGTGACGATCGGCGTTGCCTTTATTGCGACGCCCGCCAAGTTTCTTGCTACGACACTGACCTGGCCCGGTTGGCTCGACGTCGGGCGTCACACGTTCGCGGTCTACAATAAAGTCGAGCTGGTGTTTGTCGTCGTGATCGCGGCTTTTGCGCTCGCGACCCACCAGCGCGCCCTGCTGCGTGCAGTCGCAATTCCGGCGGTCATCGTCCTTACCGAAACGCTCTGGTTGATCCCGGCCCTTGACCAGGGCGTTGTGGCCTTCATCCAAGGCAACCGAGCGCTGCCGAACTCCCCGCTGCATCTTGTCTATATCGCTGCGGAGATCGGGAAGACGGTTGCGCTCCTTTTCTTCGGATGGCGCATCCTCGATGCCACAGGGAGGTCGAGCGATCGGAAGACCGCAATTTAGCGCGACGTCGGCTTAGCGCTCTTTAGAAACACCGGTTGGCCGCGAACGGCGGCAAAATCTTTGCGCTGCGACCGCAACATTATGATCTTGAGCCAGGTGCATCGACGATGCAGATATTGCAACGTTGCACCGGACAGGCGTCTTTTAGCTTTGACGCTATCTGACTGCAACGTAAGGCAACACCGGCGAGACCACATCGGCTCCCCGACTGATTTTCGAGACGACACACGAAATCGCGGCGCGCAAACCAATGTCGGTTTGCTGCAGCGTGCGATGGGCAGGTTCCGCGGTCACGTCTGGAGCCCGGAGCTGCAGATGAAGCGCATTATTCAGGCAGGCAACATAAGGGTTCGACTTCCTCTCGTCCCCGTCTCCTTCTTCAGCATGGTGCTAGGACTTGCCGGCTTGGGAAACACATGGCGCGTGGCGCATCGCGTCTGGGGTTTGCCGGCTGACATCGGCGAGGCGATCAATGCCGTCGCTGCCTTTGTCTGGGCGGTTCTCCTCCTCCTCTACCTGTCTAAGTGGCTGTTCGCGCGAGAGCATGCTGTCAAGGAGTTGCTGGATCCGATCGACTGCAGCTTCGTGGGGCTGATCGGAGTTGCAACAATGCTCATTGCGGGGGTTGCTGCACCTTATTGGCGTGCCTGCGCCCTTGCTCTGTTCGCAGCGGGAGCGATTTTCAGTCTGGCTTATGCTGTGTGGCAGACCGGCAGCCTTTGGCAGGACGACAGGCATCACGGGGCAACCACGGCTGTCATGTATCTTCCAACAGTCGCAGGATCATTCGTCACCGGCACGATTGCCGCCACTCTTGGATTTCCTGAATGGGGTCAACTGGCCTTCGGCGCGGGTGTCTTCTCGTGGCTCGCAATCGAGTCTGTCCTTGCCCACCGCCTCTATACGGTCGATCGTCTCCCGGTCGCCCAGCGGCCGAGTCTCGGGATCCAGTTTGCTCCGCCCGTGGTGGGCGGTGTCACCTACATGAGCATTACGTCTGGGCCTCCGGACATCTTTGTTGCGGGCCTGGTCGGGTACGGCATTCTCCAGGGTTTGGTGATCCTCCGACTGATGCCCTGGATCCGCCAGCAGCCGTTTGGTCCGCCCTATTGGGCCTTTACCTTCGGTGCAGCATCGTTGGCCACAACGCTCCTTCGAATGGTTGAACGAGGAGGCAACGGGCCTGCGAACCTGCTCGCTCCAATAACCTTCATCGTTGCCAACATTGTCGTTGGGACGATCTTCCTCGCCACAGTGCGGCTCCTGCTCAACCGATCGCTGTTTCCGGCCTCCCAACCAATCCAAAGCGACAACATGGATAGTGTGCCGAGAGGCATCGAAACGATTAGAGGACACTCATGAAGTTCAAATCTCTCGACGATTACCTCTGTAAAGTTGTCGTCCTTCTGACTTTCGTTCTCGGCTGCATGGCAATCGGCATCGCATGGGCGTCGCAGATCTGGGGAGGCCTGGTGCCTTGCGAGCTCTGCCTAGGGGAAAGAATTCCATACTATGTTGCGTTGCCGATCGTCGGTGTTGTGCTTCTCTCGTGGAGCCGACTTCCTCCACTATTGCGGCGCCTAGCCTTGGTGCTCGTGGCAGCCATATTCGCCTGGAGTGCCTATCTGGGGGTGTTTCATGCGGGAGTAGAGATGAAGCTATGGGAAGTCCCGACCGCCTGCGCCGCGACGCCTCAGTCCTTAAGCACCGATCTGCTTACAGCGCTTGACCAGGTCAAAGTGATTCCATGTGATCAGATTCAATGGCAGCTTTTGGGCATCAGCATGGCTGACATCAACGCCGGGCTCTCCCTCCTTATCGCAGCTCTTCTCATTCTTGCCGCGCGTCCCAGCCCGGGCTCGCAAATCCCGCAGTCGAGCCAAGATCAGGAACGAACTCATTCAAGCTTCGCGGCTGATGGAAGACCAGCCCATTGATGTCCGCAAGCCTTGTCGGATCACCCGTACCATCTCTTCGTCGGCAGCGCTCGAATAGACGGCGTGAATCGAATACGGGAACTGCGGAGCATCGCCGACAAGACGCACTCGGCCGCTTTCCAAGAGCGGCCGCGCGACCATCATTCGTAGATAGGCTGTTCCTCCTACCGCAAGGAGGTAAGCGAGTGCGACCGGACCGTAATTCACCGTGACAGACGGTGAGGTCCTGTCCGGAAATGCCGCTTGGTAGGCGGCCGTGAAATCCCGCCCCCAGTCAATCGCGACGTAGTCCTCCATTCCCATCGTTCTCTCGTGGCCGGTCGTTTCGACGAGAACCAACTTTTCCTCGACGAGAAGCTCGGTGACGAGATTTGGATGGCGCGCCATTCCATACAGCACCGCCAGGTCCAGGGTCCCGGCCTGCACCCGCTCGACGAGACTATCAGGGTTATCGATATATGCCGCCAAAGCAAATTCAGGATGCGCGTTCCGCATCCACTGCAGCCAGTTCTGGATCAAAGGATTCGAGACGATCAACTCCGCACCGAGCGTGATTCTCGCGATTTGCGCATCTGGAACGCTAACCGTGCGCCGTGCGCGTTCCCACATCTGAACAAAGCCCATCGCAAAGCGCATGAAGCGCTCGCCGGCCGGCGTCAGCGTCACCCCAGCCTTTGTCCGGGTGAAGAGCTGCTGGCCCAGCTCCTCTTCCAGAACGCGCATGCGCGCGCCGACGGCTGTCTGCGTGATGTGAAGGTTCGACGCTGCGTTGACGAAGCTGCCGGTGCTAACGATTTCTAGGAACGTCTTCGCTGCTGCTATGTCCATAGTGAGGTCTGTCCAATCCCTAAAAGGCGCTTCGCACGGCTTCACTCATGCGACTCCATGGCGGCCCCTAAAAGATACATTCTAGTTGCATCTTTTAGGGCTTCCGTCTAGGTTTTGGCTGAATGCTCGGCACGGCCCAATGGATTTTCAGAGCCAAACGAGCGCAACAGCGTGTGGCTGATCCAGACGCCCAACAGCACGCCAGACGTGCCGGTCAGCAGAGGGTTCGGAATGACAAATGCCAATCTCCGAGTAGGACCCGGACATGCCGTCGGGATCACGGAAGAGCTGATCAGCGACGTCGTGCATGCATTCTACACTCGCATTCGCGCGGATGCGACGCTCGGTCCAATCTTCGAGTCTGTTATCGACGATAACTGGAACACGCACTTGGCGAAGATGTGCGACTTCTGGTCGTCCGTCCTGCTTATGACGGGCCGCTTCCATGGGACACCCATGGCAGTTCACGTGAAGATATCCGAGCTTGGCCCGCATCATTTCGCGCTTTGGCTGCGGATGTTTCGTGAGACGGTGTCGGATCGCTGCCCTCCCGACGCGGCCGAATTGTTTGTAACGAAATCCAAAATGATCGCGCAAAGCCTGCAGTTGGGAATAGCCCATCATCGCGGCGAGCTGCCCGATCGGCGCAGCCTTGCACAGCCATCGCCATAGCCAAATGAACGATGTCATTCTCGCTCGGGCGATCCATGTTCTCGGCGTTGTAATCTGGATCGGGGGCGTCGCATTTGTAACATTGATTATCTTGCCGGCCATTCGTCGGCGGGAACTAGGGGACGATCAGCTCGGTGCTTTCCAGTCCGTCGAGCACCGATTTGTGCGGTACGCACGAAGCACAGTTCTCGTGGTCGGCCTGACCGGCTTTTATATGTGTTGGCGTCTCGATCTCTGGGACCGTTTTCACCAAGCAAGCTTCTGGTGGATGCATGCGATGGTCGGCGTCTGGCTGACGTTTATGTTGCTTCTCTTTGCATTGGAACCGCTCATTCTTCACAGACGCTTTGCCGAACTCGCACGCCGAAAACCCGAATACGCCTTTACCATACTTCATCGTGCCCATTTGATACTGCTTGCACTCAGCGCTGCAACGATCCTCGGCGCGGTGGCCGGCAGCCAGGGCTGGTCGATATTCTGAACGACGCGCGCAGTCAGACGAGCGCGGCTTCAATCGACCCGTCGCGCATCATTCGGCGTGCCGCCATCGTCACCGAACGACCGATTGAGCGCCCGCAGCGCCTCGGATGCCTCTCGCACCTTCGGCGCGGATTCCGCGCGCAGAATCTTCATCATCGAATTGAATTCCTCATCTTGTCCCTCCGTCGCCGCCGCGAGGATCTCGCGCACATCGCATCCTTCCCCGGGGGGAGCCGGTGGCGCGGCACCGAGCGAAAGCGATTTGGCAGGCGGGCGCGGTACCGATGGGCGCGGGGCGAGCTCCAGGGGCGGTGGCTCCTCTCGCCTGCCCTGTGACGAACCCGCCGGGGTATCGCTCGCCGCTTCCTTCTTCCGTCGGGTGGGACCCTTGCGTTGCTTTGCCTGAGATTGGCTCGTTTTCGGCGTGGGCGCTTTCCCCAGGACAGGCTCCTCGGCCCCACCGCCGTCCGCTTCCGGTCTCGGTGCAATGGCTCCCGCCAGCTCTTCGTCCCGCCATTCCTTCAGTCTTGGCAGCGCTGGCGGCGATCCCTTTGCCACTTCATAAAGGGCGCGGTACGGCTTATCGAGATAGTGCCGAATCTTCGTGAGTTCGAACGACGGCGAGTTCTTCACCATTAAAATCGACAAACGCGCCGACATCTCGCGCAACTCGAGAGGACTGCGCAGCGGTCGTGGGGTGTAGTGGGGCGCCCAGACACGAGGCGCGAAAATGCCCTGCCCCGGTCGCATGACAGGGGTCTTGTAGACCTGCGTGGTCTCGCCGAGCATCTCAGAGACGAATTCGGAGGTGTCGAGGTCATTGATCTGGATGAAGAGCTTGATCTGTGAACCCGAAACGGTCGTGACGCGTGTGCTGCGCCCATACAGTTCATCGAGCTGCGCGATGTCTTGCATTACAATCGCCATTCGGAAACCGTACCCTGCAGAGATCGTGATTTTCGAGATCAGCGAATCCATCCGACCCACATGGTAGAACTCATCGAGCATGAGCAGCACCTGATGTGGCTCGTCGGCGCCGGGGATCTTCTCCATCAGCAGGTCGTGGATTTGCTGGAACAGAATGCGGATCAGCGGCCGGAAGATGGAGAGCTCGGCGATCGTACAGCCGATGAAAATGGTCGTGGGAGTGCGGCGGAGCTCTCGGATGTCGAAGTCCGACGTTTCCGTCGCCGCCGAGATCAATCCGTTGTTCCACAGGCTCATCGCCATATTGACGTTGAAGACCGCGCTGTTTCGCGTCTCCGGCTCAAGCGCGATGTACTGGTTGAAGCTATCGACGACCCAGGTTGGCAGGTGCTGGCGCTCCGTCTTCACGATTGCCCTGAGGACCGTCGAGATGTCCTTGCCCGTCGTCGTCATGCGCGCGACCGTGCGCATGTGCTCGGCGCTTTTGGTGAGCGGAGACGCGAGCACATAGCCGATCAATGACGACAGCAGGAGCCGGCCAGCGCCGGCCCAGGTGTCGTCGGCCTTCTCCGGGATGACGAACGAGGCGACCACCAGACAGTCGGTCGCCATGCGCTCGTCACGGCGAACGAAGTCGAGCGGGTTGTAGCGGTGCGTGTCGGGCGAACCGGGTGAGAACATGAAGACCTTGTTGCCCATCGTGCGCCGATGGTTTGCCAAGGCATCGAAATTCTCGCGCTTCGGATCGAAGAAGACGGCCGATCCTTGCCAGAGATACCCGTTCGGAAGGACGAATCCCGTGCCCTTGCCTGAGCGCGAGGGACCGACGACGAGAATGTGCGCTGGTTCGTCCGAACGGATCGTGGTGCCGTTCAATGTGCCGAGAATGATGCCCTGCTTCTTTGTCAGCCCTTGCTTGGCGGCCTCCATCAATGTGCCGAATCGCGCTGCGCCATAAGGCATCTGCCGCCGGTTCACGATGCCGAAGATTACACCGCCAATTGCGAGCGCCAATACCGCCCCCGCGGCGTAGCCGGCACGGATGACCGCCTCGATCCGCGTGGGCGCGTACAGAACACGTTCGTAGAAATGCTGCCAGGCGATCAGAAAGAACCCCGTCGACCGGTCGGCGTTCTGCATGCGCAGCAGCGCCCATCGCGTCGCGCCCTCGCTCGGAAATCGGGTTGGCGCCCATCGCAGGCCCACGGCAATCTCGTAGGCGAGGCTCCAGAGCAGCCAGAACGCGACCGCGCAGATGATCGCGACGCCAATCCTAAAGGCTGTGACGCGCGCCATGGTCCCTCCCCGCTTCGCGCTCGGCCCGCCACTCAGCCATGCGCGAGAAATGGATCGCGGAGGTTCCCCGCCAACCGCCGACCTTGGTCTGCTGAATGACGATCGGCAGGACGGATTTGATGTAGGCGACGATCTCCTCACGTCGAAGTCCAAGACCGGCTTGCATCACCATGAGGGCGAGCTGTTCGAAAGCACCGGCCGGGCTGTCGGCGTGGACCGTGGTGATGCTACCGGGATGCCCCGTATTGATCGCGCGGAGGAAGGAATAGGCTTCCGAACCGCGGATCTCGCCGAGAAAAATGCGGTCGGGTCGGAGGCGCAGCGACGCCTGCAGCAGCATCTCAACCGTGACGCGCGCCTCGCCCTGGTCCCCCTTCGACGCGACGAGCGGAAGATAGTTCTTCTGGATCGGCTTGACCTCGCGCGTGTCCTCGATGGTGATGATGCGCTCGTCTTCGGGCACCTCTTTGAGGATCGCGTTGAGAAACGTCGTCTTGCCCGAGCTCGTGCCGCCCGAAAGGAGTATTGAATACCGGCTGACGACGGCAAGCCTGATAAACTCCTCGATGCGGCCTTCATCGAGGTGCTCGCACAATTGGCGGTCGATATCCGATAGCGCGCCCTCGCCCGCCGTTTCCACCTGTTTGAACGAACCGAGCCTGCGATAGTCATCGAGCCGCATCTCCTTGATGACCTGCTTGCGGATGGCAAAGCCCCCGCCACCGGTCGTTGCGGGCGGGATCACGCCCTGAAATCGCTCTCCGGTCGGAAGCGCAGCGGAAAGCAGCGGATGCTCCTCGTTGACGCTCTGGCCGGAATGGCCGGCGACGCGCTCGGCGAGGTGGCGGATCGCCTGTTCGGTCAGCTGCTCGACGGCGTGACGTTCCATGGCCGCCTGACCGAAGCGCTCGACCCAGACCTCGCCCGGACCGTTCGCGCAGATCTCGACGACCTGGTCATCCTCGAGCCAGCGGCGTACCGGCTCCAAAGCTCGGTCAATGAAGACCGTCAGGCTTCTGGCCGGCGCGTTCACGTTTGATCTCCTGGAGGGCCTCCTTGACCGGATCCGGATAGAAGGCAGAGAAGTCGAGATCCCGGCGCACAAAGACGATGATCCGCGTGCCCTGGTCGAGATAGATCGTCGGCGGGATGTTGATCGAGTTGCGGAGCGCCTCCTGCGCGATGTTGGTGAGCGTTTGCGAGACGTTCTGGGCGGCGATCTGGCGCGCCTGCAGGCTCAGCTGGTTCTGGTTCACGCCAGTCTGCGTCTGGGTGATCGCCCCTGTGACCGGATCGGTCGTTGTGATGATCGTCCCGGTGCCGTTGGTGTTGCTGTAATTCTGGCCGTACGAACTCAAGAACTGCGCCGCGCCACCGACGACCGAGAGCATGATCGCTGCGCCGAAGCGCTCGACGTAATGGTTGTCGACGACGCCGGCGTTACCGGCCCGACCGAGATCATCAGTGCCGTTCGAGCCGAGCTGCACGGAAACGCCATCGGAGCGAAGAAGACGCGTCCAAACGACGAAGACGCGGGTCTGGCCCTGCGAAATCCCGGACTTGTACTCGCCGACGAGACGGGTGCCGGCAGGAATAAGCACGCGGCGTCCGTCGAACGACCATACGTTCTCGGTCACCACGGCGCGGACCATGCCTGGCAGATCGCTTTGCACGGCCGTTTCGAGAACGCCGCGGATCATCGTTCCCTGCGCGACAAGTGCATCGATGCGAGGGTTCTTGGTGGCACGTGCCGTGTCGACGCCGCCCGCGGACACCGAGGCGAGGAAGCGCCGGTTCGGATCATCGTCCGGCTGAGCGGCGTTTGCGGAGCCACTGCTGTCGGGATTGACCGACCCGGCGGCGGCCGCCGCGGCATTGTCGGAGATCACCTGCGGCGCACGGAGGCGCTCCCACTTTCGGCGCTCCTCTTCCTCCTGACGCTGCCGTTCGAGCTCGGCGAGACGGCGAGCCTCGTCGTCGTTTGGCGGACTGATCGCGAGCGGCGGCTCGGGCGGCGCCGGCGGCTGGATGGTGACGGGCGGTGGCACGGGAGGAGGAGGTGGCGCCTCCGGCGCCTTGGGAATCACGATCGTTCCCTGATCGGTCTGCGGGCGCGGTGTCGACAGCGACGGCGCCGGGAACTGCGTGGTCGTAAAGTCCTCCTTGTCCGGCGTCGTCATGCTGGTCGGGCGAGGCTTGGTCGAATTGTAGATCATCCATCCGGCGACGAGAACGGCGCCGAGCGGGATGCCGAATTTCAGGAACCGGCTGACGGTCGTGCTACCGCGCGCGACGGAAGTCGCGGCCGAAGCCTCGAGTTCGAATGAACGATAATCATCAGGCGTCGGCATCGCCCGTCACCCTCCCCCGTTGGCGGCCATGCCGACGCGCTGCGGCGCATAGGGCTCGAGCCCGTTTGGCTCGTGGATGTTCGTCAGCCGGCGATTGAAGATGCAGGTTGATTCCTGGCCGTTGCGCAGCGTCCACTGCGGCGAGACCTTGTCGACAACGACATAGGGTCCCTCGGTGCGAAAATTGACGAGGCTTTCGTTGCGGTCGGCATCGACGATGTAGATCGCCGGGGTCTCGCCCTCGAAGCGGAACCACGTCTTCGTGCCGTCGTCAAAGACTGCGACGGGCTTGTTTGCCGACGAACCCTTGTAGCCGTAGTCGCTGTTCGCGTTGGCGACGTTGAGGCTGGCCAGATTGGGGTTCGAGGCCCGCTCTTTGGCCTCGGCGAGCAGCTTCGCATTCGTCTCGTCCTCGGGGAAACGAAAGCGCACGGCGTAAATCTGATTGGTCGCCGGACGTGTGTTCGAGCGCAGCAGGAAAACGTAGATGCGCTTGTCGGTGACCACGTTCAGGTTCGACTGTGCGTTCTTCTCGACCGGCTTGACGAAGATAATGTCGCCCTTGCGGTTCGGCTCGACCTTCCAGGCCACCGAGTCGCCGAGCGCCAGCGTCTCGATCTTTTCGTCGGCCTGGAGCTGGATCATCGTCGACGTGCCGTAACTTGCGTCGATCGCCGTCACATTATCCTTGTTGTAGACGACGTCACGCACGCGCGGATCGGTCCGCCCCGGTCGCGGAAGCGCCTCTCCGAACGCGGGAGCGGTGATGAGGCAAAGGACAAGGGCAGTGCCAAGGAGACGCGTGATCATTGCTGCGCTCCGGCCGTGCCGGGAGACGGCGCGGACTCCTGGTCGCGGCGATATTCCAGAACCTGGAAGCCGAGAGGGTTGTCGAAGCGCCACTCGTTGCGCATCGGCGCACCGCTATAGCGGAAGCGCACGAGCGAGACCCAGTTTCGCGTCACGACACTGGTCGCCGACTTTTCGTCCGTCGAGAACCGGACCAGCGCCGTGCGGTTGTTCGGAAACGTGACCGACTTGATGTTGACGGCGATCTCGGTGTTCGTGCCGTGCAGCTTGACCGGATTGTTGGGGTTGGCGGGCGAATAGATTTCGGTCAGCTCACGTGCGGCGTCGCCGGTGGCGAGCAACTGGGCAAGATCGAAATTGTCCTTCAGCGCACGGGGGTCGTAAGTCTCGCGCGCCTTGATGTAGCGCACGACGTTGAACATCGTGACGGCCTCGTCCTGGGTGAGTGCGCCCTCGGCCATCGGACGCTTGACCTCGACGAAGCCCGTCGTCTTGTCGACGACAACCATGTACGGTTCGTAGGTCTTCAGCGGGACGAGCAAGGCAAGGACGCCAAGCGCCGCGACGGCGACCACGCTCATCACGGCGGCGACGATCCAGGCGAGCGCCCGCGAATTGCGATTGCGCCGGGCAATGTCCTGTTCCCAGGTCGCACCCTCGACATAGTAGCGGGGATCCACACGTTTCGGTTCAGGGGCGGTCGCGTCGCTCATGGCCTCCCTCCGCCGCCTGGTGTCGGCGTCGAGGCCGAATTGCGAATCTGATCGGCCAGCCGCCGGAATTCCGCCGACTGCGCCCACGAGGCCGAGCGCAGGCCGACACGCGCGCGCTGGCGGGAAGCGAGTTCTTCACGCCGCGAGACTGAGGCCGGGTTGAAGGGATTGCGGAAGGCCAGCCGGGCACGGTTCGCAGCAACACCGAACCGGAAGCCGGTCGCGGTCGCAAGGACCGCGCCGACCCGTGGTGAGGAGATCGGGACGCCGCCAGCGATGGCCGCCGCGACGTTGTTGATCTGGCTGAGCAGCAGGATGCCGATGATCGCCAGCAGGACCACGGGACCGATCGTCGCCCAGGTTGCCGATTTTGAACTGGCGACGCCGTTCAGCGCATCGATCGACTGTTGGATGAGTGAGACGTAGAAGGCGAGGAAAGCGTAGACGAGCACCTGAACCACGAAGTATTGCGCGATCGAGCTTAGCCAACCGCTGAAGAAGCGCGAGGTGGCACCGAACAGCAAAAGGATGATGAAGACTGGAGCGAGCGCCAGCAGCAGCCACATGAACAGCTTTGACAGAATGATGAGGAAGATGGCAAAGCCGATCAGGATCGCCATCACCACGTAGAAAACAGCGGCAAAGATATACGGTCCCCAGTTCGTGATTCCGGCGTTCTGGAGGAAAGCTTCGGTCGCCGAGTTTGTCGTGTCCCACATGTTCTGCAGCGCCGACTGCACGCCGTTGACCGAGGTGAGGTTTGCAGCCGTTCCGGTGTTGTTCGGCGTGGTGACGACGCTCAGGAGGGCGTTGCCGATCGCGGAGGGCCCGCTGTTCAAGGCGTTATAGGCAAGCGTCTGAAAGTCGCTCCAGCTGGTCGCCAGCGCGTAGATCATGAAGGCGCGGAACAGCCGGAAGGCATGATCGGCGGGCCCGCCGGTGGACGTGCCCTGCCAGATGCCAACGCCCCAGAAGATCACGTAAAGGGTCAGCAGGAGGCCGGCGGCGCTTGTCGCACCGCCGGAGGTCGCGGCGTTGGACAGCGCCTGGTAGGCGCTCTGAACGTAGTTTTGGCCGATCTGGTCAACCGACTGCAGGAGTGAAGTGATGTTGAAGGTGTTGCCCATCGTGCTCCTCAGATCGGCCGCATTGGGCCGCAGCTGTCGAGCGCTGTGAACGACGCCGGGACCTGGTGGGAGGGGCTGTCTGTGTATGCGAGCGGCGTCCCGGCCTCGTCGGCAGAACAGGGCGCCTTCAAAGGCTTGTAGGCGCAGCCGCCGAGCGCGAGCGCCGCCAAGGCGAGAATGCAATAGCGGGCGATTGTCGTCATTTGGCCGGCGCCTTCGGCTGGGTAAAGGTCATCGCCCGGGAAGCGGCGGCGGCCGCATCGTCCTGCGCCGCTGCAGTGGGATTGTTGATGGGGCTCGGATGCGGTGAGCTGAAAATCGCGCGTCCGGCGATAAGTCCGACGGCGAGTGCGACGACAATAGTGACGACAACAAAACGTGGTGACAAAGCCCCATCCCCTACATCACTGCGTGAACTTCATGGCGCGAGCGGCCGAGGACTCCGCTGCGATCCGGTCGAGATTGGCCTGGTTCGCAGCAGCCGCGGCATTGTTCACGACGCCATTCAGCTCGTTGACGGTCTGACCCGTCTGGATCTGGACCTGCGTGTTCTGGTCGACGCTGCCCTTCAGGTCCTGGGCGCTGCCGATTTGCTGGCCACCTTGCGTGAAGGCCTGCGAGCGCGTCTGAACCGCGCTCTGGGTCGAGTTGATCAAGCCCGACAGCGTCGCCGCGACGTTGACCGAATTTTTGTAGGCGGTATCGACCGCGTGGCTCTGGCCATTGGCCAATCCGGTGATCGTCTGGACGAGCTGAAGACCGTTGATCAACGTCGAGACGATGTTCTGGGAGCCGGAGCCCATGCCGGCGAAAGACAATGCTCCGCCGGAGATCACCGAGCCAAGCGAGGGTGCCTGCGCCATGGTGAATCCGCCGCCGAGGGCCATCTGCGCCAGCGATCCCTGGGCTTGCGAGGAGCGATCGCCGGTCACCGCGGCAAGCGTCTTTTGCGTGAACTGCATGATCTGCTGATCGGCAGTCAGGATCGATTTGGTGTCGCTGGCGATTTGTTGCGCTTTTGCGAGATTGGCGTTGTCGATCACAGGAACCTGCGCTCGCGCGGGCGCCAATCCGAGGGCGGTGAAAAGAACTGCAGTTGCGAAAAGAGCGCGCATCGGAACCTCCCTAGCGACCGTTCGATGTTGCTGCGGCGTTTGCCGCGTTCTGGATCTGGGCGAGATAGAAGAGAACGTTGTTGTTCGTATCGACATAGCGGGCGCTCACGCAGGCTGGATCGGGCGTGGCGCCCGGCGGAGTCGTCTGGCAGGTCGACGGAGAACGGCAGGGATCGCTTGCCGTGCCCGTCCCGATCGTGCCCACGGGGCAGGCCGGACCCTGCGTGGTCGTCTGAGGGCTTGTCGATGCGCGCATCCCCATGGCAGTGCGGCTCATGTCGCTGGTCTGGGCCAGATTGAGCGCGTTTACCGCCGTGACCCAAAGGTTCGCCGAGGCAATGACATTGTTCCAGACGAGATTGTTCTGCAGGCGTGCGGCGCTGTTCATGTCGATCGCGGCCATGACGGTTTGCGCCGTGCCGACCTGGCCAGTGGCCGCCTGAAAGCCGGACTGCGCCGCAGCGATCGTCGAGCGGCTCGCATCGAGCCCGCCAACCACGTCGCCGCTCGACTGGAACAGGGTTTGGCTGTTGAGCGCAGCGCCTTGGGCGGTCGCGTCCTTCGTCAGCGGCATGTCGGGACCATACGAGTGGATCGTTTGCGCGCCCGCGCCGGCTTGCGGCTGAACCGTCGGATTGGTAACGCTGGCCTTCTTGCCCGTCGTTACCGCGCATTTGACGCCGCTATTGGCCTCCTTGCGCTGTGTCGTCACCGGCACCAGCTTGATCGTCGTGCTTGCTGTGTCGGACTTCTGCGTCAGCTGCGCTGCGTCGTTGACCGGGATGTTGGCGAACGCCGGTGTTCCGGCGCCGACGATGAGCACGACCGCAAGAATTGTCGTGAGCTTCATGGCTCGCTCCTCCCCAGAAAGATCGGCAACCAGGCCGAGGGGTCGTCGCCGACCTTCGCCCGGATCGCATCGAGTTCCGCAACCGTCTCGGTTCGTCCCGACAGCACCTTGATGAGGTCGGGCATGCCCGCGAGATTCAACCGCGCCACCACGCTGTCGCGTCCATGCTTGATCAGGAAAGAACGGCTTTCGGCCGCGGTCGAGCGGATCCACGCGACCTCGCGGCCCGACAGCCGGAAGGCCTGTTTGTAGCTTTCGTCGTCGGCCTTCGGATTGGGGAAGAAGATGTTGGTGCTGGTCTGTTCGATCAGCGTATTCGACGCCTTGGAGCGAACGATATCGGCGGCCGACTGCGTGCCGAAGCCGATGATGCCATTCTGCTTGCGGATGGTTTTGAGCTTGTCGCGGATGAAAAAGGCGAACACGTCGTCATCGAGAAGCCGCCAACCCTCGTCGAGAAAGATCATCACCGGATCGCCGGTCAGAAGTTCCTCCGTCCGGTGGAAGATGTACATCAGCGCCGCGGTGCGGATGACCGGATCGTCGAGCACGCGTGTCATGTCAAAGCCGAACACGCTGGAAATCGAGAATTGGTCCTCGTCGTTGTTGAACAACCAGCCGCGCTGATCGAGCCTCATCCAGGTTTCGAGCCGCGCAAGAAGGTCTCCTTCCCCTGCGCGAATGCGACCACGCAACAGTGTCGAAAACGCCTTCAGCGTCCGGCCGTCGGCACCGGCGGAGAGCGCCGCCGCGATCGCGTTGCGGATGACCTGCTCCTCGGAGGCCGACAGGTCGCCGCCATTGGTCGGCCTCAGCATGAAGGCGAAGAGCTGGTAGAGAAATTCCCGGTTGGAAGCCGTGTCGGGAAGCGACAATGGGTTGAAGCCGGTGGGTTCGCCGGGCACGAGCGTCTCGTACTGGCCGCCAAGCGCGCGGATGAAAATCTCTGCCCCGCGATCCTTGTCGACGAACACCAGTTTGGGGCGCGGCACGATCCGCTGCGTCTGCGCCGCGATGAAGGACAGGAAGACCGTCTTGCCCGATCCAGTCGGACCGACGACCGTGAAGTTGCCGATGTCCCGGACGTGGTGGTTATAATAATACGCGGTTTGCGATGTCGTTTCGAATACCGAGATCGCCGGCCCCCAATGATTATCGCTCGGGCGACCGCTCGGATAGTTGTGCAAGGACGCGAAGCCGGAAAAATTCTTCGACGAGATCACCCCCTTACGCGCGATGTAGGCAAAGTTGCCCGGAAGCTGCGACCAAAAGGCCGGTTCGCAATTCAGGTCCTCGCGAACCCAGATGACCGAGCGATCGGTCAGCGCCGCGCCGGCGGCGGTGACGGCAGCACCGACCTCAGCGAGGTCGCGGCCGAGGCACATGACGGTCATGTGGTGCTCGCCGTAAATTGCCTCGGATGCAAGCAACTCGTCGCGCGCTTCATCGAGATGGTCGGCGACGATCGATCCCGCTTCGTCCGACATGTCGACCTGGCGCGAGACGCGGTCGATCTGCTTTGCCGCTTCCGGCCGGTCGACGATCGCAAAGCTCTGGGTGGCAATGAATTCGTGTGGCACGCGCAGGAGATTGTCGAACGATCCCGGTCCGGTTTGCGCCGGATATTCGCGGATCGACACCATCGCGCCGAACCGGCTGTCCGCAGGCCCTGCGCCCTTGATCTCGATCGCATTGCGACCAAAGAAGATGCGTTTCATCGAAAGCGCATCCGCAAGATCCATTCGGGGCAGATGCATCGGCCGCGACAGGCCACCATTCAGGAGCTGGACGAGGAACTCGAGGGGCTCGGAAAACCAGACGCCGTCCCGATTGACCACCCGCAGCTGGCGCGCGCCATAACCGGCGAGGCTTTCGCGCACGGCGGTCGCGACGTCGCGTAGCTCATTGAGGGCGGTCTGCCGCGCAACCGACTCGCCTGCCTCGTCCTTTCGGCCGAGGAGCCTGGTCAGCATGAGATCGAAGGTCCCGGCCCGCCCTTGCAGCGGTCTGCGCACGATCGTCAGATAGAGATCGTTGACGAACATGCGGCGCTTGGAGAGCGCGCTGTTATAGCGCTCGTCAAGTTCGGCGCAGAACGGATTGTCGAAGGTCGACTCGATTCGCGGCTGAACCTCGCGGCGGATGATATGCGAGACGAGCGCAAAGCGGGAGTTCGCAAGCGTTCGCACCACGTCGTTACGGCCGAGCAGGCGCGCGTTGACTTCACTGATGTCGGAGGTTTCGAACGAGTAGCCGTCGAGCTTGAAGATCGTCAGGACGAGCCCGTCTTTCGTCCGCAGGATGTGATCGTCGACATGCCGCGTGTAGGGCACATGCGATGCGACTGGCCGTTCCCTTCGCGAGACGGCGCCAAAGGTCAGTTCATCAAGCAGTGCCCGGGCCACCATCGTCGCACCTCACACCGAATAGCTATCGGCGGCCCAGAAGGTCCGCGAGCGTGGTGGACATTTGGTCGACTTGACGAACAGGATCTCGAAGATGCGATCGTCGCGGAGCGTCATGACGTAGCCGAACAGGTGCAGCGGGATCGCGACCAGCAGCATGAAAAGATTATGCGAGACCAGGAAGCAAATGCTCGAAACAACGCCGTTGAACATGAAATACATGTATGG
>NZ_JACXWY010000025.1:0-57931 GCF_014764685.1 Allobosea spartocytisi
ACCGGGGGCTGCGGTGCGGGTGGGGTCGGCGCCTGCTCCGGCGCGGGCGGGGCGGCCGGCGCGGGTGGAACGATGGTCGCGGGGGCGCTCGCCTCGGCCGGGGGCCTCAATTCGGCCGGGCGCTGCGGCGGCTTCGGCACGAGTCGCGGTCGCGGCGGCTCGCGCTCCTCGCGTGGGTCGACGCGGGCGATATTCGGCCCCAGGTCGGCCTGGCCGTTGCGCAGCGGCACGCGGCGGATCAGGTTGCCGGCGAAGGCATCGAGGATCAGCCGCTGCCGCTGGCCGTTCGCCCGCATGCCGTCGACGACATAGGCGTCCTCGCTCCGATAGAGGCGGTCGATCCGGACGAAGCCGTAATTCTCGGCGGCGATGCGGCGGATGTCGTAGGCCGTCACCGGCTCGGCGATGCGGGGCGCGGAACGGTAGCCATATCCGTAGCCATAGACATAGGCCGGCGGATAGGGCGCCGGCTCTTCGTAATAATAAAACTGGGCGGCGGCGCCTCCCGCCGAGCCGGCGAGTGCACCGGCCACGGCCAGACCCATCAGGCCGATGTGCCTCGACGCGGTCGAACGTTGTGCCATGCCATCTTCCTTAACGAGGTGTCGCGCCTTTCAGTCTTCCTTAGCGATTGCGGCAGGCATGGGGCCGGACCGGGCCGAAAAATCCCTGTGTCAGCCGGAGATCGCCGCGATCAGCCGGCCGACCTCGCCGGGATCGGTCGCAAAGGACATGACGAAGCGGCCGACGATCTCGCCGTCCTGCAAGGCATTGTCGGGGGCGAGCGAGCGGCCGGGCCAGGAATGGTAGCGCACCTCAGCCGCCGTCAGCCGTTCCTGCGTGGCGGGAGGCAGGATCAGGAAAACCTCGTTGGCCTGGCAGGGCCAGGCGAGGCGCGCCTCGCCACCGTTGCCGACCGCGTCCGCGAGACGCTTCGCCTGCCCGTTGGCGTGGCGGGCGAGATCGAGCCAATGATCGTCGGCCAGCAGGGCCTCGAACTGCGCGCCGAGGAAGCGGCCCTTCGACAGGGTCTGGCCGGCGCGCTTGCGACGCCATTTCATCTCCTCCGCGCGGCCGGGGTCGAAGAAGACCACTGCCTCGACCGCCCAGGCGCCGTTCTTGGTGCCGCCGAAGGAGAGCACGTCGACACCGGCCTTCCAGGTGATCTCGGCTGGCGTGCAGCCCAGCGTGACCAGCGCATTGGCGAAGCGGGCGCCGTCCATATGGACGGTCAGATTGCGGGCCGTGACGGCCTCTTTCAGCGCACGGATTTCGGCCGGGGTGTAGATCGTGCCGCATTCCGTCGCCTGGGTGACGGAGAGGGCCTGGGCCTGGACATTGTGGAAGCTGCCCTCGTTCAGGTTGCCCAGAGCCCGCGTCACCGCCTCTGGCGTCAGCTTCCCGCCGATGCCGGGGAGATCGACGAGCTTGGCGCCGTCGCTGAAGAATTCCGGCGCGCCGCATTCGTCCTCGACGATGTGGCTTTCCTCATGGGTGATGACGGCGCCCCAGGGCCTGACCACGCTGGCGAGCGCCAGGGCATTGGCCGCGGTACCCGTGGTGACCAGGAAGGCGGCGACCTCCCGCTCGAACAGCGCTGAGAGGCGCTCCTCGACGCGCTTCGTCCAGTCATCCGCGCCATAGCCCGCTGCGGGGCCGTCATTGGCGGCGGCGAGAGCGGCCATGACGCGGGGGCTGGCGCTGGCGGTGTTGTCGCTGATGAAGTTCATGGAGGAAAGGGTTATGGGGCGGCCCAGCTTCTGCCAAGCGACGAAGGCGGGGAGGGGGCTTGCACGCCGTGCCGGTCGGGACAGGCTCAGAACAAGAAGCGTATCGCCGGAGTCGGGCTTTCATACCGGAAATGTCTCGTGGGAATCGGATATCGCAATAAAATTTCGTTTCTGCCTCAAATCGGTGCTTGTGCGCAGATTGGAATTCTGGCAAATTCGTCTCGATAGGACAGTGTTGCTGTCCCATTTTTCATCGCGCCGACCAAAAGCTCTCCTAAGGCTTGCGGTCGCGCCGTCGCAACGGAGGCGAGCATGACGAGGGGCCGGGCTGCTAATGCCAAAGCCAACCGCCGTACGCGCGCCGTCCGTAAAACGACGGCCTGAAGACAGGCGCGAGCGGGCGAGAGCCGCCCGAAGCGCCTGCGGAGGACGCGGGCGCGGTGGAAACAAAGCGCAAGCAAGCCTCTGACAAAAGACAAGGCCGATCCGTTCTGGCCCCTTCCTTGCTGCCGGCTTCCGGCCGGCTCGGAAAGACCGGCGCGGAAAGGGATGGTGTGGGCTTGATACGCCTGCCCGCCGGCATCGCGCCGGTGGGTTCCGGCGAGCGGGGTTTGACGATGAGCGCGACCAGCCAATCGAACGAGGATATCGGGCGCTTCCCGGCCGTGCGCGACCCGGCGCTGCCGACGCATCAGGGCCTCTACAACCCGGCCAATGAGAAAGATTCCTGCGGCGTCGGCTTCATCGCCGACATGAAGAACCGCAAGAGCCACGCCATCGTGCAGCAGGGCCTGCAGATCCTGCACAATCTCGACCATCGCGGCGCTGTCGGCGCCGATCCGAAGCTCGGTGACGGCTGCGGCATCCTTACCCAGATCCCGCATCGCTTCTTCAAGGAAGAGACCGCGAAGCTCGGCATCGATCTGCCCGAGCCCGGCTTCTACGCCATCGGTCAGTTCTTCATGCCGCGCGATCCGGCGATCCGCGCGCTCTGCGAGGAGATCATCTCCCAGGCCGTCGAGGAGGAGGGGCTGAATTTCCTCGGCTGGCGCGATGTGCCGGTCGACAACGCCGATCTCGGCAAGGCCGTGCTGGAGACCGAGCCGGTGCATCGCCAGCTCTTCGTCGGCCGCCCCGACGACATCACGGACGAGGACGAGTTCGAGCGGCAGATCTATGTCCTCAGAAAGTCCGTCTCGAACAAGGTCTACCGGCATCAGGAGCGCAAGACGGCGGAGTACTACCCCGTCTCGATGTCCTGCCGCACCATCGTCTACAAGGGCATGGTGCTGGTGAACCAGCTCGGCTCCTACTTCAAGGATCTGCAGGATGAGCGCTTCGACAGCGCGCTCGCCCTGGTGCATCAGCGCTTCGCCACGAACACCTTCCCGTCCTGGCGCCTCGCCCATCCCTACCGGATGGTGGCGCATAACGGCGAGATCAACACGCTGCGCGGCAACGTCAACTGGATGGCGGCGCGGCAGGCGAGCGTCGATTCCGACCTGTTCGGCTCGGATATCTCGAAGCTCTGGCCGATCTCCTATGAGGGCCAGTCGGACACCGCCTGCTTCGACAACGCGCTCGAATTCCTGGTGCAGGGCGGCTATTCGCTGACCCATGCCATGATGATGCTCGTGCCGGAGGCGTGGAACGGCAACCCGCTGATGGATGAGGAGCGGCGCGCCTTCTACGAGTATCACGCCGCGCTGATGGAGCCCTGGGACGGGCCGGCCGCGATCGCCTTCACCGACGGGCGCCAGATCGGCGCGACGCTCGACCGCAACGGCCTGCGCCCCGCGCGTTATCTCGTCACCGATGACGGGCTCGTGGTGCTCGCTTCCGAGTTCGGCGTGCTGCCGATCCCGGAGGAGAAGATCGTCGAGAAGTGGCGCCTCCAGCCGGGCAAGATGCTGCTGATCGATCTCGAACAGGGCCGCATCATCGGCGACGACGAGATCAAGACGAGCCTTTGCCTCGCCAATCCCTACAAGGACTGGCTGAAGCGCACCCAGATCGTGCTGGAGGATCTGCCGCCGGTCGAGGCGCGGGCCTCGCGCACCGATGTGCCGCTGCTCGACCGCCAGCAGGCCTTCGGCTACACCACCGAGGATGTCCGCCTGCTGATGGCGCCGATGGCGGTGACCGGGCAGGAAGCGGTCGGCTCGATGGGCACGGACACGCCGATCTCGGCGCTCTCGTTCAAGTCGAAGCTGCTCTACACCTATTTCAAGCAGAACTTCGCGCAGGTCACGAACCCGCCGATCGACCCGATCCGCGAGGAGCTGGTGATGAGCCTGCTCTCCTTCATCGGGCCGCGGCCGAACATCCTCGATCTGGAAGGCACCTCGCGCCGCAAGCGCCTGGAAGTGCGCACCCCGATCCTGACCAATGACGATCTCGAGAAGATCCGCTGCATCGGCCATTACGAGGATCGCTTCGACACCAAGACCATCGACTTCACCTATCCGGCGCGCGAGGGCGCGGCCGGCATGGATGGCGCGCTGGAGCGGCTCTGCGAGCGCGCCGAGGCGGCGGTCCATGGCGGCTACAACATCATCATCCTGTCCGACCGGCAGGTCGGCGCCGACCGCATCCCGATCCCGGCGCTCTTGGCGACGGCGGCGGTGCATCATCACCTGATCCGCAAGGGCCTGCGCACCTCGGTCGGCCTCGTCGTCGAATCCGGCGAGCCGCGCGAGATCCACCATTTCTGCTGCCTCGCCGGCTACGGCGCGGAGGCGATCAACCCCTATCTCGCCTTCGACACCCTGCTCGACCAGCATGCGCAGGGCGCCTTCCCCGAGGAGGTCGATGCCGACGAGGTGGTGAAGCGCTACATCAAGTCGGTCGGCAAGGGCGTGCTCAAGGTGATGTCCAAGATGGGCATCTCGACCTATCAGTCCTATTGCGGCGCGCAGATCTTCGATGCCGTCGGCCTGAAGACCAGCTTCGTCGACAAGTTCTTCTTCGGGACGGGCACGGCGATCGAGGGCGTCGGCCTCGACGAGATCGCCGAGGAGAGCCTGCGCCGTCACCGCGACGCCTTCGGCGACTCGCCGCTCTACCGCGACAGCCTCGATATCGGCGGCGAGTATATGTACCGCGTCCGCGGCGAGGACCATGTCTGGAAGCCGGATGTCGTCGCCTCGCTCCAGCACGCCGTGCGTCTCAACGCGCAGGACCGCTACGAGGAGTTCGCCCGGCAGGTGAATGACGACGAGCAACGGCTCAGCACCATCCGCGGCCTGTTCAAGCTCAAGATGGCGGCCGATGAGGGCCGGGCGCCCGTGCCGCTGGAGAGCGTCGAGCCTGCGTCCGAGATCGTGAAGCGCTTTGCCACCGGCGCGATGTCCTTCGGCTCGATCTCGCGCGAGGCGCATGAGACGATGGCGCTCGCGATGAACCAGATCGGCGGCAAGTCGAACACCGGCGAGGGCGGCGAGGAAGCGATCCGGTTCAAGCCGATGCCGGACGGGCGCTCGAAGCGCTCGGCGATCAAGCAGATCGCGTCGGGCCGCTTCGGCGTCACGGCCGAGTATCTCGTCAATGCGGACGTGATGCAGATCAAGGTGGCGCAGGGTGCCAAGCCTGGCGAGGGGGGGCAGCTTCCCGGCCACAAGGTCGACGCCAAGATCGCCCGGACCCGGCACTCGACGCCGGGCGTCGGCCTGATCTCGCCGCCGCCGCATCACGACATCTATTCGATCGAGGATCTCGCCCAGCTGATCTTCGACCTGAAGAACGTCAACCCGGCGGCCGATGTCTCGGTCAAGCTCGTCTCCGAGATCGGCGTCGGCACGGTGGCGGCCGGCGTCGCCAAGTCGCGCGCCGACCACATCACCATCTCCGGCTTCGAGGGCGGCACGGGCGCGAGCCCGCTGACCTCGCTGAAGCATGCCGGTTCGCCCTGGGAGATCGGTCTCGCCGAGACGCAGCAGACCCTGGTGCTGAACCATCTGCGCGGGCGCATCGCGCTGCAGGTCGATGGCGGCCTGCGCACCGGCCGCGACGTGGTGATCGGCGCTCTGCTCGGGGCCGACGAGTTCGGCTTCTCGACCGCGCCGCTGATCGCGGCGGGCTGCATCATGATGCGCAAGTGCCATCTCAACACCTGCCCGGTCGGCGTCGCGACGCAGGACCCGGTGCTGCGCAAGCGCTTCAAGGGCCTGCCCGAGCATGTGGTGAACTACTTCTTCTTCGTCGCCGAGGATGTCCGCAAGATCATGGCGGAGATGGGCTTCACCAGCCTCGACGAGATCGTCGGCCGCTCGGACCTGCTCGACAAGCGCGAGGCGATCGAGCACTGGAAGGCGAAGGGGCTCGACTTCAGCAGGCTGTTCCACAAGGTTGACCTGCCGGGCGTGGCGATCCGCCATGTCGAGTTGCAGAAGCACCCGCTCGACGATGTGCTCGACCGCAAGCTGATCAAGGCGGCGCAGGGCGCGGTCGAGACCGGCACGCCGGTCGTGATCGAGGAGAGCATCTGCAATGTCGACCGCTCGACCGGCGCGATGCTCTCGGGCGTCGTCGCCAAGAAATACGGCCATGCCGGCCTGCCGGACGACACCATCACGGTGAAGCTGAAGGGTACCTCGGGCCAGAGCTTCGCGGCCTTCCTGGCGGCTGGCGTCACGGTCGAGCTCACCGGCCAGGCCAATGACTATGTCGGCAAGGGGCTCTCCGGCGGCAAGCTGATCGTCCGGCCCGATCCCGCGACCCGGGCCGTAGCCGAGCGCTCGATCATCGTCGGCAACACCGTGCTCTACGGCGCGATCTCGGGCGAGGCCTATTTCCGCGGCGTCGCGGGCGAGCGCTTCGCGGTGCGCAACTCCGGCGCCATCGCGGTGGTCGAGGGCACGGGCGACCATGGCTGCGAATACATGACCGGCGGCGTCGTCGCGGTCATCGGCCAGACCGGGCGCAACTTCGCCGCGGGCATGTCGGGCGGCATCGCCTATGTGCTGGACGAGGACGGCACCTTCAAGTCGCGCTGCAACCTCTCCATGGTCGATCTCGAACCGGTCGAGGAGGAAGAAGAGCTGATGGAGCGGCTGCACCATCACGGCGGTGACCTCGAGCATAAGGGCCGCATCGACATGACCAACATGTCGGGCCATGACGAGGAGCGCCTGATGCAGATGCTGACGAACCACGCGAACTACACCGGTTCGGAGCGCGCCCGCACGATCCTCGACAACTGGGCGGATTACCGCACCAAGTTCGTCAAGGTGATGCCGGTCGAGTACCGCCGCGCGCTACGCGAAATGGAGCAGGCCCGCACCTTGCAGGCCGCGGAATAAGCGAAACGCCACCTGCCGGGGCCGTCACGGTCCCGGCACCCGGAACAGGTTAAGGCATGCGCGCGGGGCGACCCGGGCACAGGGCGAGAGAAACGGCATGGGCAAGGTCACGGGCTTTCTCGAATACGACCGGCAGGAGCAGAAGTATCAGCTCGCCGGCGATCGCATTCGCCACTTCCGGGAGTTCACGCTCCCGCAGGAGGAGCGCGATATCAAGAAGCAGGCGGCGCGCTGCATGGATTGCGGCATCCCCTTCTGCCACGGCCCGACCGGCTGCCCGGTGCACAACCAGATCCCGGACTGGAACGAGCTGGTCTATTCCGGCGGCTGGGAGGATGCGCTGCGTAACCTCCACTCCACCAACAATTTCCCGGAGTTCACCGGCCGCATCTGCCCCGCGCCTTGCGAGGAAGCCTGCACGCTGAACCTCGAGAACATGCCGGTGACGATCAAGACGATCGAGCAGGCGATTGCCGACAAGGGCTGGCAAGAAGGCTGGATCGCGCCCGAGATCCCGGCCAGGCGCACCGGCAAGCGCATCGCCATCGTCGGCTCGGGGCCTGCCGGCATGGCTGCGGCGCAGCAGCTCGCCCGCGTCGGCCACGACGTCCATCTCTATGAGCGGGAGGCGAAGGCCGGCGGTCTGCTGCGCTACGGCATTCCCGACTTCAAGATGGAGAAGAAGCATATCGACCGCCGGGTGAAGCAGATGGAGGCGGAGGGCGTCACCTTCCATTACAACGCCCATGTCGGCGTGACGCTGCCCTTCGCGACGCTCCTTGCCGAGCATGACGCCGTGCTGATGACGGGCGGGGCGGAAGCGCCACGCGATCCCGGCCTGCCGGATACCAATCTTGCCGGCGTGCATTACGCGATGCCCTACCTCACCCAGCAGAACAAGCGCGTCGGCGGCGAGGACGTCTCCGGCGAGGCGCCGATCCTGGCTGCGGGCAAGCATGTCGTGGTGGTCGGCGGCGGCGATACGGCTTCCGACTGCGTCGGCACCGCCTTCCGGCAGGGCGCGCTCTCGGTGACGCAGCTCGACATCCGGCCGATGGCGCCGGAGATCGAGGACAAGCTCACGGTCTGGCCCTATTGGCCGACGAAGTTCCGCACCTCCTCCTCGCAGGCCGAGGGCGCGGAGCGCGAATTCCAGGCGGCGACGCTCGGGCTGGAGGGCCGCAACGGGCGGCTGACCGGTGTGAAATGCGCGCGCGTCGACGAGAAGCGCAAGCCCATCCCCGGCACCGAGTTCGTGCTGCAGGCCGATCTCTGCTTCCTCGCCATCGGCTTCGCAGGCTCGGTGATCGAGGGCATGATCGCGCAGTCGGGCGCGGCCGTGGACAAGCGCGCCAATGTCGTCGCCAACGACCGCAACTACGCCACCAGCGTCGACAAGGTCTTCGTCGCCGGCGACATGCGCCGCGGCCAGTCTCTGGTCGTCTGGGCGATCCGCGAGGGCCGCCAGGCGGCGCACGCCATCGACAAGCATCTGATGGGCGAGACCATCCTGCCGATGTGACGGGGGCGCCCTCCATCGCGGGAGCTTGCCGATTTTCGGTAGAAACACGCCGTCGTTCCGGGCTTGACCTGGAATCCATCGTAGAGTCGGGGGCGTTCCGCTGCCTCGCATGTTGAACTTTGCAAAAACGCCAGTCAAAGATGGAGTGTCTGGCCTCGGCGCCGCGGCCGGCCATCCCAGCGGTCGAGCATCAGGATAGCCCTTCGCCCGAGGCAACCGCATGCCGAAGCAAGCGATCCCGCATCCGGTCCTTGCGACGCCCCGCCTGCGCCTGCGCCAGTTCCGCGCCGATGACGTGGATGCGATGCATGCCTGCTTCGCCGACCCCGAGGCGATGCGGTTCTGGAACCAGCCGACCTACACGAAGCGCATCGAAACCGAGCGCTCCGTGCGCAGCTTCGTCGATTGCACGCCGTCCTATTACCGGTTCTGGGCGGTGGCCGATGCCGGGACCGATCGCTGCCTGGGGCTCGTCAACTATCACGACGGGCATATCCGCAGCAGGCGGGCGAGCATCGGCTACATGATCGATCCCGCGCTCCACCGGCAGGGCATCGCGACGGAGGCGGTCACGGCGATGCTCGACTTCTGCTTCTCGGAGCTCGGTCTGCATCGCCTCCAGGCCTTCATCCATCCGGACAACCGCGCCTCGATCCGGCTGATCGAGAAGCTGGGATTCCGCCGCGAGGGCCTGCTGCGCGACAATCTGCGCGTGGGAGAGGTTTGGCGGGACGATTTGCTCTATGCGCTGCTCGCGGCGGAGTGGCGCGGCGCGGCCTGATGCCGGGCAGCCTGCCGGGGCAGCGGCCCGGTCCTCACCGCGGCCAGCGATAGTCGTCGATGCGGCCCGGCACGGGTTCGGGCGCGATGCCCTGTCCGAAGACGCGCTCGAGCTGGTCGGCCGCATCGCCGCGGCCGCGCGCTTCCGTGATCGAGGCGAGCAGCGGCTGTGCCGAGGGCGCCGCCTGTCCGGTCAGCGGCTGAATCGGCCCGGCCAGGGGGCGGGCCTGCAGGGCCTGCGGCAGGCCGATCGCCGGCAAGCCCGCGGCCATCTGGTCGATCAGGCGCTCGACACCGCCGGGCTGCAGCTCGGGCGCGGTCGGGGCGCCGGTGTCGGGCGCGACCGGCAGGGCGATCACATTGCTCTGCGGCGCCTGCTCGATGATCCGGCGGATGACGAGGTCGACGAAATGCGCGGCCTTGCGGGCGCCGGCCTTGGTGAAGTGCACGCCGTCGCCGAGTCGCAGGCGCGTCGGCTGGCCGGAGACGTCCGGGCCGGTCGCGGTATAGCGGTTCTCGGAATCGACGAAACCGCCCCAGAGGTCGACATATTGGCCGCCGGCCTTCTCGGCCCGCTCGCGGTAAAGCTCGTTCAGCGTGACGAGATCAGCCGAGAGGCGGGCGTTCTGCACGGGCGGGACGCCGACCCAGATCAGCGGGATGCGCTTGGCCGCGAAGGCGGTGGCGAGTGCGTCGACGCGGTCGCGATAGAGCTCCAGCCAGCGCGGGCTCAGAGGCTCCTGCACGATGTCGCCTTCGCGGATCGGCTGGCGGTCGTTGAGCCCGACCATCATGACCGCGATGGTGATCTTCTGGTCGCTGGCGAGCAGATCCGTGACGGCCTTCTGCCAATCGTAGAAATCGGTGCGGACGAGGCCTGAATCCGGCTTTGTCCGGTGGGTGACCTCGACATCGGGGCGGTCGTTCAGCGCCTCGTCGAGGCCGTCGGCGAGCAGGTTGGCGAGGGAATCGCCCATCACCACGATGTGGTTGGTGACATCGACCTTCGGGATGACGGGATCGTCGCGAACGACGACGGGGGCCGCTGCCCTGCTGCGCCGAACGACCGGGGCCGGGCTGGGGCGCAGGCGCGGCTGCTGCGGCTGCACGGCCGGTCTGGCGGGCAATTGCCAGAAGAGCTGGAACAGGCTGCGCTGCTGTTGCGGCGGCTGCTGCGCAAGCGAAACGGGGCCGCCGGTCAGGAGGAGCAGGCAGGCGGAGCAGAGAACCATGACGAGCGAGCGCAGGCGCATCAGCCATCCGATCCAGCGGCTCGGGACAGGTTCAATATAGGGCCGGATGGGCCAAAAGTCAGCGGGAGCCGCGCATCCGGGTGAGCAGGGCCGGCGTCGGATAGCCGTCCGCGATCTCGCCGACGCTGATCTGGTAGCGCCGCACCGCCTCGCGCGTGCCGGTGCCGATGCGCCCGTCCGCGTCGTGGTCGTAGAGCCCCAGCGCCTTCAGGCGGCGCTGCAGGTCTTTGGTGCCGGCCATGTCGAGGCGGGCCGCCTTGAGCGGCCAATCGGCCTGGATCGCCGCCCGGCCCATGATGCGATCGCCGAGATGGCCGACGGCCAGCGCATAGGCGTCGGAGGAATTGTATTTCTTGATGACGTCGAAATTCGCGGTCAGCAGCAGCACCGGGCCGGTATGGCCGGCGGGGTAGAACAGGCGGCCCTCGCCGGAGGAGGGCAGGGCGCGGCCATCGGCCCGGCGCACGCCGGCGGAGCGGAAGGCGGCGAAGCTCGCCTTGTCCAGGCGATGGTCGAAGCCGTCCGGCAGCGAAACCTCCATGCCCCAGGGCAGGCCGGGGACCCAGCCATAGCTCTTCAGGTAGTTGGCGGTGGAGGCGATGGCGTCGCTGGACGAGTTCCAGATGTCGGCATGGCCGTTGCCGGTCCAGTCGACGGCGTATTTCATGTAGCTCGACGGCATGAACTGGGTATGGCCCATGGCACCGGCCCAGGAGCCGCGCAACTCGTCGCGCTCGACATAGCCCTTCTGGATCAGCTCGAGCGCGGTCAGCAACTCGTCGCGGAAGAAGTCGCCGCGGTAGCGGATCGCGGCGAGCGTCGCCAGCGAGCGGATGACGTCCTTGCTGCCCTTGAAGGAGCCGAAATTGGTTTCCATGCCCCAGACGCCGAGCACGACCTCCTTCGGCACGCCGTAGCGGGCTTCGACCTGGGCCAGCACGGCCGCGTTCTCTGCCGCCACCGCCTGGCCGCGCTGGACGCGGCCGCCGCCGACGGCGTTGTTGAGATAGCTCCAGATCGGGGCGCTGAACTCGGACTGCTTCTTGGTCAGCGCGACGATCGAGGCGTCGGGCGTCACGCCCCGGAAGGCGAGATCGAAGGTCGTGCGCGAGATGCCGCGCGCCTGCGCCTGCGGCCAGAGCCGTTGCAGGAAGATGTCGAAGGAAGCGCTGGCGGGGCTTGCCTGCGCGCTGCCGGCCGGCGCGCGCGACACGTTGATCGAGCCCGTGGTCTGCGCGAGCGCCGGCGCCAGGCTCAGCAAGGCCGAAGCAGCGAGGACGGACAGGCGCATGGGGGCTCCCGACGGCTGAGGGATGAAAACACCTCCAGAGCGCCCGAACAAGATTAACCAAGCGTTAAATCGGGGAATACTGCGGCAAATTGCGCGCAATTTGACAAGCCGCGGCGATTGTCCGACCCTGATCGGATGCACAGCGCCTTTTCCTTCGCTCGCGGCCGGCATCGGTCGGGTAACGTCATCGCGGGCTTATAGCCCCGGGCCTGTTGCGCTTGGCGCCTCCGGTCCGGGGGCGCCTCCACTTGATTCCCATCTTCCAGCGACGGCGTTCGTCCGGGCCTGTTTCGCGCCCGGCCGCCTGCGCTGATTTCTCCGAGAGACAGACATGACCGACAAGACCAGGAAGGCGCCCGCGCGCCCTGCCATCACCGTGACCGCCGCCGACCATGCGATGCTCAGCCGCATCGCGGCGGGCGCCGCCAACACCATGCCGGAACTCGCCGCCGAGCTGACGCATGAGCTCGACCGCGCCCGCATCCTGCCGGAAGGCCGGGTCTCGGCCGAGCATGTGCATATCGGCAGCGAAGTCACCTATCGCGACGAGAGCACCGGACGGGAGACCAAGGTCACGCTGGTCTGGCCTGAGCATGCGGATATCGAGAAGAACCGGATCTCGGTGATGACGCCGATCGGCGTCGCGCTGATCGGCATGGCTTCCGGTCGCTCGATCGACTGGACGACGCGCTCCGGCGATGTGAAGCGCCTGACCGTCGTGGCGGTCGGCCAGCCTGCCGGGGAGACGGCAGCGGCCTGAGGTCGGATGCGTGCTGCCTTCCCGGACACGCACCGTCATTCCGGGCGAAGGCCCGGAATCCATCATAGAGCGCGGTGCTTCTCGATGGATTCCGGATCGGCGCCGCTGACGCGGCTTGTCCGCAATGACGGTGGGTTTTCCGAAGACGGCGTGATGTGACGTTCAGGCCGAAGCGTTCTTCATCCTGAGCTTCTCCTCCCAGGCGAGGGCCTGGCCGACGATCTCCTCCAGATCGTCATGCTGCGGCCGCCAGCCGAGTTCGGCCTGGATGCGGTCGGCGCGGGCGATGAGCGAGGCCGGGTCGCCGGGCCGGCGCGCGGCGAGCGTCACCGGGAAGTCGATGCCAGAGACCTTCTTCACCACCTCGGTGACCTCCTTCACCGAATAGCCGCGGCCATAGCCGCAGTTCAGCGTCAGGCTCGTGCCGCCGTCGCGCAGATGGTCGAGCGCGGCGAGATGGGCGCGGGCGAGATCGGTGACATGGATGTAGTCGCGCACGCAGGTGCCGTCCGGAGTCGCGTAATCCGTGCCGAAGATGGTCAAGCCGTCGCGCTGGCCGAGCGCGGCCTGGCTCGCGACCTTGATCAGATGGGTGGCGTTGGGCGAGGACTGGCCGGAACGCCCCTTCGGGTCGGCGCCGGCGACGTTGAAATAGCGCAGGGCGATGTAGGAGAAGCCATGGGCCTTCGCGGCGTCCTGCAGCATCCATTCGCTCATCAGCTTGGAGCGGCCATAGGGATTGATCGGGTTGAGCGCGATCTCCTCCGGCACGGGCGAGACGGCGGGCTCGCCATAGACCGCCGCCGTCGAGGAGAAGATCACGTGCTTCACGCCGCCGCGCACGGCGCTTTCAATCAATGCTCGGGTTTTGACAGTATTATTGAAATAATAACCAAGCGGATCACTCACCGATTCAGGAACAACGATTCGCGCCGCGAAATGCGCCAGCGCCGTTACGCCATGCTCGGCGATCAGCTTCTCGACCAGCTCCTGATCACCGACATCCCCTTGAATGAAGGTCGCTTCGGGCGGAATGGCCCACCAGAAACCGGTCGAGAGATTGTCGAGAACCACGACCTTTTCGCCGCGATCGAGCAATTCCAGCACCATATGACTGCCGATGTAGCCGGCGCCGCCTGAGACCAATACCGCCATTGTCACTCTTGCCTCATCTTCGTCTGGAACTCTGCCTATCCGAAACCGGTTGACGGGTTCTCAAGGCCTGTCAGCTAATACGCTCCTGATGGCCGACGACAGTGACAGTTGTGCGGCCCACCCCATCAAAGCCTCGCTTCGGCAAAGGCACTCGCGTCAAGGACCCTTCATGACGAAACGCATCCGCAAGGCCGTTCTCCCTGTCGCTGGTCTCGGCACCCGCTTCCTGCCCGCCACCAAGGCGATCCCGAAGGAGATGCTGACCATCGTCGACCGTCCGGTCGTGCAGCATGTCGTCGATGAGGCGCGCGCCGCCGGCATCGAGCATTTCATCTTCGTCACCGGCCGTAACAAGGCGGTGATCGAGGATCATTTCGACATGGCCTACGAGCTGGACGATACCCTCGCCAAGCGCAACAAGACCAGGGAATTGGAGGCGCTGAAGCACGACCTGCCGGCCGCGGGCGCGACCAGCTTCACCCGCCAGCAGGCGCCGCTCGGCCTCGGCCATGCGGTCTGGTGCGCGCGCGAGATCGTCGGCGACGAGCCTTTCGCGCTGCTGCTGCCGGACATGCTGCACTACAGCGCGGGCAAGGGCTGCCTTGCCGAGATGATCGAGGCCTATGACCAGCATGGCGGCAACCACATCGCCGTCGCGCCGGTGCCGGACGATCAGACGCATCAATACGGCATCGTCGGCGTCGAGGACGCCAGGGCCAAGGTCTCGAAGATCACCGGCATGGTCGAGAAGCCGCCGAAGGGCACCGCTCCGTCCAACCTGCACATCACCGGCCGCTACATCCTGCAGCCGACGATCTTCAACCTGCTCGCCAACCAGGAGAAGGGTGCGGGCGGCGAGATCCAGCTCACCGATTCGATGATCGCGCTGTCGCATCAGGAGCCGTTCTTCGCGGTGCGCTTCGATGGCGAGATCTACGACACCGGCTCGAAGATCGGCTTCCTGACGGCGAATGTGGCCTATGCGCTCGACCGCGGCGATCTCGGCCCGCAACTGCGCGCGGAGATCGAGAAGCTGCTCGATCGCTGAGGCGGACAGGAAGAGCGTGGGTCATCCCGGGCGACCACAGGTCGACCCGGGAGCCATGTCGGACCGGTTCAGGCGGGGATTCCGGATCTCCGCTTCGCTCCGTCCGGGACGCCCCGCGTTTGATAGGCATGGGAAACCGCCTCCCGCAGTCGATTTCTCGGGTGGCCATTCCCTGGAAAATGCCGGATGAGGGGCCATGCAGGAGATGCCCCGTTGAGTGACCAGAGCCTCGTGTTCGATCGTGCGCTCGGCCGGTCGCGGCTGAAGCGCGCGCTTGCCGGTGACTACCCGGATTTCCTGCTGCAACGCGCGGCCGGCGATCTGCAGGAGCGGCTCGGCGCGGTGCTGCGCGAATTCGCGGTGGCGGCCGATCTCGGCACGCCGCTGCCGGTCGTCGCGCCGGTCCTTGCCGGCAAGGCGGGCCGGGTGTGGCGCATGGCGGAGGCGGACGGTGCGTTGGCCGATCTGGTCGGCGATCTCGAACGGCTGCCCTTCGCGGCCGGCTCGCTCGATCTGGCCGTCTCGCTGCTGGCGCTGCACGGCGTCAACGACCTGCCCGGCGCGCTCATCCAGATCAAGCGGGCGCTCAAGCCCGACGGGCTGTTCATGGCCTGCCTGCTCGGCGGGCGCTCCCTGCAGGAGCTCCGGCAAGCGCTGCTCGAAGCCGAGAGCGAGACGACCGGCGGGGTCAGCCCGCGCGTCGCGCCCTTCGCCGATCTGCGCGATCTCGGCGGGCTCCTCCAGCGAGCCGGTTTCGCCCTGCCCGTCATCGACAGCGAGACCGTGACCGTGCGCTATCGCGACGCCTTCGGTCTCTTCCGCGATCTCAGGGCGATGGGCTGGGCCAACACCCTCGTCGCGCGCCGCAAGGCACCGCTGAAGCGGGAGACCTTGCTGCGGGCGGCGTCGCTCTATGCCGAGCGCTTCGCCGATGCCGATGGACGCCTGCCGGCGACCTTCGAATTCGTCTGGCTCTCCGGCTGGGCGCCGCATGAGAGCCAGCAGAAGCCATTGCGGCCGGGTTCCGCCAAGGCGCGGCTGGCCGATGCGCTCGGCGTGCCGGAGATCAAGACCGGCGAGAAGCCGGGAGGCGAAGGCTGATGGCCGAGCGTGCATCCCGCCTGACCCGCGGCGATTTCCGCATCTTCCGCGCCATTCCGACGCGCTGGCACGACAATGACGTCTATGGCCACGTCAACAACGTCGTCTATTACGGCTGGTTCGACACGGCGGTGAACGCCTGGCTGATCGAGAACGGCCTCCTCGATCCGACGACGAGCGAGATCGTCGGGCTCGTGGTCGAGACCGGCTGCAGCTATTTCGAGAGCGTCGCCTTTCCCGAAACCGTCGAAGCGGGCATCGCGGTGGAACGGCTCGGCACCAGCTCCGTGACCTATCGCATCGGTATCTTCAGGCAGGGGAGCGAGCAGGCGGCGGCGCAAGGACGCTTCACCCATGTCTATGTCGCGCGTGCGAGCCAGAAGCCGGTGCCGATTCCGGTGCCGCTCAGAGCAGCGTTGACTGCCATCCAGAGCTGAAAACGGCGTCTCAGCCGCGAATGCGTTGTCTCGCACGTTAAGGCAGGCTATGCCCCTGCCAACCCCTTGCCGGACCGCCAGGAAGCCTGAGCCCGTGATTCCGAACGACATCAAGATCACCCCGCAACTCGTCGCCGAGCACGGCCTGAAGCCGGACGAGTACCAGCGCTTCCTGCATCTGATCGGCCGCGAGCCGACGATCACCGAGCTCGGCATCGTCTCGGCGATGTGGAACGAGCACTGCTCCTACAAATCCTCGAAGATCCATCTGAAGACGTTGCCGACCAAGGCGCCCTGGGTGATCCAGGGTCCCGGCGAGAATGCCGGCGTGATCGATATCGGCGAGGGCACGGCCATCGTCTTCAAGATGGAGAGCCACAACCACCCGTCCTTCATCGAGCCCTATCAGGGCGCGACGACGGGCGTCGGCGGCATCCTGCGCGACGTCTTCACCATGGGCGCGCGCCCGATCGCGGTGCTCGACGCGCTGCGCTTCGGCGATCCGGCCCATCCGAAGACTCGCCACCTCGTTTCCGGCGTCGTCGCCGGCATCGGCGGCTACGGCAATTCCTTCGGCGTGCCGAATGTCGGCGGCGCCACCGGCTTCCACACGCGTTATGACGGCAACATCCTGGTCAACGCCATGGCGGTCGGCATCGCCAAGGCCGACGAGATCTTCTACGCCAAGGCGTCGGGCGTCGGTAAGGCGATCGTCTATCTGGGATCGAAGACCGGCCGCGACGGCATCCACGGCGCGACCATGGCCTCGGCCGAATTCGACGACAAGTCGGAGGAGAAGCGCCCGACCGTGCAGGTCGGCGACCCCTTCGCCGAGAAGCTGCTGCTCGAAGCCTGCCTCGAGATCATGGCCGCCGGCCATGTCGACGCGATCCAGGACATGGGCGCTGCCGGCCTGACCTGCTCGGCCGTCGAGATGGGCGCCAAGGGCGATCTCGGCGTCGAGCTCGACCTCGACAAGGTGCCCTGCCGCGAGGAGGGCATGAGCGCCTATGAGATGATGCTCTCGGAGAGCCAGGAGCGCATGCTCATGGTGATCAAGCCGGGCCATGAGGAGGCCGCCGAGGCGATCTTCACCAAATGGGGGCTCGACTTCGCCGTCATCGGCCACACCACCGACACGCTGCGCTTCGTCGTGAAGCATCAGGGCGAGGTCATGGCCGACCTGCCGATCAAGGAGCTTGGCGACGAGGCCCCCGAATATGACCGGCCCTGGATCGAGACCCCGCCGCAGCAGCGCATCGCGCCGGAAAGCGTGACGCCGCCCTGCGGCAACGCCGAGGCGCTGAAGAGGCTGATCGGCTCGCCGGACCTGTCGTCGAAGCGCTGGATCTGGGAGCAATACGACACGCTGATCCTCGGTAATTCGGTGGTGCGGCCCGGCGGTGATTCCGGCGTCATCCGCATCGAGGAGGGGCCGCGGGGCCTCGCCATGACGGCTGATGTCACGCCGCGCTATTGCGAGGCCGATCCCTTCGAGGGTGGCAAGCAGGCGGTGGCGGAAGCCTGGCGCAATCTCACTGCGGTGGGCGCGACGCCGCTCGCCATCACCGACAACCTCAACTTCGGCAATCCCGAGAAGCCGGAAGTCATGGGCCAGTTCGTCGGCTGCGTCCGCGGCATCGGCGAGGCCTGCAAGGCGCTCGATTTCCCGGTCGTCTCGGGCAATGTCTCGCTCTACAACGAGACCAACGGCGTCTCGATCCTGCCGACCCCGACCATTGGCGGCGTCGGCGTCATGGCCGATGTCACGAAGCACGCCACCATCGCCTTCAAGGGCGAGGGCGAGGCCATCATCCTGATCGGCGAGACGGCAGGCTGGCTCGGCCAGAGCTCTTATCTCGCGACCATCTGCGGCCGGGAGGAAGGCGCCCCGCCGCCTGTCGATCTCGCGATCGAGCGCCGCAACGGCGATTTCGTGCGCGGGCTGATCGCGTCGGGCAAGGTCTCGACCTGCCATGATGTGTCGGATGGCGGGCTTGCGGTTGCGCTTGCCGAGATGGCGATGGCCAAGGGCGTCGGCGCGACCATCGAGACGCTGCCGGCCGGCTCGGCCCACGCTGCACTCTTCGGCGAGGATCAGGCGCGCTATGTCATGACGGTTCCGGCTGCCGAGGCCGATGCGGTGATCGCGGCGGCGAAGGCGGCTGGCGTGCCGGCGCTCACCATCGGCAAGACGGGCGGCACGGCGCTCAGCCTTCCGGGCGAGCCGGCCCTGGCTGTCGCCGATCTGCGCAAGATCCATGAAGACTGGCTGCCGTCCTACATGGCCGGCAAGGCGGCCTGAGGAGGCAAGACCATGGCGATGGACGCGCACGAGATCGAGCGCATGATCAAGGCGGCGCTGCCGGATGCGGCGGTCGAGATCAAGGATCTGGCCGGGGACGGCGACCACTATGCCGCGACCGTCACCTCGGCGGCCTTCAAGGGCAAGACCCGGGTGCAGCAGCACCAGATGGTCTATGCCGCGCTGCAGGGGAATATGGGCGGCGTGCTGCACGCCCTTGCGCTGACGACCAGCGTTCCCCAAGATTAGAACAATGCCATCCGGCGGGCCTTGAACCCGCTTCAGGAGACGAGACGATGTCCGACGTCAATGCCCGCATCGATGCGGAAGTGAAGAACAACGACGTGGTGCTGTTCATGAAGGGCACGCCGCAATTCCCGATGTGCGGCTTCTCCGGCCAGGTCGTGCAGATCCTCGGCTATATCGGCGTGCCCTATAAGGGCGTGAACGTGCTCGAGGACCAGGAAATCCGCGAGGGCATCAAGGCCTATTCGAACTGGCCGACGATCCCGCAGCTTTACGTCAAGGGCGAGTTCGTCGGTGGCTGCGACATCACCCGTGAGATGTTCCAGGCCGGCGAGTTGCAGGCGCTGTTCGAGGAGAAGGGCATTTCGGTGAAGCAGGCGAGCTAACGGCTCGCCGGTTTCCCAATCAGCTTTCTGACCTGACGGTGCTTCTCAGGCCGCACATTGCGGGTGCGGCTTGCGGACGCGTTCTGTCGACGCCGGGTGTTTCGCCAGCATGCGCTCCGGCCTGATCGGCCGGCGCGCGAAGTCGCCGCCGCAGTTCGGGCAGATGCCGGCGAAGCGCGTCTCGGCGCAATCGGCGCAAAAGGTGCATTCATAGGTGCAGATCAGGGCGTCGCGCGACTGGGGCGGCAGGTCCCGGTCGCAGCATTCGCAGTTCGGGCGCAGTTGCAGCATGGCGTCGTCTCCTTTGCGGGTGGCGGAAGAATGACCGCAAACTGGGACGACGCCAGCGACTTCGCGTGATCCGACCGATCAATGGCGCGGATCGATTTTTCTCGACCTTGGAATTTTGCACTGTCATCCCGGGCGACCGCAGGGAGACCCGGGATGACGGCGTGTTTTTGGGAATGCCTGACTGCGCCGGCTATTTCACCAGCAGCCAGTCGTCGATCACCAGCGCGTCGAGCCCGCTCGTGTAGAACATCAGGATGGCGTCCTCCGCCGTGTGGAGGATCGGCTTGCCCATGATGTTGAAGGAGGTGTTGAGGATCACCGGCACGCCCGTCAGTTCATGGAACGCCGAGATCAGCGCGTGATAGCGCGGGTTGCGCTCGACTGTCACGCTCTGGAGGCGACCCGTCGCATCCTCATGGACCACGGCCGGGACGCGGTCACGCACCGTCTCCTTCCAGGTGAGCGTGCGCTCCATATAGGGCGCGTCCTGGTAGTTCTCGAACCAGTCGGCGGCGTGCTCGGCCAGGATCGAGGGGGCGAAGGGGCGGAAGGCCTCGCGGTACTTCACCTTGGCGTTGAGGATGTCCTTGGCGTCGGCCGGGCGCGGATCGGCGATGATCGAGCGGTTGCCGAGTGCGCGCGGGCCGAACTCGGCGCGGCCCTGCACCCAGCCGATCAGCTTGCCCTCGGTCAGGAGCTTGGCGGTGACCGGCGCGATCTCGTCGGCGCTGAGCTTGCGCAGGCGCGGCTCCCAAGCCTGCATGCGTTCGAAGGGCTCGGTCGAGACCGTCGAGCCGAGATAGGGCGAAAGCGGCCCCTTCGGCGCGCGCCAATCCGGGTTCGCCTCTGCGTGGCTGAGCCACGCCGCGCCAATGGCGTTGCCGTCGTCGGCAGGCGCGGAAGGCACGAAAACCGTCCGGAAGCCATGCCGGCCAACGATCTTGCCGTTGAAGGAGGAGTTCAGCGCGCAGCCGCCGGCCATGACGAGGTTTTCGCTCGGGACCAGAGCGGCGGTCTCGGCGAGCAGCGCCTCCATCATCTCGGCGAAGACATCCTGCCCGCAGCGGGCGAGGTCGGCCCAGCCCTTGTCGAGCGCGTCGGCCGGGCGGCGGGCGAGGATTTCGGCGGCGACCGCCTGCACGACATCCGCCTTGGCGAAGGAGAGCTTGTGGCCCTCGATCGCATAGAGCCTGCGCAATAGCGCCATCAATTCCGGATCGGTCTTGCCATAGGGGGCGAGCCCCATGATCTTCCATTCCTCGCCCTTGGCCTGGTCGAAGCCGGCGAGGTCGGTGACGAGTCCGAAATAGAAGCCGATCGATTCGCGGCCGCGATGGCGCTTCACCTCGCGCAGCTTGCCGTTCTCCAGTGCGAAGATGGCCGAGGCGCCGGTCTCGCCCATGCCGTCGACGACGAGGCAGGCGGCGTTGTCGAAGGGCGAGGACCAGCAGGCATAGGCTGCGTGGCTGAGATGGTGGCCGTAGCGCTTCAAGCCAGTGACATTGGCCTTGCCATAGGCGCGGTCGAGGCCGAGCAGCACGCCCATGCCGGCGCGCTGCTGGGCGTGGTGGAGCGAGGCGATGAGCGCGCGCTCGGTGCGTTCCGGCACGAGCGAGCGGTTGAGCTCGGGGGAGAGCTTGAGCAGCGCCTCGAGGCTGAGGGAGCCGGCGCGCGCCATCTGGTCGAGAAAGCCGGTGAAATCCTCGCCCCAGCTCGTGGCGATCGCGACCTCGGCGCCGTCCGGGATGTAGCGCTTCAGCAGCCCTTCCATGCGCGGGGCCGAATCCGGCTCGCAGTTCGGCGCGCGCTTGTATTGCAGATAGCGCTCGGTCGCCTCGGCGAAGAGAACCTCGCCATCCGGGCCGATGATCGCGAGGGCGGGGTCGTGGAAGGTGGTGGCGAGGCCGATCGTGTAGCGCATGGACATGCCTTTACCCGTGCCGGGGCGCCGCGCCAATCCGAATGGCGCGGGCCGCCGCTGTGCGCGGGGGAGGGTTGCTATTTGTCCTTGAAGGAGATGCTCGCCGCCGTCTGGTCGATGGCGGGCTGGAGCTGCGGCATCTCGCTTTCGTCGGCCATGACGATCAGCCGCACGAAGCGGCTATCCGGCCCGATCGCCAGATACTGTGCAAAGCCCTTGTTGGCGCCATTCGGGTGCTTGAACGAGCCCGTGAGCAGCATGCCGTCCTGCCCGGCGAAGGGCACGCGCTTGCGCTCGGCGACCGTGGCGTTTTCCAGATTGTGCGTGCCCTTGAGCAGGCTTTCGGAAAGGGCGTCCTCCTGGCCGGGCTTGACCGGCCCGGTGGGCTGGTAGGCGACGACCAGCAATGGCTGCGTGCCGGAAGGGTCGGTGTTCTTGTCGCCGACCGTCATCAGCAGGCCGGAGCCGCCGATGCTGTCGATCACGCGGAAGGGCGCGGCCGCCTTGATGGCGAAGGGCAGGGCGGCGAGCTTCTCGTCGAGCGACGGCTCCTTGCCGAGCGAGACCGAGGCGATCATCGCCTTGATCTGCGCCGGGGCGAGCTTGGCCTTCTGCGGCGCCTGCACCGTCAGCATCACGGTCTTCTCGCCCTTGAGCAGGACGATCCATTTGTCGAAGGTGTCGCCGGTCGGTGCGATCTGCGAGCCCGTCAGCAAGGGCACCTTGTCGCCGCCGACAGCGATCTGTTCCACCGATTTGATCGTGATGTTCTGGCGGGCGAAGTTCGCCTTGGCCACATCGGCATTGCCGAACAGGGTGGAGAGCTGCGCATGGGCCTCGGGCGGCAGCTCGACGATCAGCACGCTCGCCTGGTTCGCCTTGTTCACCAGACCGGAGAAGCCGGTGGCCGGCTCGAAGCCCTTCGGTGCGGCGAGCGAGACGCTGGTGCCGGGGATCGGCTTGCGCTCCTGCGCAACGGCCGGCGCCAGCGCCAGCCAGGCGATGCAGGCGAATGCGACGGCACCGGACTTGCCGAGCCGGGACTTGCCAAGCCGGGACTTGCCGGATCCGGAGCTGCCGAATCGGCTCGCGCGGCTGCGTGGATGGGTCATGGCTCGTCCTTCCGGTCTTCGATGTCGTCCGCAACAGAACGCCGCAATGCGACAAGAGTTCGTCATGCCGCCGGCTCTGCGGTCCATCCGGTCTTTGGTCAGGTGGAATTCGGTCAGGGTCGGCCCGTGGCCGCAGCCATCAGCGCCTTCGAATCGGCGCTCGCCCAATCGGCCGGGCCCTGGATGATGCCGAGCTCGCAGCCCGTCTTGTCGACGATGATGCTGACCGGCATGCCCTCGACCTTATGCGCCTTGCGCAGCGCCTGGAAGGTCGAAGCCTGCGGGTCGCCGTAGAAGGGCAGGGTGGTGACCTTGTTCTCGGCCAGCCAGGCTTTCGGCTTGTCGAGGTTGCGCGTGTCGATATTGATGGCGACGACCGCGAAATCGGGGCCGCCCATCTCGCGCTCCAGCACGTCGAGCGCCGGCATTTCCTTCAGGCAGGGCGCGCACCAGGTCGCCCAGAGATTGACCAGCACGGTCTTGCCCTTGAAGTCGGCGAGCGTCAGCGGCTTGCCGTCCGGCCCGCTGAAGGCGAGCTCGGGCGCCGGCTCGGGCCGGGGGCGGATCTCGACCGCCGCGACCTCGCCCTTCGCCAGCGGCGCCATGCGCGCTGCGGTCTTGGCGGCCGCGCTGCATGATCCGTTGCCGGCATCGCCCAGCCCGGAGTAGAAGGCTGCCACGCCAGCGAGGCCGAGCGCCGCCACGACCCCGAGGGCCAGTCCGATCTTCGTTCCTGACGTCATCGTGCGTCCTCAAAAGCAGGAAAGACCGCCGTGAGCAACCGCATGTGGGGTGGGCGTTTCGCCACAGGTCCCGACGCCATCATGGAGGAGATCAACGCCTCCATCGATTTCGACAAGAGGCTCTGGCGCCAGGACATCCGCGGTTCGCTGGCGCATGCCGCCATGCTGGCCGAAACCGGCATCCTGACCAAGGAAGACGTCGCGACGATCACCGCCGGCCTCAAGCAGGTCGAAAGCGAGATCGAGAGCGGCGCCTTCACGTTTTCGCGTGCGCTCGAAGACGTCCACATGAACGTCGAGTCGAACCTCAAGGACAAGATCGGCCTGGCCGCCGGCCGGCTGCACACCGCCCGCTCGCGCAACGACCAGGTCGCGACCGACATGCGGCTGTGGGTGCGCGACACGCTCGACGAGCTCGACGGGCAGATGGCCGACCTCCAGCGCGCGCTGGCCGAGAAGGCCGATACCTATGCCGGCGCGGTGATGCCGGGCTTCACCCATCTGCAATCGGCGCAGCCGGTCACCTTCGGCCATCATCTGCTCGCCTATGTCGAGATGCTCGGCCGCGACCGCGGCCGGGTGCGCGATGCCCGTGCCCGCCTCAACGAATGCCCGCTGGGCGCGGCCGCGCTCGCCGGCACCTCTTTCCCGATCGACCGGCACATGACGGCGAAGGCGCTCGGCTTCGACCGGCCGACGGCGAACTCGCTCGATTCGGTTTCGGATCGCGATTTCGCGCTGGAGACGCTGTCGACGGCCTCGATCTGCGCCATGCATCTCTCGCGGCTGGCCGAGGAGATCGTGCTCTGGGCGACGCCGCAATTCGGCTTCGTCAGGCTCTCCGACGCCTTCTCGACGGGATCCTCGATCATGCCGCAGAAGCGCAACCCCGACGCGGCCGAGCTGGTGCGCGGCAAGGCGGGGCGTGTCTTCGGCGCGCTGCAGGCGCTGCTGACGATGATGAAGGGCCTGCCGCTGAGCTATTCCAAGGACATGCAGGAGGACAAGGAAGGCACGTTCGACGCCCTCCAGACGCTTTCGCTGTGCCTCGCCGCGATGGCCGGCATGGTCCGCGACATGCAGCCCGACCTCAAGGCGATGAAGAAGGCGGCGGGCGCCGGCTATGCCACGGCGACCGATCTCGCCGACTGGCTGGTGCGCGTGCTGAAGATGCCGTTCCGCGACGCCCATCACGTCACCGGCCGGCTCGTCGGCATCGCCTCGGAGAAGAAGGTCGGGCTGGAGAAGCTGACGCTCGCCGAGATGCAGGCGGTCGAGCCGCAGATCACCGAGGCCGTCTTCGCCGTGCTCGGCGTCGACCAGTCGGTGAAGAGCCGCGTCAGCTATGGCGGCACGGCCCCGGCCAATGTCCGCAAGCAGGCCAGGCGCTGGCTGAAGCAGCTCGCGAAAGGCTAGTCGGACGGCGAAACGCCACGTCATCCCGGGCTTGACCCGGGATCCATCGACGGGCGTTGGTGCTCTACGATGGATTCCGGATCTCCGCTTCGCGGCGTCCGGAATGACGGCGAAGGATTGTCGCAACCGCTCGCGCTTCGCCGCATCCTCCGCTACTGTCCCGCCACGTTTCGTTCGAGGGTTCGTCTTCGTGCTTCCATCCCGTCTGAATCTTGCCCGCCTGAAATTCGGCCGCACCCTCCTGGTCGTCGGCCTCCTCGGCGTGGCGCTCGCCGCCTGCGGGCGCAAGGGGCCGCTCGAAGCGCCGCCGAACGTCTCCGGCGCCGTCGACCTGCCGGACAACCAGATCGGCGCGCAGTCGAACGACGTGTCGGATTACGGTTCGGCCTCGGTGCTGGCCAAGCCGGCCAAGGCGAACCGGGCGATCACCGTGCCGGAAAAACCGTTCCTGCTCGATCCGCTGATGTGAGCGGCGGCGCCCTCACCAGCTTGCCGCGAAGTCATCCCGGCCAAGCGTAGCGCAGAGCCGGGATCCATGCCTGAGCCTCGACCGGAAGCGCTCCGGCAGGGATTCCGGGTCTCCCTTCGGTCGCCCGGGATGACGGCGACGGTTCAACAGATCTCGTTCCGGGGTTCCGCCCATGCATCATTTCGCCTATCGCGACGGCTCGCTCCATGCCGAGGGAGTCGACCTCAACCGGATCGCGGCCGAAGTCGGCACGCCGGTCTATGTCTATTCGAGCGCGACGATCGAGCGGCACTACAAGCTCTTCGAGCAGGCGCTCAAGAAGGCCGTGCCGGCGGGCAAGGCGCATGTCTTCTACGCCATGAAGGCGAATGGCAATCTCGGCGTGCTGAAGACGCTGGGCGCGCTCGGGGCCGGCATCGACACCGTTTCGGAAGGCGAGGTGCGCAAGGCGCTGGCCGCCGGCATCCCGCCTGAGAAGATCGTGTTCTCCGGCGTCGGCAAGAGCGAGCAGGAATTGCGTTTCGCCGTCGAGGCCGGGATCTACCAGATCAATATCGAAAGCGAGAGCGAGCTCGACCTGCTCTCGAAGGTTTCGGCCTCGCTCGGCAAGCGGCAGGAGGCGGTGTTCCGGGTCAATCCCGATATCGGCGCTGGCGGCCATGCCAAGATCACGACGGGCTCGTCCGAAAACAAGTTCGGCGTCTCCTTCGAGGAGGTCGGCCGGCTCTATGGGCGGGCGGCGAACATGCCGGGCGTGCGGATCATGGGCCTTGCCGTACATATCGGCAGCCAGATCCGCGAGATCGACGCCTTCGAGGCGGCCTATTCCAAGATGGTGGCGCTGGTCGGCGCGCTGAAGGGGGAGGGGCACCGCGTCGAGCGGCTCGATCTCGGCGGCGGGCTGGGCATTCCCTACGACATCCCGAAGAGCTTCGATTACGGCCCGGGGCTGATCGAGGCCTATGCCGAGATGGTGGGACGGGTGACGAAGGGGCTCGATGTCGAGCTCGGCTTCGAGCCGGGACGTCTCATCGTCGGCAATGCCGGCATCCTGCTGACGCGGGTACTGCATCTCAATCCGCGCCCGACCAAGCAGTTCCTCATCGTCGACGCGGCGATGAACGACCTCGTCCGGCCGGCGATGTACGAGGCCTATCACGAGATCTGGCCGGTGGCCGAGCCGGCGATCGGGGCGCCGGACGTCGCCTATGACGTGGTCGGGCCGATCTGCGAATCGGGCGACACCTTCACCACGGGGCGGGTGCTGTCGGCGCTGAAGCAGGGCGATCTCATCGCCTTCATGACCGCCGGCGCCTATGGCGCCTCGATGTCCTCGACCTACAACCAGCGCCTGCTCGTGGCCGAGGTGATGGTCAAGGGCGACCAATATGCCGTGACCCGTCCGCGCCAGAGCTATGAGGAGCTGATCGGGGCGGATAGGTTGCCGGCCTGGTTTGGTTGAGTAGCACTTCCCTGCAAAAGCGCGGGGAACCCCTCTCCTGTAAGGAGAGGGGCAGGGGTGAGGTGTCGGCCCCTTGACCAGTAAAGCACCCGGTCGCCGCAGCAGCGGTTAGTTCGCAGCTAAAGTGTCCAACGGCCTACCCCTCACCCTGCCCTCTCCCTCCGGGAGAGGGTTCCCCGCGCTAACCGCGCCTCTCCTGAAAGGGATTTGCAGATGCGGGGCGCTGTTCACGAAACGTCGAGCGCGGTGCAAAGGCCGGTCCGGGGACTGGCAATGCCACATTCCCGTGTTAGCCTGCTTCAGTAAGGCGATGAACCGACGGAAATGGGGGCTGCCCGGAGCGATGGCATGAGCGAGGCAGAGCGCCGCAAGGCGCCCGACACGATGGACGGCATCCGGCAACGGTTGCGCCGCCTCACGCTGGCCTCGCGGGTTTCGCTCGGCTGGGAACGGCTGTGGCCGCGGCTGTGGTTGCCGCTCGGCGTCGTCCTCGCCTTCCTCGCCTTGTCCTGGTTCGGGCTCTGGACCCATCTGCCCTGGTATGGGCGGATCGCGGGCGTGCTCGCCTTTGCAGGGGCCTTTCTCGCCAGCCTCTGGCACGTCGCCCGCATCGTGCTGCCGACGCATCGCGACGCGCTGACCCGGCTCGATCGCTCCTTCGCCGGCGGGCATCGTCCCGCTTCGGCGCTGGAGGACAGCCTCGCCGTCGGCTCCAGCGACCCGGTTTCGCAAGCTCTCTGGAAGCTGCATGTCGAGCGCCAGAGCCGGCAGGTCGCGGCGCTCAGGATCGAGGCGCCGCGTCCGTTGATGGCGGCTCGCGACCGGCGGGCGCTGCGCGCGGTGCCGCTACTCGCCGCCATCGCGGCTTTCTTCGTCGCCGGGCCCGAGACGACCCAGCGCCTCTCAGCGGCCTTCGACTGGCAGGGGCCGCCGGGCGCCTCGCCCTCGACCCGCATCGACGCCTGGATCGACCCGCCGGCCTATACCCGCCTGCCGCCGATCCTGATCGACTTCGCCAAGCTCGCGAGCCCGCGTCTCAGCGCGCCGGAGAAGTCGACGATCGTCGTGCGCATCGCCGGCAAGACCAATATGGACGTCGTCACCACCGGAAAGCTCGAGACCAAGCCGGCCGAGGCCCAAGACGGCAAGGCCCAAGGCGGCGAGGCGGGCGCCCAGCCGGCCCGGCAGGCGCAAGGCAGCGACCCGCAGCAGGCGGTGCTGGAGAAGCGCTATGTGCTCGCCGGCAACGGCACGCTGAGATTGACCGGCAGCGGCGCGCCCGGCACCACGCTCAGCATCACCGCCATTCCCGACCTGCCCCCGACCATCGCCTTCGTCGATACGCCGAAGCCGGTCGTCGGCGCCCAGTCTGGCGGCTTGAGCATCACCTACAAGGCCAAGGACGATTACGGCATCGCCTCGATCGAGGTCGATGTCTCGCGTCCCGACGTTGCCGCCGGCGGCCGCTCGCTGGTCGATCCGCCGAAGCAGAACCTCGCCGTGCCCTCCTCCGCCACTGGCGAGGAGGAGCTCAAGGGCACCGTCGATTTCTCGGCGCATCCCTGGGCTGGCGCCAAGGTCCGGATGGTGCTGATCGCCAAGGACGAGGCCGGGCAGGAGGGGCGCAGCCAGCCGGTCGAGGTCGTGCTGCCGCAGCGCACCTTCACCAATCCGCTGGCCAAGGCGCTGGTCGAGCAGCGGCGCAAGCTCGTGATGAATGTCGACGACCGCACCAGGGTGCAGCTCGCCATGGATGCGCTGATGATCGAGCCCGGGCTCTTCATGAAGGAGATGGGGACCTATCTCGGCATGCGCATGCTGACGGAGCGGCTGCGCAAATCCGGCAGCGACGACGAGTTGCGCGAGGTCTCCGAGCTGATGTGGGCGATGGCGCTCCAGCTCGAGGACGGCGACATGTCCGATGCCGAGCGGGCGCTGCGGCAGGCGCAGGAGAATCTGCAGCAGGCGCTGGAGCGTGGCGCCTCCGAGGAGGAGATCAAGAAGCTCACCGAGGAGATGCGGCGGGCGATGGACAACTATATGCGCCAGCTCGCCGAGCAGATGATGCGCCAGCAGCAGAACGGCCAGCAGAACCAGGCGCAGCTGCCTGAGAATTTCCGGACGGTGACGCCGCGCGACCTGCAGAACATGCTCGATCGCATCGAGGAATTGTCGCGGCGCGGCGACATGGCCGAGGCGCAGCGGCTGATGGAAGAGCTCAACCGGATGCTCAACAATCTGCAGATGGCGCGGCCCGGCCAGGGCGATCCGCGCCAGAACCAGATGAACCAGGCGCTGGGCGATCTCGACCGGATGACGCGCGACCAGCAGAACCTGCGCGACGAGACCTATCAGAACCAGCAGCGCGGGCAGGGGCAGACCCAGCGCGGCCAGCGCCCCGGCCAGCAGCAGGCACGTCCCGGTCAGCGTGGCCAGCAGGGCCAGCAAGGGCAACGCGGCCAGCAGGGCCAGCGCGGTCAGCAGCCCGGCCAGCAACCGGGCGACCAGGGCGAGGATGGCGAAGGCGGCGAGGGCATGCAGGGCCAGAACGGCCAGGGGCAGGGTGGTCTGTCTCAGCGCCAGCAGGCCCTGCGCGAGCGGCTGCAGGATCTGCAGCGGCGCATGCGCGGCATGGGCGCGCCGCAGAATGGCGAGCTCGGTGAGGCCGAGGAGGCGATGCGCGAGGCCGAGCGGCAGCTCGGGCAAGGCGACGGGGAAGGGGCGCTGGACGCGCAGGGCCGCGCGCTCGACGCGCTGCGCCGCGGCGGCCAGAACCTCGCCCAGCAGATGCAGGGCCAGCCCGGCGAGGGCGACGGCGAGGGCCAGGCCTATGGCGAGCCGGACGGGCGCCAGCAGGGCCGCCCCTCGGCCCAGCAGCGCGGCAGCGAGGATCCGCTCGGCCGCCCGCAGCGTCAGCGCGACTGGGCCGATGGCCGGGTCAAGGTTCCCGGCGCCGACGAGAGCGCGACGCAGCGGGCGCGGCGCATCCTGGAGGAGCTGCGCAAGCGCCTCGGCGATCCGCTGCGGCCGCAGGAGGAGCTGGATTATCTGGAGCGGCTGCTCCGGCGGAACTGAGCGGACCGCTCTCCGCGCCTCTCAGCTCTTTCGCTGCGCGGCGAAGCGCGCCGCCGCCCTGAGCGCGTCAGCCGCGCTGCCGAAGCCGTCGAGCGCCTTCACCGCCGCCTCGCTCAGCCGGTCGCGCTCGCGCTTGGCGCCGTCGAGCCCCAGCACGCCGATCAGCGTCGCCTTGCCCTTGTCCTCGTCCTTCGCCGTCGCCTTGCCCATCTGGGCCGCATCGGCCTCGACGTCGAGAATGTCGTCGGCGATCTGGAAGGTCGCGCCCAGCGCCCGGCCATAGGCGTCGAGCGCCGTCAGCGCCGCCGCATCGGCGCCGCCCAGCCGCGCGCCGATCTCGACGCTGGCCGCCAGCAGCGCCCCGGTCTTCATCGCCTGCAGGCGCCGGATCTCCGCCTCGGTCAGGGCATGCTTCTGCGCCTCGAAGCGGCCCTCGGCGGCGAGGTCGAGCATCTGGCCGCCGACCATGCCGCCAAGCCCGGAGGCGCGGGCGAGGCAGCGCACCAGCGCCACCCTGATCTCACCCGATTCATGCGTCTCCGGATCGGCCAGCACGTCGAAGGCGAGCGTCAGCAGGGCATCGCCCGCCAGGATCGCGGTTGCCTCGTCATAGGCCTTGTGGACGGTGGGGCGCCCCCGACGCAGATCGTCGTCGTCCATCGCCGGCAGGTCGTCATGAACAAGCGAATAGCAATGCAGCAGTTCGACCGCGGCGCCGGCCCGCAGCGCCTGCGCCGAGGGAACGCCGAGAAGCCGGGCCGTCTCCACCGTCAGGAATGGCCGCAGCCGCTTGCCGCCCGCGAGCGCGCCATGGCGCATCGCGGCGACCAGACGCGGCGGACGCAGGATTTCGCCGGCCGCCGGCGTCTCGGACAGGAGGCTCTCGAGCAGCGTCTCGACCGCCGCGGCATTCTGCGCCAGCCGGGCATCGAGATCGGCGTGGCTGGCCTGTGACGGGACGGAACTCATGCGTGGGTCTCGCGTTCGCTGCCGGGACGGGGGCCTTGCCGGACGTTTGCCGCATCGTCAAGGTGCGGGGCCATGGCGGACGCGTCGGCGGAGCGGCGGGAAACAGGGAGCGGTCTCCTGGCTTGGGTTTTCGGATGGTGCCTGAGGCTGACCTTCTGGCTCGTCCTCGCCCTCGTCGTTGCTCTGGTGCTCTATCGATTCGTGCCCGTGCCCTCGACGCTGATGCTCGGCCGCTGGCTGACGCTGCGGCCGGTCGAGCGCGAATGGGTGCCGCTGGAGCGGATTTCGCCCAATCTGATCCGCGCCGTCATTGCCTCCGAGGACCAGCGCTTCTGCAGCCATCGCGGGGTCGACTGGGTCGAGCTCAACGCGGTGATGGAAGACGAGGACGGGCCGAGCCGGGGCGCATCGACGCTGACCATGCAGACGGCCAAGAACGTCTTCCTCTGGCCGGGGCGCTCCTACATCCGCAAGGGGCTGGAAATCCCGCTCGCGATGGTGAGCGACCTCGCCTGGGGCAAGCCGCGCGTCATCGAGGTCTATCTCAACGTCGCGGAATGGGGCGAGGGCCTGTTCGGGGCCGAGGCCGCGGCGCAGCACTATTTCCGCAAATCCGCGGCCCGGCTCACCCCGGTGGAGGCGGCGCGTCTTGCCGGGGCCCTGCCGAATCCGATCCTGCGCAATCCGGGGAAGCCGAGTCGCGCGCTGCAATCGGCCTCCGGGCGCGTTCTGCGCCGCATGGGCCAGCTCGGCTCCCTTGGCAATTGCGCCTTGCCGGGCTAGCTCCTCCGCGAAGACGAAGCCTGCTCCGGCGCCCGACATCGTTATGGGCAAAGGTCAGTCAGCCACTTTTTCACATGAGGCTCTAGCCAGCGCGCGCCTGAGCGTGTATGGGCAACGCCTCACGAGATTGATCCGTCGTCGTGGCGGTGGCGCAGCTTTGGCGAGCGGCGCTCCGAGCGGCGGCACGATGGAGAGTACAATGGCCGTTCCGAAGAAGAAGACGTCGCCGTCGAAGCGCGGCATGCGCCGCTCGGCCGACGCGCTGAAGCAGCCCACCTATATCGAGGACAAGAACTCCGGCGAACTGCGCCGCCCGCACCATGTCGATCTGAAGAGCGGCATGTATCGCGGCCGTCAGGTTCTCAAGGTCAAGGCCGACGCCTGAGCCGGAATGGCCGGATCGCCTCCGGCCTTCGCTCGAATCTGATGAAACCGGCCGAAAGGCCGGTTTTTTCTTTGTCTTGCCGGGCCGAGAGTCGCGCTCGGAACCTGTGAGCATGACGGCGCCGGAATGGCTGCCCTATCCGCATATGCCGGGGGCGGGGCTGTAAGCCCTTCAGCGCCTCGCCGACGACAACGCCGCCAGCCGCGCCGCGGCGCGATAAAGCAGCACGGCCGATTGCGACGTCGCCAGGCCCTTGAGCGCGAAGGGCCCGATCCGCGCTTTGAAGGCCGCGGCCTGCAGCAGCACGAGCGCGGACGCGCTGAGGTTCAACCCCTCAGGCGCTGGCCTCTCTCCGTTACGCATATGTCTCACTCCGGCACGGGCACTCTGTGACGGAGCGGAAGTTGCAAGACGGTCGCCACGCTTAACGGGGCGTTAAGCAAAAACCCTTCATCATTTCGAAACACTTCCCCAACCAGCCGGACATGGCGGGGCCGCACCAGAACGATGCGGCGCGAACAGTCCGATGAGGCCGCCCGCGATGCCTTCCCCCGCGCTTTTCAGCTTCCGCAAGGACAATGCGGCTGATCCGAGGGGATTGCTCTCGTCGATCGGCGAGGTGGTCTATAGCTGGGACATCCAGAGCGACGCGCTGAGCCTGGGCCCGAATGCCACGGATGTCTTCGGCACGCTCCCGGAGCGGGCGATGACGCGGGGCATCGGCTTCGCCGCACTCGTCGAGCCCGGCAGTGGCCCGAGCCGCTACGACGCGATCTTCGGCTCGAGCGAGCAGGATCAGGGCGAGGGCGTGCTCTACCGCACCCGCTACGCCATCGATCTCGGCGGCCGGAAGATGTGGGCTGAGGATACCGGCCGCTGGTTCGCCGGCAGCGACGGCCGCCCGGCCTGCGCCCGCGGCGTGCTGCGGCTCGACCGTGCGGTGCGCAGCGAGGAATTCGGCTCTTCCGGCAGCGATCTCTGCGACCGCCCGGCCCTGGTCGAGCAGATCGGCCTCAGCCTGCAGGAGCATCTGCCGCAGGACCGGCCGGTGGTCGTCCTCGTCGCGGCGATCGACGAGCTTGCGCGCCTCAACGACGATTTCGGCCATGAGGCGACCGACGAGATCGTCATCACGGCGCATGAGCGGCTGCGCTCGGTGACGCGTCAGCGCGACCATCTCGTCCGCTATGCCGGCAACAGCTTCGCGATCATCCTGTCCGGCTGCCCGCGCGACCAGATCGATTCGGCGGCCCGCCGCTTCATCAAGGTGGTCGCGGAATCCGCCATCGAGACCAGCCACGGCATCGCGCTGGTGCGGCTGCGCGTCGGCGCGGCCCATGCGCCCGAGCTCGGCAGCCATGCCGGCGAATTGCTGGCGGCGGCCGAGGGCGCGCTGGCGGCGGCGCGGGCCGGCGCCTGCGAGGATGCCGTCATCGCCCGCCCGCAGCGCCGGCGCCAGGACAGGGCCGACCATGGCGGGCTCGACGTCCAGGCCGTCACCGCGCTGAACGAGCGGCGGGTGCGGCTGGCCCTGCAGCCTGTCGTCTCGGCCCGCACCCGCGAGGTCGCCTTCCACGAAGCGCTGCTGCGCGTCGGGCAGCCCGAGGCCGGCCTGTTCTTCGCTTCGGCCGAGCTGGTGCCGCTGCTCGAGCGGCGCGGCCTGGTGCGGCTGTTCGACCATCGCGTGTTCGAGCTTGCGCTGGCGATGCTGGCCGGGGACCCGGCGCTCACGCTGTCGATCAACGTCTCGCCGGTCTCGCTCGGCGATCCCGAATGGCTCGACGCCTTCCTGACGCTGGCCGGCACGTCGCGCGGCCTCGCCTCACGGCTGATCGTCGAGATCACCGAGACGGCGACCATCCAGGACCCGGTCCGGATCGCGAAGCTGCTCGCCCGGATCAAGCAGCATGGCTGCCGCATCGCCCTCGACGATTTCGGCGCGGGGCATACCTCGCTCAAGCATCTGCGCGCCTTCCCGATCGACATCCTGAAGATCGACGGGGCCTTCACGCAGAATCTGCGCCGCTCGACCGACGACCGCTTCTATGTCCGCACGCTGATCGATCTCGCGCGCCATCTCGAGGTCGAGACCGTCGCCGAATGGGTCGATGACGAGTTGCAGGCGACGATGCTGCGCGACTGGGGCGTCACCTATCTGCAGGGCCATCTCGTCGGTCGCGCCGAGCTCGTGACGGAAACCCAGCCGGAGCGCCGCCGCGCTGTCGGCTGATGCAGGCCGGGGCTGCGGCGGGCAACGCCCGCCGCCTTGGGCTCACTTGCTGCGGGAAAGCTTGTCCAGCCGCTCGCGCATTTCGGTGAGCTCGCGCTTGAGATCGCCGAGATCGTCGGCCTTGGCCGGCTCCGACGCGGCTTCCTGCTTCGCCTTCGCGGCCGCCGCGGCGGTGAAGGGATTGAACATCCGGAAGGCCTCGGTGAAGATCTGCATGTTCGCGCGGGTCTGCGCCTGGATGGCGTCGAGCGCGGGCGCTCCGAAGGCGGTGCCGCCGAAGGCCGGGCTGCCGAAAGCCTTGCTCATCTGCTCGCGGAACTTGCTCTGCTCCTGCGCGAAATTCTCCATCGAGAATTCGAGATAGCGTGGCACCAGCGCCTGCATGCTGTCGCCGTAGAAGCGGATCAGTTGACGCAGGAACGCGATCGGCAGCAGGTTCTGGCCGTCCTTGGCTTCCTCGTCGAAGATGATCTGCGCCAGCACCGAGCGGGTGATGTCCTCTCCCGACTTGGCATCGTAGACGACGAAATCCTCGCCGCCGCGCACCAGCCCGGCCAGATCCTCCAAGGTGACGTAGGAACTCGTACCCGTATGGTAGAGGCGCCGATTGGCGTATTTCTTGATGACGGTCGGTTCTTTTTCGCTGGCCATCATGTCCTGCTAGACGTTGATCCGCCCCGTGCCGGCGGTGCCGGCGCCGTTTGGCGGAACGTTCTCCCTGCGGTGACGATAGCCTCTCGGTGCTGCGCCGCAAGCTTTTTGAGCGTGCGGCGCAAAAACCGGTCGGAATTGAGGCGATGTCTCCGCCGCGGCCGCGCTCTCCACAGCCGGGATGCCCCTCCCAAACGCCGGATATGGCAGTACGGCTGACTTGACGGCGTCACGGCGGCCTTCGAAGGTGGGCGAAGGTTGCGCCGGCGGGAGCGGCGCGGCAGGTCAACATCAGAATAGCAGCAAGGAATTCCCCCATGGCAGATACGGACATCGTGATCGTCGGCGCAGCGCGCACGGCGGTAGGCGCCTTCAACGGCGCTTTTGCCAACACTCCCGCCCATGATCTCGGCGCCGCCGCGATCAAGGAAGCGCTGAAGCGCGCCAAGGTCGAGGCGGCCGAGGTCGACGAGGTCGTGCTGGGCCAGGTGCTCGCCGCCGGCCAGGGCCAGAACCCCGCCCGCCAGGCCGCGATGGCCGCCGGCATCCCGCAGGAGAAGACCGCCTGGGGCCTCAACCAGCTCTGCGGCTCGGGCCTGCGCACGGTCGCCATCGGCCTGCAGCAGATCGCCAATGGCGATGCCGACATCATCGTCGCCGGCGGCATGGAATCGATGTCGCTGGCGCCGCATGCCTCGCATCTGCGCGCGGGTACCAAGATGGGCGACACCAAATTCATCGACACCATGATCAAGGACGGGCTCTGGGACGCCTTCCACGGCTACCATATGGGCACCACGGCCGAGAACGTCGCGACCAAGTACCAGATCAGCCGCGAGGAGCAGGACCGCTTCGCCGTGGGTTCGCAGAACAAGGCCGAGGCTGCCCAGAAGGCTGGCCGGTTCAAGGACGAGATCGTTCCCTTCACCATCTCGACCCGCAAGGGCGACGTGGTCGTCGACAGCGACGAGTATCCGCGCCACGGCGCGACGCTGGAAGCCATGGCCAAGCTCAAGCCCGCCTTCTCCAAGGACGGCACGGTGACCGCCGGCAACGCCTCGGGCCTGAATGACGGCGCCGCCGCGCTCGTCATCATGACGGCCAAGGAAGCGGCCCGCCGCGGCCTGACCCCGCTCGCCCGCATCGCCTCCTGGGCGACGGCCGGCGTCGATCCGGCGATCATGGGCACGGGCCCGATCCCCTCGACCCGCAAGGCGCTCGAGAAGGCCGGCTGGAAGGTCGCCGATCTCGATCTCGTCGAGGCCAACGAGGCCTTCGCCGCGCAGGCGCTCGCGGTCAACAAGGATCTCGGCTGGAACCCTGACATCGTCAACGTCAATGGCGGTGCCATCGCGATCGGCCACCCGATCGGCGCGTCGGGCGCCCGCGTGCTGGTGACGCTGCTGCACGAGATGGCCAAGCGCGACGCCAAGAAGGGCCTCGCCACGCTCTGCATCGGCGGCGGCATGGGCGTCGCCTTGGCCGTGGAGCGCTGAGACAAGCGCCTCTGCTCATGGCGAAGCGCACGACGCTCTACCGCTATCTCACCGGGCCCGATGACGCTGCGTTCTGTCATCGGGTCACCGAAGCCTTGAGCCAGGGCTGGTCGCTCTACGGCCAGCCGACGCTCACCTTCGACGCCGCGCAAGGCCGCGTCATCTGCGGACAGGCCATCACCAAGGACGTGGACGTGCCCTACACGCCCGCGTTGAAGCTATCCGAACAATAGCGGCGGCAAGCCGCGCAAGACTTCACAAGAGGGAGAATGGCTATGACGAAGGTGGCGCTGGTGACGGGGGGCACGCGCGGGATCGGCGCGGCGATCTGCAAGGCCCTGAAAGAGGCCGGATACAAGGTCGCGGCCAGCTATGCCGGCAATGACGAGGCGGCCGCCAAGTTCAAGGCCGAGACCGGCGTTTCCGTCTATAAATGGGACGTCGGCGACTATGAGTCCTGCGTCGCCGGCATCGCCAAGGTCGAGGCTGAGCTCGGGCCGGTCGACGTGCTCGTCAACAATGCCGGCATCACCCGCGACGGCATGTTCCACAAGATGACCAGGGATCAGTGGGACGCGGTGATCAACACCAACCTGAACTCGCTGTTCAACATGACTCGCCCGGTCTGGGAAGGCATGCGCGCCCGCAAATTCGGTCGCGTCATCTGCATCTCCTCGATCAACGGCCAGAAGGGCCAGATGGGTCAGGTGAACTACTCCGCCGCCAAGGCCGGCGATATCGGCTTCGTCAAGGCGCTGGCGCAGGAGGGCGCACGCGCCGGCATCACCGTGAACGCGATCTGCCCCGGCTACATCGCCACCGAAATGGTCAAGGCGATCGATCCCGCTGTGATCGAGAAGTCGATCCTGCCGCATATCCCGGTCGGGCGACTCGGCGAGCCCGAGGAGATCGCCCGGGCGGTCGTGTTCCTTGCCGGCCCGGATGCGGGCTTCATCACCGGCTCGACCCTCTCGGCCAATGGCGGCCAGTACATGGCGTGAGCCGCCCGGCAATCCGCCGTCGTTCTCGGGCGCCGCAAGGCGGTGACCCGAGAATCTCGCACCGGAGGGGGAGCTCTTCCGCCAAGAGATGCCCGGGGCGCTCCCGGGCATGAGCTGCCTGCAGAAGCGGCGCTTCCATATTTCTATATTTCCTATATCGTGGAAATATGGAAATTACAGATGCCGTCACGCGCCTTTCCGCGCTCGCTCATGAAGGTCGCCTGGCGGTCTTCCGCATGCTCGTCCAGACAGGCCCCGATGGCATCGCTGCCGGGGAGATCGCGCGCCGCCTCGGCGTACCTCCCAGCAGCCTTTCAGCCAATCTGACCGTGCTCAGCCATGCCGGCCTGATCGCGGCGCGGCGGGAGGGCCGCTCGATCGTCTATACCGCCGGGTATGACGAGATGACGCGGCTGCTCGGTTATCTCCTCGACGATTGCTGCGGCGGATCCCCCGAGATCTGCCGGCCGCTCGCCGAGAAATTCGCGCAAGCGGCTTGCTGCGCCCATGACACCGCCTCAGCGTAACTTCGCCATGCACGCGGCGGTCAGCCCCATTGCGGATGCGACGCTGGCGCGCCGCCTGGCAGCGGAGGGGCTGGGAACGATGGCCCTGCTCGCCATCGTCATTGGCTCCGGCATCATGGGCGAGCGGCTGGCCGGCGGAAACATCGCGATAGCGCTTATGGGCAATACGCTGGCGACCGGGGCAGGGCTGGTCGTGCTCATCACCATCTTCGGCCCGGTGTCGGGCGCGCATTTCAACCCGGCCGTCACCCTGGTTGCGAGCCTCCGGCGCGAACTGCCCTGGAGGGTGGCTTGCGCCTATGTCGCAACGCAGCTCATCGGCGCCTTTCTCGGCGTCTGGCTCGCCCATGCCATGTTTGCCGAGCCGCTTCTGCAGGTTTCGGGCAAGCTGCGCGACGGTCCGGGCCAGGCCTTGTCGGAATTCGTGGCCACTTTCGGCCTCATCGCCGCCATTTGCGGGGCAGCGCGCTTGAGGCCGCAGGCCGTGCCGTCGATCGTCGGCCTCTACATCGTGTCGGCTTACTGGTTCACGGCCTCGACCTCTTTCGCCAACCCCGCCGTCACGCTGGCGCGCAGCCTGTCCGACAGCTTCGCGGGGATCGCTCCTGGCTCCGTGCCGGTTTTCCTTGCGGTGCAGCTGGCGGGTGCCGCGGCAGCCTCGATGGTCTTCCACTGGCTTCTTCAGGAGAATGCGGCGCCATGACTGCCGGCTTTCCGATCACCATCTTCCACAATCCCGCCTGCGGCACCTCGCGCAATGCGCTCGCGGATGATCCGCGCCGCCGGCTACGAACCGACGGTCGTCCATTATCTCGACACGGGTTGGACTCTGGCGCAGCTCCGGCAATTGCTCGACGCGATGGCGGCACCGCCGCGCGACATCCTGCGCGAGAAAGGCACGCCGGCTGCCGAGCTCGGCCTGCTCGATCCAGGGATCTCCGAGGATCGGATTCTGGACGCGATGGTCACCCTGCCCATCCTGGTGAACCGCCCGATCGTCGTCACGCCGAAGGGCGTGAAGCTGGCGCGCCCTTCCGAAGTCGTGCTCGAGCTTCTGGAACGCCGCCCCGACTCGTTCACAAAGGAAGACGGCGAGGTCGTTCGCTTGGCGGCGATCTAGAGCACGACGGAGCCACGCGGTCGTCCCGGGCCTGACCGGGAATCCATGCCGGAGCGCTTCCGATGGACGTTCAGGCCTTCCGCGCTCCCCTCGGCAGCAGGAAGGTCAGGAGCCCCAGTGCCGGCAGCCAGGCGCAGAGCTTGAACACCTGGATGATGCCGACCTGGTCGGCGAGCGCGCCGAGAGCCGCCGCGGCGACGCCGCCGAGCCCGAAGGACAGGCCGTAGAACAGACCGCCGACGAGGCCGATGCGGTGCGGTACCAGATCGATGGCGTAGATCAGGATCGCCGAGAAGGCGCTCGCCATGATGAAGCTGACGATGATGCTGAGCACGCCCGTCCAGAACAAATCCGCGTAAGGCAGCGCGAGCGCGAAGGGCAGCGAGCCCAGGATCGACAGCCAGATCACCCGGTCGCGGCCGATCCGGTCGCCGATCATGCCGCCGAGGATGACGCCGATGGCGCCGACCACGAGATAGAGAAACAGCATGATCTGCGAGAGCTGCACCTCCACGCCGAAGCGCGTGATCAGGTAGAAGGTGTAGTAGGAGGTGAAGGCAGCCGTGTAGCCGTTCTTCGAGATCAGCAGCACGACCAGAACGGTCATGGCCAGGATGATGCGCCCGCGCGGCAGGCCGTGGCTGGCGATTTCCTCGACATGCTCCTTGGACGATGTCTGCTCGCGCCGCATCGCCGCATAGCGCGCGCCGATCCAGCCCATCAGCCCCATCGCCAGCAGCACGACCAGCGAGAACCAGGACAGGCTCTCCTGCCCGCGCGGCACCACCACCATCGCCGCCAGCAGCGGGCCGATGGCGTAACCGACATGGCCGCCGACCTGGAACACGCCCTGCGCCAGCCCCTGCCGCCCCGCGGCGGCGTGGCGTGCCATGCGCGTCGCTTCCGGGTGGAACACCGCAGAGCCGAGGCCGATCAGCCCGGCCGCCAGCAGCACGACGGCATAGCTGTGGGCGAAGGAGAGCAGCAGCAGCCCGGTCAGCGTCGAGCACATCCCGGCGACCATCGCATAGGGCCAGGGCCTGCGGTCGGTGACATAGCCGAGCAGCGGCTGCAGCAGCGACGACGTCACCTGGAAGGCGAGCGTGATGAAGCCGATCTGCATGAAGTCGAGCCGATAGGCATCCTTGATCAGAGGATACAGCGCCGGGATCATCGACTGGACGAGGTCGTTCAGCAGATGGGCGACGCTGAGCGCCGCCAGAACCGGCATCAACGGGCGGCGGACGACGCCTTCTATCGGGATCGTGGTCATGAATGAGGCATGATGCGAGCCGGCGTCGCGGTCAACGGTTTCCGGAACATGGCGCCCATGGCTGCCGTGCTGAGGTGCAATGCAGCATGATGCCGGGGGCTGCCGGACAAACTGGCGCCGGCCCATCGGCAAGCCCGACGAAACCTGCTATCGCCGCCCTGTTTCGAGCCCGGCTTTTCGTCATGACCTCCCGCACCGCCACTCTCATCGGCTTCTGCGCCATCCTGCTCTGGTCGACGCTCGCGCTGTTCACCGCGATGTCGGGGCGGGTGCCTCCGTTCCAGCTCGTCGCCATGACCTTCGTCATCGGCGGCCTGCTGATCCTCGCCATCACGGCGCTGCGCGGCGAGCTCAGCCGGATCAGGCCGACGCCGGCCTCCTTCGCGCTGGGTCTCTACGGTCCGTTCGGCGACAGCGCGCTCTACTATGCCGCGGTGAAGACGGCGCCGCCGGCGGAAGCGAACCTGATCCATTATCTCTGGCCGCTGCTGATCGTGCTCTTCGCCGCGCTCCTGCCCGGCGGCGGGCTGAAGACCCGCCATCTCGTCGGTGCCTTCATCGGGCTCGTCGCGACCGGGCTCCTCGTTTCCGGCGGCCTCGGCAGCGGCGGCGGGCTCGCTTTCGGCCATGTGCTGGCCGCGCTCGGCGCCTTCGTCTGGGCGAGCTATTCGGTGGTCTCGCGCCGCTTCGCCGACGTGCCGTCGGAAAGCCTCTGCGTCACCATGCTGGGTTGCGCCGTGCCGGCTCTCCTCTGCCATTTCGCCTTCGAGACGACGCTGTGGTCGCTCACGGGGGTGGAGTGGGCCGGTGTTCTCGGCCTCGGGCTCGGCTCGATCGGGCTCGCCTTCGTCGTCTGGGACATCGGCATGAAGCAGGGCGATGTCGCGCTGCTCGGCGTCGCCTCCTACGCCGCCCCGGTGCTCTCGACGCTGGTGCTCGTGCTGTTCGGCTATGCGCAGGCGAGCTGGCTGCTGGCGGCCTCCTGCGCGCTCATCGTCATCGGCGCGCTGGTGGCGAGCGGGGCCGGCCGGCCATCCCGGAAATAGAGGCGCGGGTGCCTCCCTCCTTGTGGAGACCGGGCGTCTCCGGAGCCGGAAGGAAGGGGCTACTGCCAGCGGCCGAAGGCGTCGCCCAGCGTCTGGGCGCCCGAGACGCCCTTCTCGAAGGTAATGATGCCGCGGCGGCCCGAGGTGAAGAGCACGGGCAGGTCGATCCAGCTCCGGTTCAGGATGAGATCGGTGTTGCGCTCGACCTCGACCGGCACGTTGGACAGGGCCGCGACGAAGAGATTGTCGCCGAGCGCCGAGTTGATCGCCGAGAGCGGCGCGCCGCGCTCGCCTTCCGCGGTCTTGAACTGCGGTACGCCGACTTCCTTGATCCCCTGCGTCGCCGGGTCGCCGGTGGCGGTGAAGCGCATGCCGACGATGTGAGAGGCGGGGAAGGCCGAATCGGTGTTGCGCCGGATGGTGAAGTCGAGATTGACGCCCGCTTCCGGGATTTCGATGGTGGCGCGCACGATGGTCTCGACGGGCCGGCCCTGGCCGGCGCTCTCGCTGTCGAGCCGCCAGAAGACGCGGCCATTGACGGTGCGCGGCTGCTGGGGGTTGTCCGGGTTCTCGACATAGAGGATGGCGCGCTGGGCGACGGCGATCTCGCCGCCCGGCTGCTGCACCGGCGTGCCGGCGGCGTTGTTGCCGCCCGCGTTGTTGGAGCGGCCCTGCGCCGGCGCATTGGCGTCGCCGACGCGGTCGCCGATCTTGCCGGCATTTTCCGGCTGGGCTGGCTGCTGCCGGGCCGCGGTTTCCGCGCCGGGATGCGTCGCGTCCTGCGGCTTGAGCTTGTGGACATAGATCGCGGTGCCGGCGATGGCGGCCACCGCGACGGCGACGACCACGCCGACCACGCCGGTGCGGATGTGGCCGGGCTTCACCCGGGACTCGCGCGGCGGCATGATGCGCGGGCGGGCCGGCTGGCTCTCGGCCGGCTCGGGCAGGGGCTCGCCGAATTCCTGGCCCTCGGCGGGCGGCAGCGGGGCAAATTCGGGCTGCTGCTTCGGCTCGGGCGGGCGCGGAGGCTTCGCCGCCGGCTCCTGGGGGCGAATCACCGGGCCGCGAGCGGGCGGCTGCGGCGCCTCGCTATATTCGGCCTCGATCCGGGCGACGGCCTCGTCGAGCGTCAGGCGCTCGCGCATGATCTCGGCCTCGCTCAGCGGCGGATCGAGACCGCGCAACTGCGCGACGAGGGCTGCCCGCGCCCGGTCGAAGATGGCGCGGCGCGCCTCGGGTGAGTTGTCGGGCAGCCCGGCGACGGCGCGTGCCAGGATCGGGTAGAAATCGGCCATTGGCCTCACTTGTCGCTGATGACGAGCCGCGTCAACCCTCGAACGGATTATGAACGAGGATGGTGTCGTCGCGTTCCGGGCTGGTCGACAGCACGGCGACGGTGGCGCCGATCAGTTCCTCGATGCGGCGGACATATTTGATCGCCTGGGCCGGCAGATCGGCCCAGGAGCGGGCGTTGGCGGTCGAGCCTTCCCAGCCTTCGATCGTCTCATAGACCGGCTCGACGCGGGCCTGGTCGCTCTGGCCGGCGGGCAGATGCTCGATGATTTGGCCGTCGAGCTTGTAGCCGACGCAGACCTTGATCTCCTTGAAGCCGTCGAGGATGTCGAGCTTGGTCAGCGCGATACCGTCGATGCCGGAGGTCTTGACCGTCTGGCGCACGAGGCAGGCGTCGAACCAGCCGCAGCGGCGTTTGCGGCCGGTGACGACGCCGAATTCCTTACCCTTCTGGCCGATCAATTCGCCGATCTCGTCGAAGAGTTCGGTCGGGAAGGGGCCTTCGCCGACGCGGGTGGTGTAGGCCTTGGCGATGCCCAGCACATAGCCGACGGCGGAGGGGCCCATCCCCGAGCCGGTCGCGGCCTGGCCGGCGACGATGTTCGAGGAGGTGACGAAGGGGTAGGTGCCGTGGTCGACGTCGAGCAGCGCGCCCTGCGCGCCCTCGAACAGGATGCGCTTGCCGGCGCGGCGCTGCGCATCGAGCAGCGCCCAGACGGTGTCGGCATAGGGCAGGATCTCGGGCGCGATCGCCTTGAGCTGGCCGAGCAGTTCGCGGCCGTCGACCTCGGCGATGCCGAGGCCGCGGCGCAGCGCGTTGTGATGGGCGAGGAGCCGCTCGATCTTGGCCTCGAGCAGGGCCTCGTCCTTGAGGTCGATGACGCGGATGGCGCGGCGGCCGACCTTGTCCTCATAGGCCGGGCCGATGCCGCGCTTGGTGGTGCCGATCTTCATGCCGGCATTCGAGGTCTCGCGGAAATGGTCGAGCTCGCGATGCAGCGGCAGGATCAGCGTCGCGTTGTCGGCGATGCGCAGGTTGTCCGGCGTGATTGCGACGCCTTGCGCGCGCAGCTTGGAAATTTCCTCGACGAGGTGCCAGGGATCGACGACGACGCCGTTGCCGATGACCGAGAGCTTGCCGGGGCGGACGATGCCGGAAGGCAGCAGCGAGAGCTTGTAGACGACGCCGTCGATGACGAGCGTATGGCCGGCATTATGGCCGCCCTGGAACCTGACGACGACATCGGCCTGGCTGGAGAGCCAGTCGACGATCTTGCCCTTGCCCTCGTCGCCCCACTGGGCGCCGACCACCACAACATTCGCCATGAGCGAGGTGTCCCTGCTTGTTCCGCGTTGCCTCACGCAAGCGGCCCGCGCAAATGCAAAACCCCGGCGCAAGGCCGGGGTTTCGGGGCAGGTCCTTGCAAGCCCTCATGGGCCAATGCGGCGCGAAGGTCAAGTTTTGCGTAGGTCTGTTTGAGGCCCCCCAGCCCTCATCCTGAGGAGCCATTGCCATGGGAATGGCGTCTCGAAGGATGATCCAGGAGGCTCCGGAGCGATCTGGAGCCGCCTTCGAGACGCCGTTGACGCCGCCCCTCAGGATGAGGGCTTGAGCGGCCCGGACAGGTGCAAAATGGAAGGCGGATCCATGGGTAAACAGCCGGAGCATGGCGGATCTGCAGGATCTGCGCAGTAATGCTGCCGCAATCGCGCGTAAGGGCTAAGGGGCATCGTCGGCGCGTGGCAGGAATCGTGCTTGCCGGCGCGGGCCGCAGAAGGGGAAGAACAGCAATATGACCAAGCTCGACGACTGGCTCGGCCAGCACCATGCCGCGTTCACGGCGATCCGCCGCGACATCCACGCCCATCCCGAACTCGGCCTGGAAGAGCAGCGCACCGCCAAGCTCGTCGCCGACAGCTTGCGCGAATGGGGCATCGAGGTCACCGAGAAGGTCGGCCAGACCGGCGTCGTCGGGGTCATCCGCGGCAAGCAGCCGGGCGAGCGCGCCATTGGCCTGCGCGCCGATATGGACTGCCTGGCGCTGGAGGAGACGACCAATCTCCCCTATTCCTCGAAGAATCCCGGTCGGATGCATGCCTGCGGCCATGACGGCCACACCACCATGCTGCTGGCGGCCGCGCGCTATCTCGCCGAGAACCGGGATTTCGCCGGCACCGTCAACCTGATCTTCCAGCCGGCCGAGGAAGGCCGCGGCGGCGCCAACGCCATGCTGGCCGACGGTCTCTTCGATCGCTTCCCCTGCGACGCGATCTACGGGCTGCACAACACGCCGGGCATGCCGACCGGCAGCTTCGGCACCACCGTCGGCCCGTTCCTGGCGGCGGCGGATAGCTGGAAGGTGACCTTCCGCGGCCTCGGCGGCCATGGCGGCTCGCAGCCGCATCGCTCGACCGACATCACCTATGCGCAGGCGCATTTCGTGCTCGGCCTGCAGGGCATCGTCGGCCGCAACGTCGCGCCGCTGGACACCGCCGTGATCAGCGTCGGCTACATCCATGGCGGCGACGTCAACGCCTCGAACGTGATCCCCTCCGAGCTCGTCATCGGCGGCACGGCCCGCACCTATTCGCAGGAGGTGCGCGATACGGTGGAGCGGCGCATCGCCGAACTCGCTCTGGCCACGGCGCAGGCCTGGGGCTGCCAAGCGGAGCCGTATTATCACCGCGGCACCAGCCCGCTGGTGAACGAGGCCGAGCAGGTTCGCGTTGCGGTCGCCGCGGCGACGCAGGCCGCCGGCGCTGAGCATGTCAACGGCCAGCTCCGCCCCGGCACGGGCGGCGAGGACTTCGCCGAGATGATGCTGGTGCGGCCCGGCGCCTTCATGCGCATCGGCAACGGCGTCAATCCCGACGGTTCCTTCGTCGGCCTGCACACGCCGCTCTACGACTTCAACGACGCGATCATCCCGGCTGGCGTGCGCTACTGGGTCGGCCTCGTCGACCAGGAGCTCGGCCAGGGCCTGCGGGCCGTTGCGGCGGAGTAACGGAGCGCCTGCACGGGAACTGTCATGCCCGCCCTTGTGGCGGGCATCCACGTCTTTGGCTCCCCTTGGTGAGCGATGCGGGCTAAAGACGTGGATGGTCGGGACGAGCCCGACCATGACGGTATGCGGAATGATGCCATGAAAACCCTCGCCATCTCGACCCTGACCATCTGCGGCATCGAGGAACTGCCGGGCAACAGCGCCCGCGAGGTCACGCATGTGCTCTCGGTGCTCGATCCCGACCGGGCCGAAATCGAGGCCTTCGGCGCCTATGGCACGCATGAGCGGGTGACGCTGCGCTTCCACGACATCATCGATCCGGCCCCGGACAGGATCATGCCGGCGCCGGGGCATGTTGCGGAGATCCTCGGCTTCGGCGAGGGCTTGCGCGCCTCGGCGGTGGGCCGGAAGGCCGGCCATCTGCTGGTGCATTGCCATATGGGCATCTCGCGCTCGACGGCGGCGATGCTGACCCTGATGGCGCAGGCCGATCCGCATGAGGGCGAGGACGCGCTGTTCGCGCGTCTGCGCGAGATCCGGCCGCAGGCCTGGCCGAATTCGGTGATGATCGGCTTCGCCGACGAGCAGCTCGGCCGCCATGGCCGGCTGACCGAGGCGCTGGGCCGGCATTATGCGCATCAGATCGCGGCGCAGCCGAAATTCCGGACCTGGATGAACGATCTCGGCCGCAAGCGCGAGCTGGAAATGGCGGTTTAGCTCCCCGACGGGGTGGCGCGTCCGGGCCTACCGACCCGAGAGGCCGCTAACATGAAAACGGCCCCGCCGAAGCAGGGCCGTCATCGACTTACGGCAAGGACTTACTTTGCCCAGCGGCCTTCATATTTGAACTGCGGCGCCGCCTTGAGAGCGTCCTTCGTGGTCTCCATCGTGGCCGACCACTTCTTGTCGTTCTCGGAATAGTTCACCTTCACGGCGGCCGGCGAGACGATCACATAGTGCTCGCCCATGCCGAGGAAGCCGCCGGCGGAAACGATGTAGCCGGCGACCTGGCCATTCGACATGACGATGTCCTTGATCTCGCCGATCTTGTCCTTGGCGGAGTTCTGGACATTGAGGCCGATCAGGTTGCTGCTCAGTACGTCGGTCGGCTTGGCGGCGACATAGACTTCCTTCACCGCCGTCGTGCTGGTAGCCGTTTGCGCATAGGCGCTGGTCGAAAGAACAGTTGCAGAAATGATGGCGATGGCGACATTGCGCATGAAAGTAAACTCCAAACCATGAATTCCCCAGGTGATAGAGACAACGCCGCCTCTCGCCATGGGTTCCTGATTCGGGCATTCTTTTATTTTAGATCATTTGCGCGATCGGCCTCCGGTTGCCGATGCAAGGTGCCTTCACGCCCCGGAGCGAGGCGCTCCGGGGCCGGTGGCGCAGGCCTCTGGCCTCAATCCGTCGCCTGCGGCAGCGGCTGCTCGTCATAGGAGAGCTCGCGGTCGCCCGGCGATTTGATGCGGTAGGCGAGACGGAGCTCCTTCTCGCCGCCCGGTGCGAGATCGAAGGTCCAGGAGGAGACGCCGCGCTTGTCGCCGACCTGCTTCTCGGTCGGCGGCGTGGTCTGGGCCGCGATCGTCTCGACCGTGATCGCGCTGTTCTCGGAATAGGGGGTGCGCTGCAGCACGGTGACCTTGACGGCTTGAGCATGCAGGCTCTTCACCACCGTGCGGAACTCGCGCTGGTCGGTGCGGGTCTGGTTGAGCCAGCGCGGCTCGTTCTCGCGGCGCTTCACCGGGGCGAAGCTGACCTTGATCCGATCGTCGGCGCCGAAGCCGAGCGCGACCTCGTCCCCCGGCGCGACGAGCCCGATCCGGCCCGTGCCGACATAAGTGCCGTCGCGATGCAGCGCGACCTTGCCCGGCAGGAGCGGAGCTTCCTCGTCATGATTGAAGGCGGCTTCGAGGAAGGCCTTCTGTTCCAGCTCCGGCACGCTGCGGGCCGATAGCGTCGGCTCGGCCTTGCGCTGCGTGAGCACGACCGTCTTCACCGTGCCGTCCTGCGGAATGGTGGCGCGGCCGGGCACCTGGAAGCTCGCCTGATAAGGGCCGGCTTCGATCCGGGCGGTCTGGACTTCCGCCGGCCTGGGCGGCGCTGCGGCGCGTTGCGACGCGGCCTTTGCCTCTGCCTGCTCGGCCAGAGCCTCGGCCTCCGCCTTGGCGCGGGCGGCGGCCATCGGCGTAGGCGCAACCTTGCGCAAACGGCTTTCATAGATCGCCGGCGGCTCGAAGAACGCGATCTGCATCGGCTGGAGATCGGGCGCGCCGGTGCCGCCGGCCGAGCGCGTCGTCGACAGGGTCAGCGCGACGTCGCCCCAGTCCTCGCCGGTGCGCTGGCGGATCTCGGCGCGGCGGGTCAGCGCCAGTTCCGGCTTCGCCGTCGTGGTCGTCAATCGCGCCTCGTAGCCGGGCACCCATTGCGCGCCGCTGACGCGATAGCTGACCGTGAACTCGGCCGCGACCGGCTGCGGGGCCTCGACCGCGATGGCGACGTCGCGCTTCGGCGCGCCGGGGCGGCCGCCTTGCGGGCGGGCGCTTTCGAGCGCGGCGATCTCGGCCTCGACATCCGCGAGCTTGCCGCGCTCGCCGCGCAGATCGTTCTGGACCTTGACCAAAGCGGTGCCGATCGCCTCGAACACTGTCGGCCAGTCGGCGACGGGCAGGGCCTTGCCGTCCGGGCCGAGCTTGTCGGGGCCGGTCTGGGCGAAGCGTTCGATGGTGGCGCGCTGGGCTTCGATCGCGGCGATGCGGCCCTCATGCGCGCCCTTCTCGTCGCGCAGCGCCTTGAGCTTGTCCTCGACGGTCTTGTCGAGGACCGGCTTCGCCTCGCCCGGGGTGACGCGGACATCGATGGCGCCGACCGAGAACGAGCCGTCGCCTTTCCCCTCGATGCGGATGGAGGCCGGGTCGATCGTCGCCGGCAGGCCACGCAGCACGATCTGCGAGGCACCCTGCAGCAGGTCGGCCTTGCCCAGGCGGGTGACGATGGCGCCGTCGGGATAGACCGTGACGCGGTCGATGCGGCTCGAAAGCTCGGTCTCGGCGGCGCTGGCGAGGCCAGGCGCGATCACGAGGGCGGCGGCGAGGCCGTATTTCATGAAGTTTCCCCCTCCAAATCAAAGTCACGAGGCCGTGATAGACGGTGCCGAATCCGGCGCGCCCAAGGCGAAATCGAGCCTAACTGCGGATAGGCCCGCTGGGCCATGGCCTCGTCCTCCATTCGCAGGAGCGTCGGCCGGGCGCGAAGCGCTTTCCGGCGGTGGCGGCAAGGCGTCAGCCCACCGGGAAGGGCATGACAGGAGGCCGGGACGACCGTGCTCGCCCTGTCAGGGCCCGCCACGCGACGATTGCCCTCGCAGTGGATGCGCGCCGGTCGCTTCAAGGGTCAGTCGCCGGCGTCCCCGCGGTCGCGCCGGTGCTGCTCGGTGCCCTGCCGAGGCGCCAGCCATGGCTCCCGGCGGATGGTCCAGAGCTCATAGGCGGGCACGAGCGCGCTCGGCGGGCTGTCCAGGGTGCCGAGCTTGATCTCGATCTCGTCCGAACCTTCCGCCCAGCAGAACAGCGGCGAGCCGCATCGCGGGCAGAAGCGCTCGCCGCCCGCCCGGCTCTGCCAGCAGCCGAGCTCGCCGGAGAGCGTCGCGCCGGTCCGGGGCCAGATTCCGAAGAAGGAGAAGGCCGAGCCGGAGCCCTTCCGGCAGGTTTCGCAATGGCAGATGCCGACGCGGATCGGCTCGCCGTCGAGTTCGTAGCGGACCTGTCCGCAGTTGCAGCCGCCTGAAAGTCTCATCGTGGTCTCGCGCGCGTCCCGGTTGTCGCCAGCATGGGCGACAGAGCAACGGGGCTTCGTGCGGAACGGTTCCGGCGAACTGTGCCGGACGGCGCGGGTTTTCTGCAAGGGTTTGCGGATGTGCGGGAGTGCCAAGGCAGGTCGGCGCTCGGTCCGAAATCAGCACTACGTCCCGGACGACCGGCGGTGGTCCGCGATGACCTCGGTGACGATCCTCCCGGCTTTTTCAATCGAGCGAGCATCCTGACCGGCGCTTGCGAGGGTGATGAGGGCCTTCCACAAGGCCCATCCGCGAGCACGACTCCAGGTGTTGTCGTCAAGCGCGAGTTCGGCGCGGAACGCAGCGCGGCTGTCTCCGGAAAACTCTGTCCAGGCCATCACCAGATCGCAGGCGGGGTCGCCTACAGCCGAGCTTCCGAAATCAATGACTGCACAAAGGGCTCCGTCCTTGACCAGCAGATTGCCCGAGGCGATGTCGCCGTGAACCCATAGCGGCTGGCCGCTCCATTCCGACGAGAGTGCCGTTTCCCACACCTCGGCGGCAGAGGCGGCATCAATCCGTCCGGTGAGGGCCGTCAAAGCGGACCGCGTTTCCGAGTCGTAGATGGCAAGGCGCCCGCCACGATGAAAATTGTGGTTCCTGGCGGCAGGTCCGCCGGTGGCATCGATCCGGTGCAATGCAGCCAGGAAGGAGCCCAATGATCGGGCCAAAGCAGGCAGGTCGGCAATATCGCCGGTCGTTGCAGGCTCGCCTTGAAGCCATCGATAGATCGACCAGGGCCAAGGGTAACCTTCGCCTGGCGCGCCCATCGCCAACGGAACCGGGATCGGAAGGGGCAAGTTCGGAGCCAGCCTCGGCAGCCAGCGGTGCTCCTTTTCGACCTGCGGGACATAGCGTTCTGCGCTCGGCAAGCGAACGGACAGCTCCTGGCCAAGGCGAAAGGTTCGATTGTCCCAGCCTCCCGGCTGGACGGCTTCCAGTGCCAGCGTCGCGTATTGCGGAAACTGGGCCTTGATCAGGCGACCAACCAGCTCAACGCTGATCGTTGCAGGCAGGTGCTTCTCCGGGTGTGGCATCGCCGCTTCCAATAACACCGGTTTCGGCTTCCCGCCCGTTGCGGACGCCTCCGGTTCATGAGAAGCCGCGCCCATGCTGAAACGGATCACGCAATGGGCAGGACGGGTCAAGCGTGACGCCGTCGCTCTTTGGATTGCCGCGCGCGATCCGCGGACGCCGTTGATCGCGAAAGCCGTCGCTGCCGCGGTCGCCGCTTACGCCCTCAGTCCGATCGACCTCATTCCGGATTTCATTCCGGTCCTGGGCTATCTGGATGACCTGCTCATCGTGCCCGCCGGGATCGCTCTGGCGGTCCGCCTCATCCCGGCCGAGCTCATGAGCGAGTTTCGAGGGCAGGCCGATGAGCGCGCCAGCCGACCGCGCAGCGCCGTCGGGGCTGCGATCATCGTCCTGATCTGGTTGCTGGGCTTGGCCGCTCTCGGCTTCTGGGCTTTCCGGCAGTTCCGCTAACCGGCCTCACGCCCTGCCGCGTTCGCTCGCATGCGGCTTGACGCGACGGTCGAGGAAATTGCGCAGCTCCGTGACGCGGCGCTCGGCGTCCAGCACCTCGCGGTCGAGGCCATGGGCCCAGGCGAGGTCCTGGCGGGCGGGGTCGGCGTCGAGCGTCTCGAGGTCCGCGAGCCAATCCTTCGCGGTGACCTCGTCCTTGCGGAAGCCCTCCTCGATCAGCAGCGGCACCATGCGGCCGAGGATGGAGGCGACCTGTTTCAGCGGGAATTCGGGGTGATACTGCACGCCCCAGAAGGTGCCGCCATTATGCTTGATCTCGGCGGCCTGGACCTGGCTGATGGCGTTCGAGGCGAGGATCGTCGTGCCATGCGGCGGCAGGGCGACGCTGTCGAGATGGATCGCCGGGGCATCGAAGGCGGCGGGGCGCCCGGCCAGCAGCGCGTGGCCACGGCCGATCTCGGTCGGCGCGATGCGCCGGGCGAAGCCGACCTCGCGCCCGTTCGGATTGGCGGTGACGGTGCCGCCGGCCGCGACCGCGCCCATCTGGATGCCCCAGCAGGAGCCGAAGCTGGGCGTGCCGCTGGCATAGATCGCGCGCATCAATTCGATCTGCCGGGTCACGGCCGGCTCGATCTTGTAGATGTGCAGGGCCGAGCCGGTGAGGAAAATGCCGTCATAGGATTCCAGCCCTGCGGCATCCGGCAGATTGGCGCCCTCATCCGCCGGCAGGCAGATATCCGAGACGATGCCGGGGGCGATCGCGGCGATTTCGGCCGCATAGGCCTCGGCCGGGGTCGCGCCATAGCCGGCGACATGCTCCTCGCGATGCTCGCGCGTATTGCCTTCGACGAAGAGCAGGCGGAGGGGACGGTGGCCGGTCTGGATCATGGGCAGGGTTCCGAGGGATGCATCGGGCGACGGGCAGGTGTGCGCGCAATCTCATAGGAGGGGCGGGTTGCGCAAGGTTATGCAAAGCTCCTTCCTCGCGACAGGGCCGAAACGTGTACCCCTCCCAGACATGGCTGCATCGGGCCTGGGCGAATGCCTATCTTCTGATGATCCTGACGACGCTGATGTGGGCCGGCAACGCCGTGGCGAGCCGGCTCGCCGTCGGCAACATCTCGCCCATGGCGCTGACCTCGTTCCGGTGGATCGCGGTCTGCGCGGTCCTGCCCTGGCTGCTGCGCGACCAGCTCCGCGTCCATTGGCCGGCGCTGCGGGCGCGCTGGGGGTTCATCGCCCTGCTCGGCATGGGCGGTTTCACCATGTTCAACATGCTGATGTATCTCGCTGCCTATTCGACCTCGGCGATCAATATCGGCATTCTTCAGGGCTCGATCCCGATCTTCGTGCTGATCGGCGCCTTCCTGGCCTATCGCACGCGGATCGGCCTGATGCAGGCGCTCGGCGTCGCGGTGACGCTGATCGGTGTCGCGGTCACGGCGAGCCGCGGCGATTTCCATGTCCTGACCGGCCTGCGCTTCGCGGCAGGAGACCTGTTCATGATCCTCGCCTGTGTGTTCTACGCGGGCTACACGGTCGCCGTGCGCAATCGGCCTCCGATGCCGGGGCTGGTCTTCTTCACCGCGGTCGCCTGCTTCGCCTGCGTGATCTCGCTGCCGCTGCTCGCGGCCGAGATCGCGCTCGGCCAGTACTACGCGCCGACGCCGAAGGGCTGGCTCATCCTCGCTTTCGTCGTGATCGGCCCCTCGCTCCTGTCGCAGCTCGCCTTCTTGCGGGCGGTCGAGCTGATCGGGCCCGGCCGGGCCGGCGTCTTCGTCAATCTCGTGCCGGTCTTCGCGCCGATTCTCGCCGTGGCGATCATCGGCGAGCCTTTCGGCCTCTACCATGCGGTCGCGCTCGCGTTGGTGCTCGGCGGCATCTTCATCGCCGAGCGGCTGGGGCGATAGAGCATTTCCGCCTTTCTGCGAAAACGCTCTATCTCCTTGTTTTATCGGATTTTCTTCACGCGAGCCGGTGTCCACCTCGCTCGACAAGGCTCAAGCCGCCGCGTGGCCTTTCAGCGGGCGTCCATGGGGCTGGCTTCCCGCGACAGGCGCCTGCCGATCCGCACCAGCAGGTTCTTCAGCTCGCTTTTGAGTTCCTCGTCGCCAGCGTCCTTCGCGACGCGGTAAGCCTGCATGACATGGTCGGCGACGTTTGCGGTCGGCGTCTCCGTGCCGACCGTCTCCGTGATGTCGAGCGCAATCCCGACATAATGCGTGGCGCTGCCATCCGCCATGCGGTGGCAGCGTGCGAACGCCGCAATGAGCCGCTCGCCCTCGGCTGTCGAGACGCGGTATTGGCTGCTGAAATCGATGCCGGCCCGCGTGCAGTGCGCGACTTCCCGCGCGACCCGCTCGCGATCCCCGGAATGGATGCCGTTGACATAGGCATCGACCGGCGCGCCGCGGATCGCTTCCTCGGGATCGACAGAAAACAGCGCGGCGAATCGTGCATCGGCGTAGAGCCGATCCTGCTTTACATCCCAGTACCACATGCCGAGTATTGTATTGTCGTTGAGGCAGATACTGCCCGGAAACGACATAAACTCCGACCTGCCGCCCTTGAAGACTGCGTCAGACATGTCAGCCTCTCCCTCGTTATTGAGAATGAGAGAGAATCTCCGGCGATACAAGCGCGGGCTCGCCAAAAACAGCGGTTCTCAACGCAAGGCTGAAACCGCCAGCCGCGCCGCCTCGGCGAGTGCGGCTTCCCGCTTCGGGGCATCGGCGCGCGAGCCGGCAAGATAGGTGACGATGACGAAGCGCCGCCCGTCCGGCAGCGTCGCGATGCCGATGTCGTTGGTGGCGTGGTTGATGCCGTCCGTGGTCAGGCCGAGCCCGGTGCGATGAGCGAGGACGGAGCCCGGCGGCAGCCCGGCCTTGAGGCGGCCGGTGCCGATCTTCGATTCGCTGATGACCTTGGTCAGGAAGGCAGTGTGCGCGGGGTTGCGCAGCCAGTTGCCTTCGGCGAAGCCCTCGAGGAAGCGCGCGCTCGCCTCCGGCGTCGCGGCGTCGCGCTTGTCCTTCAGAGCGGCGGCCAGCGCCGCGATGCGCAATTCGGGGTTCAGGGCGCGCAGATCGGCGCGGAAGCGCTGCTCGTCGACGACCTCGTTCCAGCCGAAGCCCTTGAGACCGTAGATCTCCGGCTGGAACTGGCGTTCGTAGCGGTCGATCGACATGCCTTCGATGCCACCGTCGCGCAGCATCTTCGTCACCACCTGCGGGCCGCCGATCTCGCGCATCAACCGGTCGGCCGCCGTGTTGTCGCTCTGGCCGGCGGCGAGGCGGATCAAGTCCCGCACCGGGTAGGTCGCGCTCTCGCCCTTGAATTGCCGGGCGATGGGGCTGTTGAAGAGCGACAGGTCCTTGCGGGTGATGGTGATCGGCTGGTCGAGCTTGAACTTCCCCGCCTCGACCTGCTGTAGCACGGCTACCGCCAGCGGCAGCTTGAAGACGCTCTGCATCGGGAAGGTCTCGGCTCCGCGCCAGGACCAGAGCTTGTGGTCCTTCAGGTCGATCAGCGCGACGCCGAGCCGGCCCTCAGTGCGGCGCTCGAGCTTGGCGATGCCCTTGTCGAGGCTGGGCCGATCCCAATCGGCGAAGGCGGGTGGAATGGCCAGGCCGACGAAAGCGAGGGCGGCGGCAAGGCGAAGGCGGGCAGGCATGGACGTTTCCTCGTGATGTCCGCATCAGAGAGAATGGACATTACGGCGGGGTTACGGCGGTGCGTCAGGCCGGTCCGTTATTCTCGCTGTCGCAGAGTTCGAGCTCTACAGGGCAGTTCTCGATGCCGAAACATTCCGGCAGGAGCTGCTTCACCCGCTCGCGCAGGGCATCGAGCGTGTCGGCCTCGGTGACGATGCCAAGCTCGCCCACATCCATGGCGTACCAGAGGCCCGCCGCCTCGTCGCGGCGGACCTCGAAGCGGATCGGCTCCATCGCCCCGGCGGGCGCGGCGACGAGAGCCTTCAGCGGATTGATCAAGATGTTAAAACCTCAGGCGCCTGGCGCGCTTGACCATGGGGATCTCGTGGATCTTGGCCAGTAGCTCATCCGAGATGGGCTCGTCCACCGCGACATAGCAGATCGCGTCGCCGCCCGGCTTGTCGCGGCCGAGCGCGAAGGTCGCGACATTGACGCCGGCGCCGCCGAGCAGCGAGCCGAAAGCGCCGATGAAGCCCGGCTTGTCGGCGTTGCGGACATAGAGCATGTGCGGCGCGAACTCGGCATCGACGGCGATGTCGCGGATCTCGACGATGCGCGGCTTGCCGTCATGGAAGACGGTGCCGGAGGCATGGCGGGGCATGTCCTCGGCATCGACGACGATGCGGATGACGCTTTCGAGGTTGCCGGCGACGTCGCGGGTCAGCTCCTCGACGACGATGCCCTTCTCCTTGGCGATCAGCGCGGCGTTGACCATGTTGATCTCGGGCAGGAAGGGCCTGAGCACGCCGGTGATCGCGGCGGCCGAGATCGCCTTGAGGTTGAGTGCGGCGACCGCGCCCTCATACTCGATGCGGATGCCCTTGACCGGTGCCTCGGTGAGCTGGCCGAGGAAGGAGCCGAGCTTCTCCGCCAGATCGACGAAGGGCTTGATGCGCGGCGCCTCTTCCGCCGAGATCGAGGGGAAGTTGACCGCGTTGGTGATGGCGCCCTTGAGCAGATAGTCGCTCATCTGCTCGGCGACCTGCAGGGCGACATTCTCCTGGGCCTCGTTGGTGGAGGCGCCGAGATGCGGCGTGCAGACGACGTTTTCCAAGCCAAATAGCGGGTTCGATTCAGCCGGCTCCTGCGAGAACACGTCGAAGGCGGCACCGGCGACATGGCCGGACTTGATCAGGTCCGCCAGCGCCTGCTCATCGACGAGGCCGCCGCGGGCGCAGTTGATGATCCGCACGCCCTTTTTCGTCTTGGCGAGGTTCTCGGCCGAGAGGATGTTCTTGGTCATCTGCGTCATCGGGACGTGCAGCGTGATGAAGTCCGCGCGCTTCAGCAGGTCTTCCAGCTCGACCTTCTCGACGCCCAACGCCACGGCGCGTTCCGGCGACAGATAGGGGTCATAGGCGATGACGCGCATCTTGAGGCCGATGGCGCGCTCGGCGACGATCGAACCGATATTGCCGGCGCCGATCAGGCCGAGCGTCTTGGCCGTGATCTCGACGCCCATGAAGCGGTTCTTCTCCCACTTTCCGGCCTGGGTGGAGACGTCGGCCGAGGGGATCTGGCGGGCGAGCGCGAACATCATGGCGATGGCGTGCTCGGCGGTGGTGATCGAATTGCCGAAGGGCGTGTTCATCACGATGATGCCGCGGGCGGTCGCGGCGGGGATCTCGACATTGTCGACGCCGATGCCGGCGCGGCCGATGACCTTCAGCTTCGCCGCGGCCTCCAGCAGCTTGGCGGTCGCCTTGGTGGCCGAGCGGATGGCGAGGCCGTCATAGTCGCCGATGATCGCGGCGAGCTTGTCCTTGTCCTTGCCGAGGTTGGGATCGAAGGTCACGTCGATGCCGCGATCCTTGAAGATCTGCACGGCGGCGGGGGAGAGGGCGTCGGAAATCAGGACCTTGGGTGCGGGCATGGGAGGCTCCGGCTGGCGCCGCGCTGCACGGGGAGCGTTCGGCGCGTAAAGAGGAGGAGAGCGTCATGGCCGGGCTTGACCCGGCCATCTCGGGACGCGGAGGCGCAGGGCGGCGCCTCTTCTGAAAAGAGATGGCCGGGTCAAGCCCGACCATGACGGCAGCTTGTTACGCCGCCTTCTTGCCCAACCCCGCCTTGGCCTCGGCGAAGGCGTATTCGATCCAGGGCAGCAGCGCCTTGACGTCGCGCGACTGGACGGTCGCGCCGCACCAGATGCGCAGGCCGGGAGGGGCGTCGCGGTAATGGCCGAGATCGTAGCCGGCGCCGGCCTTCTCGATGATCGAGACGACCTGTTTGGCGAAGGCCGCCTGCGCGTCCGCCGGCAGGGCGGTGACGGCCGGGTCGGTGAACTTCAGGCACACGCTCGTGTTGGAGCGCGTCTTCGGCTTCACGGCCAGGAAGTCGATCCAGTCGTTCTCGCGCACGAATTTGGCGATGACGCGGGCGTTGGCATCGGCGCGCTTCACCAGCCCGTCGAGCCCGCCGACCTTCTTCGCCCAGTTCAGCGCGTCGAGATAATCCTCGACCGCGAGCATGGAGGGGGTGTTGATCGTCTCGCCGGAGAAGATGCCCTCGATCAGCTTGCCGCCGGAGGTCATGCGGAAGATCTTCGGCAGCGGCCAGGCCGGCTTGTAGGTCAGCAGCCGCTCGACCGCGCGGGGCGAGAGCACGATCATGCCATGCGCGGCCTCGCCGCCGAGCACCTTCTGCCAGGAGAAGGTGACGACATCGAGTTTCTGCCAGTCGAGGCGCTGGGCGAAGGCGGCGGAGGTGGCGTCGCAGATGGTCAGCCCCTCGCGATCATCCGCGATCCAGTCGGCATCGACGACGCGCACGCCCGAGGTGGTGCCGTTCCAGGTGAAGACGACGTCGCGGTTCTTGGTGTCGACCTTCCTGAGGTTCGGCAGTTCGCCGTAGGGGGCCTCGAAGGTGCGGACATCGGCGAGCTTGAGCTGCTTGACGACATCGGTGACCCAGCCGGCGCCAAAACTCTCCCAGCTCACCATGTCGACGCCGCGGGCGCCGAGCAGGCTCCACAGCGCCATCTCGACGGCGCCGGTGTCGGAAGCGGGCACGATGCCGATGCGGTAGTCGGCCGGAACCTGCAGCACCTCGCGGGTGAGGTCGATCGCGGCTTTGAGCTTGTCCTTGCCGATCTTGGCGCGGTGCGAGCGGCCGAGCGGGGCGTCGGAGAGGTTCTTGAGGGCCCAGCCGGGGCGCTTGGCGCAGGGGCCGGACGAGAAGTTAGGCACGCGCGGACGCGTGGTCGGTGCGGTATTCGCCATCGATGTCTCCATCCTTACAGATGGGCGCGCCCCGTTGGGGGGGCGTGTCCCGTCGATGGGGGTAGAGCCGCTGGGGGTGGGGAGTCAAGCGGGGG